>MTNR01000052.1 GCA_002011495.1 Dehalococcoides sp. JdFR-56 | reverse complement strand
GCAGCGTGTCTCTCATTGGTTCTGACACCCCATGCTGAGCCCCACGATCGTGGCAACGTTGACCGCGAGTCCCTTTAGCATAAACCTGCCATCCTTTCCTGTCCAAGAAAGCGGGCGATGCCGCCTATCACCACCGGCGCTCACCCGCTTTCAATGTGCTTGCCCAGGAAAAGCCCTTCTAAAATCTATCACGGGAAAGAGGTTTAGTCAAGTATGTCCCTATCTCTTCCCGTTTCCATCATGGCTTAAAAAGGGGCTTTTCATCCCTACCAATTGAAGAGACGGCGTAGATAAGCTACCGACTGCCGCGCCACCGGCTCCGGGTCCCCCTTCGGAACAAGCACCACCGAGGCCGAACCTTCAAAGCCATCTTCTTTCAGCACCTGGGCGATGTGGGGCCAGTCAAGCGCCTCCTTCTCAGGGCTAACCCCAGGAGGCAAACGGCTGGGCTCATAGAGATGGATGTGTCTGGCCTGACCCTTGGCCGCCCTGATGCCCTGCTCGATGGAGGCTTCCACCGCCCAGAGCTGATGCGTATCCAGCATCAGGCTGAAATTGGGGCTGCCGATTCTCTCCACCATCGCCATGACCTCGGCGTTGGTATTAAATAGACTGGTGAATTCAGCCTCGGCTGGCTCCAGCATGATGACCGCTCCCGCCTTCTCGGCATGCTCGGCAAGCTCCCGGAAGACCTCCTCAGCCTGCCGCGTCATCTCCTCCTTGCTCACCCCCGGGATTCCCATACCGCGCGCCATCCCCAGCCCCACCCGCGCCCCAAAATAACCGGCGAAGTCTAAAAAGCGCTTGAAAGCCTCAATCGCCCTCCTCTGGACAGCCCTATCCTCGTGGAGAAGGGCCATCCCCTGCACGGCGATGCGGCCGCTGTTGACCACCGGCATTATGGCGCCGGTGCGCCCCAGCGCCTGGGCAAACACCTCAGGGTCAGGAACGCGCTCCGGGTTGGGCATGAACTCGATGCCGTCATACCCCCACTTGACGGCACGCTCGCCAACCTCAGCCGGAGTCCCGGTGAGCACCTTGACCACAAAGTTGAGCTCCTCCATATCCGGCGTTGAGGCAAAAAGGCAGAACTTCACTTTTGATGTCATTATCGTCTCCCCAATTTATTAAATAGTCTCTCGCTTTCAGCAGATGCTCATACCACCATCAACTACCAAGGTCTGCCCGGTGATGTAATCAGAGGCATCTGAAGCGAGAAATACCGCCGCCCCGGCATAATCCTCAGGGTAGGCCACCCTGCCCTTGGGGGTGGCGCGAGCATATCCCTCAAGCTCCTGGGGGTGCTCCTTAAAGTATTTCTCATTGAGGGGGGTGATGGTTACCCCAGGGGCGATGGCGTTGACATTGATATTGTATTTTCCCCACTCAAGGGCCAGCGCCCGGGTGAGATGAGAAACCCCCGCCTTGGAGATGGCATAAACCGAGCGCAGCGGCTGCAATTTGGTGGCGATGACGGAGGAGGTATTGATGATCTTCCCCCCTTTACTGCGGAGCATCTCCTTTCCCACCAGCTGACAGCAGAAGAACATCCCCTTGAGATTGGTGCTCATGATGCGGTCCCATTCCTCCTCACCGACTTCCTCCACCGGCTTGCGGACGATGATGCCCGCGTTGTTGACCAAAATGTCTATTTTGCCGAAATCCTTGATTACCCTGGAGACCATGGCCGCCACCGAGGAGATATCGCTCACGTCAGCGGGGATGGCCACTGCGCTTAACCCCTCCTGCTTCAGCGCTTCGGCAGCCTTCTGCCCCTCGGCAGCCCTGCGGTTGGTGATAATGACCGTTGCCCCGGCCAGAGCCAGCCCCCTGGCCATGGCAAAGCCGATTCCCTGACTACCGCCGGTAACGATGGCGATTTTCCCCGAGAGGTCAAACATTTTCATCGCCGCCCTCCCTCGTAATCTAAATTTCACTAGCCGATAAGGGTTTATTCCCTGATAGCCTCAAGAAATCTCTTCATCTTCGCCTTAAATTCCGGGCGCTCCAGAACCTCACGGTTGACCAGCGTCTCCGGAATCTCGCCGCGGATGATGGCCGAAATTTGCCCGGTGATTATCTCCCACATGGTGCTGAAGGTCTGGTCAGTCTGTGCCATGGCGTGGGGGCTGAGGATGACCTTGTCGCAGTCCATCTTGAGCAAAGGGTTATCCGGCGATATCGGTTCCTGCTCAAAGACATCAAGCCCCGCCCCCCGTATCCAGCCCTCCTCGAGAGCCTTGATCAGCGCCGCTTCGTCCACGATGGGGCCACGGGCCGCGTTGATGAGAAAGGCGGTCGGCTTCATCCTCCTGAGTTCCTTTTCCCCAATCAGATGGCGGGTCTCCTCGGTCAGAGGGCAGATAATGCAGAGGAAGTCTGACTCAGCCAGCACCGTGTCTAAGTCCACCAGCTTGACGCCAACATCAGCCACCGCCTCCTGGGTTACGTAGGGGTCATAGGCGATGTGCTTCATCTCAAAGGGCCTAGCTAGCTTGAACATCTCATGGCCAATATTGCCCACCCCGATTGCACCCAGCGTCCTCCCAACTAGGCCATAACCCTGATAGTGATACTGCTCCCCCCAGCGTCCCTGGCGAATCAGCCTGTCTTTGGCTAGAAGCCGCATGCTCAGGGCGAGGATAAAGGTGAGGTAAACCACCGCCATCGGGCGACGCACCGCCCCCGGGGTGATAAATAGCATTATGCCCGCCTCAGTAAGTGCCGGGACGTCAAGCCTTTCGTAGCCCACCCCACCCCGGTGGATGGAGATGAGCCGGTCATTGCCGGCGATGCTTTGTTTCGTCCACAGGGGCCGGAAGGTGCACACTATATCAAAGCCCTCTATCTGCTCCGGGGTGACCTCGCGCCGAAATTCAGGGAATATCTCATACTCCACTTCAGGCATTGCATCCAGCAGCTTCAAGCCCGGACCGGGCATAATGAATTTGCCACTTTCATCAAAGAAATCCCGGGTAAGCCCGACTTTGGCCTTTCTGCCCATGACGTCTTGCCTCCTGGTTAACTTTGGCTCTTTTTAAGCGAGGGCGCTCAAATACAGCCGTCATCACCCATCCAGCTTCCCTTTTCCCGGCGGCCCCGCCAAGCCTATATATCCTTGACTAACTCGCTCAAACCGAGTTCTTGCAGCTTACGGGCGCTTGGCTTGGTCGTGGTGAGGTCCCAGTCCATGGCCATGAGGTAATCCTTGACCATGGTCTCGTCATCCAGCGTCACCCCGGCGATGGGGCCTTCCTTCAGCGGTGGCCGGCCCACCGCCCTGGGGTTGAAGAAATACTTCAGCGGGTTCAGCCCCTCGCGCAGGTTGAAGAGATGGCGCATGTTGGCGATGCGCTCCCCGATGAGGAAGCACCGCTCAAAGGTGTAATCCCAGCCGGTGACGGCGCTGAGAAAGTCAGGGATAAATTGCGCCGGGTAGGAGAGATAGGCGAACATGCAGATCCCGGAAGCGTTGACCACGTGCATCATGTTCATCGCCTTCTTCTGCAGCTCCCCGGTGTTAGTGTAGTCATACTTGTTCTCCCTCGGGTCGCTGAGGAAGTCAACCCCTTGGATCCAGCCACGGCCGCCCTGCGTGTGCCGGGCTGGTGTGGCATCCATGCGGTAGGTCACCGCCAGCGCCGGATAATACCTCGGGTCATGGGCCGGGATCTCCTGCCCCTGGACGTGGACAGCAAACTGCTCTGCCCCCTTGCCTATCTTCTCCGCGGCTCGCCTAATGCCGTCAGCCAAGAGGTCGCCAATGCCCTCGCGCTTGGCTATCTTCTCGGCGAGGGCCACCACGGCATCGCCATCCCCCCAACGCAGTTCCAGGCCAGTATCATCCTTGCTCAAGATACCGTTTTGGTAGCACTCGATGGCAAAGGCGATAGCAGAGCCAGCGGAGATGGTGTCTATACCATAGGCATTGCAGATGTCATTGAAGCGAATGATGGACTCAAGGTCATCATTGAGGCACAGAGTGCCCGCCATGCACAGCGTCTCGTACTCAGGCTTATGGGAAACGCGGGCCCGCCCCGGCTTTGCCTTCATGTGCCCGCCACAGCTGATGGGGCAGCGCCAGCAGCCATATTTGCGCTCCTGCTCGGCGATCACCGCGTCATCACTGATGCGCTTGGCATTGGGGAAATCAATCACCCCCACTCCCATCCAGTTCTTCACCGGAGAGTCTCCGCTCATGGCGCTGGCCTCAGTAAACCCAGAGGTACCATAGTCCCGGAAGGTTGGCCCCTGAGCCTTAAGCTGAGGTATATATTTGCGCCGTAGCTCACTGGCTTTAGCCTCATCCGCCATGGGTATCTTCAGCTTGCCCTTGACCGCCACCGCCTTAAGTTTCTTACTGCCCATCACCGCCCCCATTCCCGACCTGCCAGCAGCCCGCCCTTTCTCATTGATGATGGCGGCGATGAGGGAAAGCTTCTCCCCAGAAGGGCCGATGCAGACGACGCTGGTATCCTTGCCGTGGATACCTTTCAGCGTGTCCTCCGTCTCCAGACAGTCCTTGCCCCATAACTCGGTGGCATCTTTCAGTTCTGGCTTTCCATTCTCAATGTAGAGATAGACAGGCTTTGAGGCCACGCCGCTGAAGAAGATGCCATCAAAGCCGGCAAATTTCAGGTTCGGCCCAAAGTCACCACCACAATTGGTGTCACCCCAGGTCCCGGTGAGGGGAGATTTACCAATGACGACAAACCTGCCGCTGCAGAGCGCCGGCGTGCCAGTAAGCGGGCCGGTCATGAAACCCAGCATATTATCCGGGCCTAAAGGGTCAGCGTGGGGCTTCATCCGCTCAAATAAAATCCGGGCGCCGATGCCATAGCCTCCCAGAAAGTCCCGGCATGTCCCTTCATCCAAGGCTTCCTCCTGACATTTGCCCTGCGTCAGGTCCACAAAAAGCAATTTATTCATATAACCTTTGACCATGATGTTTCTCCTTCCTGAAGTTACTCTCTGAAGGGGTCAGGATAAACCTTCCTAGAAGATTAAACCACCCGCCTCGTTTTGTCAACCAGAGAAAAGTCTATGGCCATCCCATAGCCTTGATATCAGGTGAGCTTTTAAGGTAGAATTTGAAGCTGGAGAGGTGTCCGAGTGGTTTATGGTGCCGCTCTCGAAAAGCGGTCTCCACGTATTGTGGAGCGTGGGTTCGAATCCCACCCTCTCCGCCACTGGCAAATAGCATAATAGCTCATATACCGCAGCTTGCGGAGAGGTGCTGGAGTGGCCTATCAGGCACGCCTGGAGAGCGTGTGTAGCCTTTGGCTACCGTGGGTTCGAATCCCACCCTCTCCGCCACTTTATATTGGCGGCAATCAACCGGCTGACGCCGCCTCCAGTAAAACCCAGCCGGTGATTTGCCCGGAGTCCTGATGACAAGGCGCAGCGCCGATGCTATCATCAACGTCGCCGGGAAGCTGATATGGCCCTTTCTCCGTCCATACTTTACCCTGTTCAGCCGGGCGGCGCTGGGCGGCATTCTCCTCTTTGCTGGCATAGTTAAGCTACCTCACGTTGACACCCTGCTCTGGGAGGTCGTCCAATATGACCTCTTGCCCTATGGCCCGGTCTCAATTTACAGCCACGCCCTCCCCCCTGTGGAGATCGCCCTGGGGAGCTTTCTGATACTGGGAGTGCTGCTGAAGCTGAGCGCCTCGCTGAGCGGATTACTAGTTCTCAGCTTCGCCATCGCCAAAATCAGTGCTCTGGTCCGGGGGCTGGATATTGAGGTCTGCCCCTGTTTTGGCCCGGCGGTGCCGCTGCTTGCCGTGCACAGCTTGGCGATTGACCTAGTGATGCTGGCTCTGGCACTCCAGATAGTGATATTCGGGAGCAGGTTCTTCTCCATAGATGCCCTCTTCCTGGGCAAAACAAGCCTCTACCGATAAGCCCGTGAAGGAGAGCGCTCTCAGATATATAGGCGCCCTCGAGCAGCCAAATTGTTTCCCAAGTTGCCTCTGTGTTAGAATTGCTCTGGAGATGAGCGGTCAAGATATCAAATACTGGGTAGCTTTCAGCCTCATCCCTGGCATTGGCCGGGTGAAATTGGCCCAGCTGGAGAACCACTTCGGCAGCTTAGGAAATGCCTGGAGGGCAGCACCTGCCGAGCTGAAGCAGGCTGGGCTTGACCGCGCTTCCACACAGGCCATCACCACCTGGCGCCCCAAGATTTCCCCAGAGGCCGAGATGGAGAAGTTGGACCGCTATGGCGTGAAGGTGCTTAAACACACTGACCCAGGCTATCCATCCCGGCTCAGGGAAATATATGATTATCCCCCGCTCCTCTACGTCAGGGGCTCTCTGCTGCCGCAGGACGAGTGGTGCCTGGCCGTGGTGGGCACCCGCCGGGCCACCGTTTATGGCAGGCAGGTGACTGAGGAAATAGTCACTGACCTGGCCCAGAGCAAGATCACCATCGTCAGTGGTCTGGCCCGAGGCATTGATGCCATAGCTCATCGGGCGGCGCTGGCGGCGGGCGGCAGAAGCATCGCCGTATTTGCCTGCGGGCTTGACATCGTTTACCCCGGCGAGAACGCGGAACTTGCCCGCGATATCATGGAGCATGGCGCCCTCATCAGCGAGTATCCTCTGGGCACTAGGCCCAGGGCGGAGAACTTCCCCCGGCGCAACCGCATTATGAGCGGGCTGAGCCTGGGCGTGCTGGTCACTGAAGCTGATGAAACCAGCGGGGCCATGATCACCGCGCAGCTAGCGCTAGAACAGAACCGGGAGGTGTTTGCCGTTCCCGGCAGCATCCTCTCCCCGGCCAGCCGGGGCACTAATCACCTCATCCAAGAAGGGGCCAAACTGGTCAGGGACTATACCGATATTCTGGAGGAACTGAACCTGATGACGGTGGCCAGGCAAATGGAGATGAGGGAGGTTATTGCGCCCTCTGATACCGAGTCCCTGCTGCTGAAGCACCTGAGCGCCGAGCCAGTTCACATTGACGAGGTCTGCCGCCATAGTGGTCTCCCCATCTCCACCGTGAGCAGCACCCTGGCCATGATGGAGCTTAAAGGTCTGGTCAAGCAATCCGGGCCGATGAGCTATGTCCTCGCCCGGGAGATGAGAGAGGAATACAGGGTGAGAGTGGATTAGCTATCATGAAGAATTTGGTCATCGTGGAATCACCAGCCAAAGCCAGAACCTTGACCAAGATTTTGGGCCGGGGTTATGAGCTTAAGGCTTCACTGGGGCATATCAGAGACCTGCCCAAGAGCCAGCTGGGCGTGGATATTGAGAACGGCTTCGCCCCCAGATACGTGGTGCCCAAGGCCAAAAGCAAGCTCGCCAGCGAGCTAAAACAGGCTACCCGGGACGCCAGCGCGGTGTATCTGGCCACTGACCCGGATCGCGAGGGGGAGGCTATCGCCTGGCATCTGGTTGAGGTGACCAAGTCTGACCATAAGCCGTACCACCGCGTCGTCTTCCATGAGATAACTGAAGAGGCGGTGAAAAGCGCCTTCCAGCACCCGCGCCCCATAGATATGCACCTGGTCAATGCCCAGCAGGCCCGGCGCATCATGGATAGGCTGGTGGGCTATAAAATCAGCCCCCTGCTCTGGAGGAAGGTGAGACGGGGGCTCTCCGCAGGTAGAGTCCAATCGGTGGCACTGAAGATTATCGTTGACCGCGAGCGTGAAATCCAGGATTTTGTCCCGGTTGAATACTGGATAATTGAAGCTGAGCTTGGTAAGAAGGCAGAGGCAGCATCCTTCCGGGCGATGCTAGCTAGCCTTGCCGACGGAACCAAACTAGAGATTCCCAACCAGCAAGAGGCGGATAAGGTGGTAAAGGAGCTGGAAGCGGCGGAATACCGCGTCCTCAAGGTAAGCACCAAGAAAGCCTCCCGCCAGCCCGCCCCACCTTTCATCACCAGCACCCTGCAGCAGGAAGCCTGGCGCAAGCTACGCTTTACCGCCAAGCAGACCATGGCAGTGGCCCAGCAACTTTACGAAGGCCTTCCCCTCGGCGAGGAAGGTAATGTCGGGCTTATCACCTACATGCGCACTGATTCAACCAGAGTGGCCCACTCCGCAATCGCCGAGACCAGAGACTTCATCGCCCAGAAGTACGGCCCCCAGTTCCTCCCCCCTCACGCCCGCTCCTTCACTAGCCGGATAAAGGGAGCCCAGGAGGCGCATGAGGCGATCCGCCCCACCAAAATCTCCCGAGAGCCGTCCTCGGTCAAGCGCTACCTTACCGCCAGCCAGTTCCGGCTTTATGAGCTTATCTGGAAGCGAATGGTGGCTAGCCAAATGGCCGCCGCCCTGTTTGACAACACCACCGTGGATATTGAGGCCCAAGGCCCGCAGTCTGCCTACCTGCTGAGGGCCTCAAGCTCAGTGAACACCTTCCCCGGATTTATGGTGCTTTATAGCGAGAGCAAGGACGAAGCTGATGAGGAAGAGAGGAAAGGAACCCTTCCTCCCTTAAAGAAAGGTGACGAGCTTGAGCTCCTCGGGCTTTTCCCTGAGCAGCGCTTCACCCAGCCTCCACCCCGCTTCACCGAAGCCACCCTGGTCAAGACGCTGGAGCAATGGGGTATCGGCCGCCCCAGCACCTATGCCCCCATCCTCTCCACCATTCAGGAGCGTGGCTACGTGACCAAAATCAAGGGGAGCTTCCAACCCACCGAACTGGGCTTCATCGTAAGCGACCTGCTTAGCCAGTATTTCGCCGATATCGTTGATATCAAGTTCACCGCCCACATGGAAGATGAGCTGGATGACATCGTCAATAACCACCGCGATTGGGTGAATGTGGTTCAGGATTTCTACATCCCCTTTGAGAAAGACCTTCAAGACGCCTTTCAGCGCATTGAGAAGGTAAAGCTGGCCGATGAGCTGACCGAGGAGGCCTGCCCCCAGTGCGGTAAACCCCTGGCCATCAAGGTGGGGCGTTATGGCAAATTCCTGGCCTGCAGCGGTTATCCCGAGTGCAAATACACGGCACCGTTTCAGGTCAAAACCGGGGTCAAGTGCCCTCAGTGCGGGGGAGAGCTATTAGAAAAGATAAGCAAGAAAAAACGCGTCTTTTACGGGTGCAGCAATTATCCCGATTGCCAGTTTGCCACCAACTTCAAGCCCCTCCTCCAGCCCTGCCCCAAGTGCGGTGGGCTGCTCACCATCTACCGGGGGAGATGGGCCAAGTGCACCAAGTGTGAGTACAGGGGGAAGCTGCCAGCATGACCAATTCCATACAAAACGTTTTTGATAGATACCTAAATTACCTTGAGGCGGAGCGGGGCGTCTCCCCCTACACGGTGCGCAACTACACTAGTGACCTGGTGGGCAACTACGCCCGGGGTGAGGGGAGGGGCTTCTTCCAGTTTCTCAAGATGAGAAAAATCAGCTCGTTGGAGGAGGTGGATAGTCACGTCCTGCGTGACTATATCTCCTGGCTGATGGGCCAGGGAGTGGTCAAATCCAGCATCGCCCGCAAGCTCTCCGCCATCCGCTCTTTCTACCGCTATCTCGCGCGTGAGGGGATAATCTCAAATAACCCGCTGGACAAGACCTCCTCGCCCAAGCAAGATAGGCACCTGCCATCCTTCCTCAGCGTTGAGGAGACGGTGCGCCTGCTGGAGGCCCCTGATTTATCCACGCCACAAGGGCAGCGTGACCGCGCCCTGCTCGAGCTCCTCTACGCCTCTGGACTCAGGGTGAGCGAGCTGGTAAACCTGAACCTGGAGCAGCTCGACCTTGATACCAATGAAATCCGGGTCTGGGGGAAGGGGGCTAAAGAGCGGGTGGTGCTCATCGGGGAGCCAGCCGCCCGGATGCTGAGCCTCTACCTCAGTCAAGGCAGACCCCAGCTCCTGGGCAATAAAAAAAGCCGCGCCGTGTTCCTCAACCGCTATGGGGAACGCCTGCCGGCCCGGAGAATACAGAAGATTCTGGAGAAATACGCCGCCCAAGCCAATATTGAGCGAAGAGTTCACCCTCATTTATTGCGCCATACCTTCGCCACCCATCTGCTTGATGGCGGCGCTGATTTGAGAGTGGTTCAGGAGCTCCTCGGCCACGCTCAACTCTCCTCCACCCAGGTTTACACCCACGTCAGCCAGAGCCAAGCGAGGAAAATATATCTCGCGGCCCACCCCATGGCCCGAAAAAGAGATGACGAAGCTGAAGATGAGCGCTAGATTAGGCAAGCTGCGTCAGAAACTGGCCGAAAAAGAGCTTGATGCCATCTTTATCTCCCAGCCGGAGAATAGATATTATCTCTCCGGGTTTGATGGCTCGGCCGGCTTTCTGCTGATTACCGCCCAGGATGCCATCCTGGCCACCGACTTCCGCTACCTTGAGCAGGCCAAAGAGCAGACCCCTGAGTACCGAATCTTCCCCATAGCTGGTGACATGGCGAACTGGTTCCCCGAGCTCATCTCCGGGCTAGCGCTAGCTAAATTGGGTTTTGAAGCCGGGCACATCACCCTCAGCCTCTATCGAAAGTTAAGTGATATAATAGGTAAGCTTGAGTCTCCACCCAAGCTCGTCCCCCTGGATGGGCTGGTGGAATCTCTGCGGGCGGTGAAAGAGCCTGAAGAGATTGCAGCCATCGCTAGAGCCGCTGAGCTTGCCGACCGCGCCTTTGAGCACATTGAGGGTATACTTCAAGCTGGCATGACGGAAAAAGAGGCGGCTTGGGAGATAGAGAAATTCTTGCGTGAAAGTGGTAGCCAAGCGGTGCCCTTTGATATCATTGTCGCCTCAGGGCCCAATTCCGCCCTGCCCCACGCCAAGCCCTCTCCGCGCTCCATTCAGCCCGGCGAGCCGGTACTGCTTGACATCGGCGCCAGAGTTTCTGGCTACTCTAGCGATTTGAGCCGCACCATCTGCCTCGGCGCCCCCGATGATACCTTCAAGAAAGTGTATGATATCGTGCTTGGCGCCCAGCTAACTGCACTGGAGCTGATCAAGGAGGGGATGACCGGTGAGGAGGCTGACAAGCTGGCAAGGACCGTCATCGCCGAGGCCGGCTACGAGAAAGCCTTCGGGCACTCCCTGGGGCATGGCGTGGGGCTGGCGGCGCATGAGTCACCTCGCCTTGGCCCCGGCACCACCGAGCCGCTCACCTCAGGCATGGTCTTCACCATCGAGCCTGGTGTCTATCTCCCCGGCTGGGGTGGGGTGAGGATTGAGGACCTGGTCGTCATGGAAAACGGCCGGGCAAAAATAATCTCAAAATCAAGGAAGGTGTAACATGATAAGCGGCAGCGAACTGAGAAAAGGAGTCATCATTGAGCTGGATGACAAGCTGTACCAGGTCATTGACTACCAGCACGTCAAGATGAAGCGGACGGCGCTGGCCCGGGTCAAACTCCGTGACCTAGCCGCCGGCCATATCATCGAGCGCAGCTTCCAGTCTGACGAGAAACTCACCCGAGCGCGCCTTGACTCACGACCGATGCAGTATCTCTACAGTGACGGAGATTTGTATTACTTCATGGACGTGGAGAGCTTTGAGCAGACTGGTATCAACCGCGAGAAGCTGGGCGATGCCCTGAACTACCTGAAGGAGGGGACAACGGTGGAAGTGTCAAGCTATAAAGGTGAAGTGGTGGGCATAGAGCTACCCATCGCCGTGGAGCTGGAGGTGGTGGAAACTGAGCCTGGCTTCAAGGGGGACACCGCCACCGCCGGCAGCAAACCGGCTAAGCTCGAGACCGGACTTACTATCCAAGTCCCCCTATTTGTGAATCAAGGCGATATCATCAAAGTTGATACTCGCACCGGCGAGTACCTAGAAAGGAGTAGCCAAGAGTAAATTGCTGAGAGCTGACATGCACATCCACACCGAATACTCCATGGACTGCACCATGCCCCTGGACAAAATCATCGCCCGCTGCCAGGAGCTGGGGATAAACTGCGTGGCCATCGCTGACCACGGCACCATTGAGGGGGGGCTCAGAATGCGCGAGCTGGCCCCGTTTACTGTAATCGTCGCCGAGGAGATACTGACCCCGTATGGCGAGATTATGGGCATGTTCCTCAAAGAGGACATCCCCAACGGTCTCTCCGTGGAGGAGACGATAGCTCAGATCAAAGCCCAAGGCGGCTTGGTCTGCATTCCCCACGCCTTTGACATCTTCCGTCCCTCGGCACTGGGCGAGAAGATAGAGGAAATCGCCGAGCAAATCGATGTCATTGAGGTGTTCAACTCCAGAAGCCCGCTGCTGCGCAGCTCGGCCAAGGCCCTCTCCTTTGCCGAGAAATACGCCATCCCCCAGAGCGCTGGCAGCGATGCCCACACCCCCAGCGAGATCGGCAATGCCTATGTGGAGATACCCGAATTTAAGGGCAAGGATGACTTCCTCCAAGCGCTGGCCCAGGGCAGGGTCTTCGGGCGCAGAACCAATCCACTGACTCATTTCAGCAGCGCCTGGGCCAAGCTAAAAAACTTCAAGAGGTGAGACAAGATGTATCAGCTGGGCTGGTTTTCCACCGGCAGAGGCAAGGGGTCAAGGGGGCTGCTCCAGGCGGTGCAGGAAGCCATCTCATCAGGGGAGATTGAGGCTGAGATAGCCTTTGTTTTCTGCAGCCGGGAGTACGGCGAAACTGAAGCCACCGATACCTTTCTCAAGATGGTGGAGGACTACCACATCCCTCTGGTCACCTTCTCCTACCGCAAATTCAAGTCCAAAATCGGGCCAGCCGTTTCCAGCCCAAAAGAAGAGGCCCTGCCTGCCTGGCGGCTGGACTATGACCGGGAGGTGATGGCCAGACTCGAGAGCTTTCATCCTGACCTGTGCGTGCTGGCGGGTTACATGCTCATTGTGGGCCCGGAGATGTGCCAGAAATACAATATGCTCAATCTCCATCCAGCTGCCCCCGGAGGGCCAAAGGGCACCTGGCAGGAGGTCATCTGGCAGCTGATTGAGAGTGACGCTCATGAAACGGGGGCGATGATGCACTTGGTAACCCCAGAGCTGGACAGGGGCCCGGTGGTGACCTACTGCACCTTCCCCATCAGGGGCGAGCCCTTTGATCAGCACTGGGAGGAAATCAAGGGGCAGCCCCTGGAAAAGATAAAGCAAGAGCAGGGTGAAGATAACGCCCTGTTCAAGCTCATCCGCCAGCACGGGGTGGCCAGAGAACTACCCCTGATAATCACCACCATCCAGGCCTTTAGCCAAGGCAAGGTGAGAATAACCGCCGATAAGCGCGTCGTTGACGCTGAGGGGAGACCTATCCACGGCTATGACCTAAGCGCTGAGATAAATAAGAAGGTAAGCAGTGTCCTCTAAAAACTCCCAAGCATTATGTAAAGTATGCTTGGCAGGCAATTTCCTCACCGGGAAGCCTCGGTCAGCCTTGACAGAGGCACTCCCATAGTGTACTATAAACAACGATGGTTTTAGTTTAGGTTATCAGAGTCCTCAAGCCGGAGCCCTTTCTTTCTACCCCCGGGCAAATCACCCCACCCCCTAAATGCTGGATGACCCAAACTTTTACCATCCAAAAGAAGGGAAGAGGTCACCCAGTTCGAGCTCACCAAAGAAACTAGCTTCACTGCTCTGACTACGGGGATTACCTTCATTTTCAGCGTGCTCATCGGCCGCGATGAAAAATTATGAACAAGGAGGGGGAAAATGGTAGGCGTAACCGAGCGTGCCAGACAGGAGCTGAAAAGGATTCTACTGGAGAACGTAGATAACCCGCAGGCAGGCTTGAGGCTCATCGCCGATGAATCGGGCCGGCTTGGCCTGGGCATGGATGTGGAGATGCCCGGGGATCAGGTGGTGGAATATGAGGGCTCAAAAGTGCTCCTGGTGGAGACCGAGCTGGCCGCCCGCCTTGAGGGGGTGAGCATTGACGTTGATGATACCCCTGACGGGCCCAAACTGGTTCTGGTTAAAAACGAGTAACCCCCAAAAGCCCTTTATCCAACCCTCCGGAGCGGAGAGCTAAAGAAGCCCCGAACTATTTCTTGGTCTCTTTGCCCAGCACCTCATCAATGATGCCGTACTCCACCGCCTGCTCCGCATTGAGGTAGAAGTCCCGGTCAGTGTCATGGGCTATCTTCTCCATGGGCTGGCCGGTGTGCTTCACCAGGATGCTCCTGATCACCTCCTGCACCCGCATGATCTCACGGGCCGCGATCTCAATGTCGGTGGCATATCCCTGCGCCCCGCCATATGCCTGGTGCATGTGGATGGTGGAGTTGGGCAGGGCATAACGCTTGCCCTTGGCGCCAGCTGCCAGCAGCACTGTCCCCATGCTCGCCGCCAGCCCAACGCAGATGGTGGACACATCCGGGCGGATAAGCTGCATGGTATCATAGATGGCTAAACCAGCATTGATCACCCCACCCGGGCAGTGGATGTAAAGGCTGATGTCCTTATCCGGGTCCTCCCTCTCCAGATAGAGAAGCTGGGCGATGATGACGTTGGCCACCTGGTCATTGATAGGCATGCCTAGCATGACGATGCGCTCCCTCAGCAGGAGCGAGTAGATGTCAAAGGCCCGCTCCCCCCTAGCACCACTCTCGATTACCATGGGAATGACATTAAATGGGTTGATGTTCATTTTTCCTCCTCCTTCCTTGCTCCAGCGTGCATATTTGCGTCCTTGGCTATCTCCACAAGCCGGTTTATGGTTTTTCGGGTGAGCAAAATCTGCCGTATGGACTCACGGGAGCGCGGGGAACCGAGCGCCCGCCACAGCGCCTCCTTATTCTCCCCGGCATTTGACACCATATTCTCAATCTCAGCATCAATCTCAGACTCCTCCACCTCAATCTTCTCTTCTTCAGCAACCTTGCCCAAGACGAGCGACCGGGTGACCCTTCTCACTGCTATCGGATACAGCTCCTCATGTAGCTGCTCCTCCGTCTTGTTGGTGCTTTCCAGGTATTCCTCCAAACTTCCCCCTTGTATCTGGAAGCGCCTTGACTGTTCATCAATCAGCCGGTGTATCTCCGCCTCCACCAGAATCGGCGGGAACTCAACTTGAGCCTGGTCAACCACGGCGTCAATCACCTTTTCCTCAAAATCCATTCTGGCCTTCTCCTCAGCCCTGAGCTTCAGGTTAGTGGCGACCTCCTCTTTAAGCGCCGCCACCGTCTTCAACTCCGGGCCAAGCTGACGGGCAAACTCGTCATTGAGCTCAGGCAGTATCTCCTCCTTTATCTCCGCCACCCTCACCTTAAAAGAGGCCTCTTTCTCCCTTAATTTTTCGGGGAAATCGGCGGGCAACTGAAGCTTGAACTCCTTCTCCTCTCCCTTCTTCATTCCGGCCAGCTGGTGGCTAAAGCCGGGCACCGGGTAGGTCGAATCGCGCACCAGCTGGTACTGGGCCCCCTTCTGGTTGATAAAGGGCTCACCCCCAACATGGCTTTCAATGTCCAAAACCACCAAATCGCCAAAGTCCGCCGCCCGGTCCACCGGCTCCCAGGTAGCATTTTGATGACGCAAGCGCTCAATCACGGCGTCAACCCGATCATCGGTTACCTCCACCGGCTCTGGCGCGACCTGAATATGATGATAGTCGCCGAGCTTGACCACCGGCATCAGCGGCACAGTTGCCTTAAATATCACCGGGTCCGTCTGGATTAGCTCAATATGAGGCTGGGCGATGGCTTCAATCTGCTGCTCCTTCAGCGCCTGCTCATAAGCCTGGGGGACGAGATGACTCAGCGCATCCTCCATAAAGCTCTCTTTACCCAGGTAGCGCTCCAGCACCTCCCGCGGCGCCTTTCCCTTGCGGAAGCCGGGGATATTGGTCTTCTTAACCAGGCGCCGATATGCCTCGGCCAGAGACTTCTCTACCTCCGCCGGCTCCATCTCAATGGTCAAAAATGCCTGGCTATTTTCAATCTTCTCCCTGGTTACCTTCACGGTGCCTCCATCGGTCTAGCTAGCTTTTGGATTTCCCCTGATAATATTTTATAAAACCAGCGACATTCATGGCGATAATGCCATCAGTCAGGTATTTATACAAGGACTTTCTTTTCCTCACCGGTTCCAGTTCCCGCAATAGCTGCGCCCTGAACTCCTCCGCTGCCCGCTCCAGCCCCCCTTCCGCTATTGCCCTGGCGATTATCTTATCCCAGGCCTGAAGCTTATTCCTGGCTAGCTCCAAGTTCTCCTGAACCTTGCCGCTGGCATCAAAGTGGGCGAAGTAAATGCGGCTTGCCCCGAGGGCCATCAACCTCTCCAGGGTATCAAGGTACTGCTCCAAATCAAAGCTGGGCTCGGGCGTAACCGGCAGCACCACCTCATTTTCCAGCACCGATATCCCTATGGCATCCCCGCTGAACAGCCCGTTATTGCGGCTCTCATAGATACAGAGCTCATGCGAGGCATGCCCCGGGGCAGCAACGATTCGCAGAGCCTGCTTTTCACTTAAGTCAATCACCTCACCACCGCTCACTGGTTTCACCCGCTCCTCTGCAATCGGCGCTACTTGGCCAAACATCCGCATCGCCTTCTCTCCCTGAGTCTCGGCCACGCTGCTCACCAGCCTGGTTGGGTCCACCAGGTGCCTCGCCCCTTTATGATGCACCACCACCTGCGCCTGGGGCATACTCTCCAGCAGAACCCCTGCCCCACCAGCGTGGTCCAGATGGATATGCGTCACCATGACATAGTTGATATCCCCAGCTTCAACCCCAATTTTTTTGATTCCCTCCAGAACGGTGGCCACCGAGGTAGTCGGCCCAGCGTCAATCAGCGCCTTTTTACTCTCATTGATGAGATAGACGCTCCCCCACTTGGGGATGCCGTACAGGCGGTTATCAATGAGATATATGTTTTCGGCTACTTCTTTTATGTCAACCATAAAACTATTCTTCACGCAGCTCAATATGTAGTTCAGCCAGCTGCGCCTCGCTGACGGGCGAAGGGGCATTGAAGGTCAAATCAAGGGCGCTCTGTGTCTTGGGAAAGGCGATCACCTCCCGGATGGTCTCCCTCCCCGCCAGCAGCATGACGATGCGGTCAATGCCGAGGGCGATGCCGCCATGAGGTGGGGCGCCATATTCAAAGGCCTCCAGCATATGGCCAAAACGCTCCTCAATCTCCTCATCGCGGTAGCCCAAAAGTCTGAACACCTTTCGCTGCAGCTCCGCGGTGTGGATTCTGAGGCTGCCACCACCTATCTCATAGCCATTGCACACCATATCATAGTGCTTGCTGCGCACCTTCCCCGGGTCAGTATCAATCAGCGGTATGTCTTCATCCCAGGGTTTAGTGAAGGGGTGGTGCTCTGAATCCCATCGCCCGGCTTCCTCGTCCCAGCGGAACAAGGGGAAATTTTTGATGTAGGCAAAGGCAAGCGTATTCGGCTCCGCCAGTTTGAGCCGAGCGCCCATCTCCTGGCGCAGCTCCCCCAAGGCCAGATTGACCACCTTAGCCTCCCCAGCGACGACGAGAAGGAGGTCGCCCATCTTCGCCTCCAGGCGTCTGGCCATCTCCTTCACCTCATCCGTGGTGAGAAACTTGGCCGCTGCCGACCGTACCTTCTCCATGGATAAGCCGTCCAAGCCTCCGCCGGCGGAGTCACCCAGAGATATGGTCACCAGCCCCCCTGCCCCACAGCTCCGCGCTAGCTCATTTAGCTCCTCAAGCTGCCGGCGGGTATAATCAGCACAGCCGGGGGCACAGATACCCTTGACCTTGCCGCCACTGGCGACCGCCTCGGCGAAGATGGAGAAGCTGGACTTTGCCACGATATCAGAGAGGTCCTTTATCTCCATGCCAAAGCGCAGATCAGGTTTATCCGTGCCGTAGCGGTCCAGAACCTCAGCGTAGCTCAAACGAGGAAATGGTGTGAGCACCCGCATCTGGGGTTTGACCGCGGCCACCAAGGAGACAAAAAGCTCCTCCATCAGACAGAGGATATCCTCCTCCTCAACGAAGCTCATCTCCAGGTCAAGCTGGGTGAACTCGGGCTGACGGTCAGCGCGGGTGTCCTCATCACGGAAGCAGCGGGCGATCTGATAGTACTTCTCCATCCCGGCGACCATGAGCAGCTGTTTCAGCTGCTGGGGGGACTGGGGCAGCGCATAGAACTTCCCTGGGTGGAGACGGCTCGGCACGAGATAATCACGCGCCCCCTCCGGGGTGCTCTTAATGAGAATGGGGGTCTCAATCTCAATAAAGCCATTGGCATCAAGAAAATCGCGGATAAATTTCACCACCTGATGGCGCAGCATCATACTCTCCCTCATCCGCGGCCGTCGCAGGTCAAGATAGCGGTACTTCAGCCGCAGGTTTTCCTCCACCTCAACATCCTCATTGACGTAGAAGGGCGGCGTCTTGGACGGATTCAGTATCTCCGCCTCCTGGGCGATAATCTCAACCTCCCCGGTGGGCAATTTGGGGTTTTCCGTTCCCCGGGGACGCCGAGCGACCTCTCCGCTTACCCTCACCACGTACTCACTGCGCATCCTATCGGCCACCTTGTGGCTGGCCTCTGATACCTCTGGGTTGAAGGCAACCTGAACGATGCCCTCTCTATCGCGCAGGTCAATGAAGATAAGCCCCCCGTGGTCCCGGCGGCGGTCCACCCAGCCCGCCAGGGTTACCTTTTTGCCAACGTGTTCTTTGCGCAATTCACCACAGCTATGAGTCTTGAGCAAGGCCGTCCCCCGACAAGGAACTATATTAGAGGATAGACTTCACCGCGGCAATGATTTCCTCTTCCTGAGGAAATACCACCCTCTCTAGATTGCGATTTACCGGAATGATGACATCAGGAGTGGCCACCCGCTTGATGGGGGCATCCAGATGGTCAAAGGCTATTTCCTGAACCTGGGCCACGATCTCCGCCCCCACGCCGCAGGTTTTTATCGCCTGATGCGCCACCACCAGCCTCCCCGTCTTTTTAACCGAATCAACGATGGTGTCAATATCCAGCGGACGCAGCGTGCGCGGGTCAATCACCTCCACCTCAATCCCCTCCCCAGCCAAAGTCTGCGCCGCGTTCAGCGCCTTGGGCAAGAGCGTTCCCCAGGCAACCACGGTCACGTCCTTCCCCTCCCGCTTGATGGCCGCCTTCCCCAGCGGCACCACATAGTCTTCATCGGGCACGGCGCCACTCAGGCTGAGCAAAGTGGTGGGCTCAATGAATACCACCGGGTTGGGGTCTCTGATGGCTGCCTTTAAGATTCCCTTGCCATCATAAGGGTCAGAGGGCATGACTACTTTAAGGCCGGGCACATGGACAAACCAGGCCTCAAAGCTCTGCGAGTGCTGGGCCCCAAGGCCAAGGCCTCCCTCGGCATTGGTCTTGATAACCATAGCCAGCTCCGGCTTACCCCCGGAGAGATAGCGCATCTTGGCAGCGTGATTCACGATTTCATCCATGGCGATGGTGCTCCAGTCAATGCGCATTATCTCAACGATGGGACGCATGCCCACCAGAGCTGCACCAACGCCAAAGCCAACGATAGCCGTCTCCGATATGGGGGTATCCTTGACCCGCTCCTCACCGAACTCTTGATATAGGCCCCGGGTGGTGCCGAAGGCTCCACCAAATTTCCCCAGGTCCTCCCCCATGAGGAAGACTCTTTCATCGCGAGCCATCTCCTCTTTTATCGCCTCAGCGATAGCTTCCCGATAGGTTATTTTGCGCTCCGCCACTTCAGTCGCCTCCTTCCGGAGCATAGATGTCTTCAAACGCCGTCTCCGGGCTTGGCTCGGGGCTGCTTATGGCAAAGTCCACCGCCTCCTCAAATTCCCGCTGCGCCTCAGCCTCAATTTGTTTCGCCCCCTCCTCGGTGAGATAGCCCGTGGCGATCAGCTTCTCACGGAAAATCTTGACCGGGTCATATTTCTGCCACCACTCCTCCAGCTCACCCTTGGGCCGGTACTCGGTGCCGGCCACCGTGGCCACACGGAGGCTGTGCTCGGGCGAGAGGCGGTAGGTGATACACTCAATCAAGCTTGGCCCCTCGCCTCTCCTGGCTCTATCCACCGCCGCCTTCACCGTCTCATAGACGGCGATGACGTCAGTGCCATCTATCCGGTAGCCTGGCATGTTATAGGCAGCCGCCCTTGCCGAGATATCCAGGTTGGCACACCCCTTGGACTGGGGCAGGGTCATGGCATATTGGTTATTGGTACAGAGGAACACCGTGGGCACCTTCCACAGCGCCGCCAGATTCAGTCCTTCGTGGAAGGTGCCGCGGTTGCTCGCCCCGTCACCGAAGAAGTCAAGGCAGACCTGGTTAGAGCGGCGCATCTTGATCGCCAGACCAACGCCACCGGCCAGGGTTATCCCCCCACCGACAATGGCACTGGTGCCGAGAAAGTTGCGCTCAAAATCAGAAACGTGCATTGAGCCACCCTTGCCTCCGGTGCAGCCGGTAGCCTTGCCGAAGACCTCGGCCAGTATCACCCTCATATCCGCGCCCCTGGCCAGGACATGGCCATGGGCACGGTGGGTGGACATGATGTAATCCCGCTCCTCCAGAGCGTGGCAAGCTCCCACCGCCACTGCCTCCTCCCCCATGGAAACATGCCCAGTCCCCACGATGTAACCTTCCTCAAAGTAACGGGGAAGGCTCATCTCAAAGATGCGTATCGCCACCATACGCCGGTACATGCTGAGGAGGTCTTCCTTGCTTAGTTGCATCGCCGTTCTCCTGCTCAGTTTCTTCCAGAAACACTGGAATTTCCCTTTGAAAGATACCATAATTCGCCTGCCCCGTCAAAAAACCCCGCCCATAGACCGGAGTTTGCACTGCTCTTATCAAGATATTAAGATTAAGGCTAGCAAACGAGATGCCCCCAAAATGGCACCCTTTGCTCTAGAGAGTATCCTCATTGTTTGGCTTGATAAAACCGCACGCAGTTTTTCAGCAATGGGGTGGAAGTACCGCCACCTTCTTCACCTATACCCATCTCAGCCATGACCTGTGCACCGGGCTGCTCACCGCGCTACTCCCGCTCATCCGAGAAGGCCTGGGGCTAAGCTATTTACAATCAGGAATGCTCCTCTCCGCCTTCACCATCACCGCCGGCCTTTCCCAGTTTCCCGGAGGGTGGCTTGGCGACCGGGTTCGCCGTGATATCGCCATCGCCATCGGTCTCGGCGGCGTTGGTCTCATGGCTCTAGCAGTCGGCCTGAGCCCAGCTTACTACCCCATGCTCTTCATCCTGATTGTGATGGGGATTTTCGCCGGGGCTTACCATCCCTCAGCAGTATCAATGCTCTCCGGCCTCTTTGAGGAGAGGCGAAGGGGCAAGGTGATCGCCCTGCACATGGTGGGGGGCAGCATTGGCTTTACCATCGGCCCAGTCTTGGGAGGACTCATCGCCGAGTTTCTGGGGTGGCGCTTCGCTTACATCATCCTGAGCCTGCCCGCCATGGCGGCAGTGCCGCTGATTTTGAGAAAGTTCAGGCAAAGAACTACCCGTGAGCCCCTGGGCCAGATACCCTCAGAGCCTGGCCGCTCACCTGAGCTTCCGCGCCTGCATATCCTTCAGGTGCTGCGACCGATCGCCATCATCTTCACCCTGGCCATCGCCATGCAGCTTATCGCCGGCTCCGCCATGGCCTTCATCCCCATCTACCTCGTGGATAAGCACCATATCGCCCCCGCCTACGCCGCCATGATGATGGGCATCGTCAGGATTGGGGGCATCGGGGGCAGTCTGTTTGGCGGCTGGCTATCCGATAGGTGGGGCAGAAAGAGAGCCATCTTCCTGACGCTGGTGGCCACTGGCCCGGTCCTCTATCTACTCGCCCAACTGCCCATGAGCGCCGGGCTTATCATAATCCTATTCCTCTTTGGCCTGCTCATGTACATGAGGCAGGCCACCGTCCAGCCATTCCTCATGAGCAGCGTCTCTCCCCAGTTCAGAGCCACCCTGTTCGGCATCTACTTTGGCCTGGGTCTGGAGGGGAGAAGTCTGCTGCAGCCCATAGCTGGGCATTTCATGGATATCTTCGATATGGTGAGCGTATTTA
The DNA here is from genome assembly GCA_002011495.1 of Dehalococcoides sp. JdFR-56. Classification (GTDB taxonomy): domain Bacteria; phylum Chloroflexota; class Dehalococcoidia; order Dehalococcoidales; family RBG-16-60-22; genus JdFR-56. The sequence continues at coordinate 23,544 of MTNR01000052.1, read as the reverse complement.
CGGCTATCGCCCTAGTCAGTATGGGGTTGTCACTGGCGGCGCTAGTGCTCTCCAGAAAAGCTTGAACTGCGGCGCCTTTTGACCGGGCCATCCGCCCACCTGGGGCCTAGTCATGCGCCTTCTTCACATAGACCCTGATCTCCGCACCCGCCTCCTCTATCCCCAGAAACTCGTGCCCGGTGGTCTGGCACCAAGCTGGCATGTCTTGCTTTATCCCCTTATCATCAGCTATCACCTCAAGGACTTCCCCGGTCTTAAGCTCTTTGATTTTCTCCGCCGTTTTGACCACGGGCATCGGGCAATAAAGTCCGACGCAGTCCAGGGTTTGATCCGCTTTCATCGCTTCTTCCTCCTTGGCTTGCCTCCGCTTAAATATCAGCTAGATGAAAAGGGTTACCTTTGACTTACGCGCTTCACCCAGGAAAAAGGCCGCCCCGGCTAGGCTATCCACCTCGCCACGGAAAGCATCCTCAGGTAAGCCCATCACGCCACAGGTGGTGGAACAGGGTATCAGCTTCACCCCCATCTCTTTGGCCATGGTGATGAACTCGTCAACGGAGGGCATATTGGTCTCCTTCATCAGCCGCTTCATCATCCAGGTTCCCAGGCCAAACATATTGAATTTGGAGAGCTTCAACCGCTTGGAGCCACCCCGGTTGATGAGCCCCAATAGCTTTCTGGCCAGCCCCTTGCTTTTAATGCTGCCCTCGTTTCGCTTGATGATATTCAGCCCCCAGAAGGTAAAGTACATGCTGACATCCATGCCCATGCTGGCGGCGGTGGTGGCCAGGATAAATCCAGCCAGCGCCTTGTCCAAGTCGCCGCTGAACATGACTATGGTCAGTTTCTCCTTCTCCTCAGCCATTTTGGCTTGCTCCTTTTAAGTTTCCTCGCCCTTGATCTCGGCTCCGCAATAAGGGCACACCCTCTGGTCTCGGGGCACCGGGCTGCGGCACTTGGGACAGTAGAACACGGTTATCCCGCAGGCCTGGCAGTAAGCACCGTCCGGAGCCGCCATCTCCGCATCACAGTAGGGGCAGAAAAGACGCTGTTTCCTTTCCTCTTGCTCTGCCATCACTTCTTCCCCCCTTTGTTTTTCTTGCTCAGATAATCATCTATGGCCTTGCTCAGCGCCTGAGCACCGAGGTTGGAGCAGTGAAACTTGTTCTTGGGCAGCCCCTCAAGTTCATCAGCCACCAGCTGAGGGGTGATCTTCCTCGCCTCCTCCAGGGTTTTGCCCTTGGCCATCTCACTGACCATGCTGGATACCGCGATGGCGGCCCCACAGCCGAAAGTTTTGAACTTGACGTCCTCCAGACGGTTGTCCTTGACCTTGATGTAAAAGGTCATCATATCCCCGCACACTGGATTACCCACCTCGCCGATGCCATCCGGGTTCTCAATCTCGCCCACATTGCGGGGGTTCATGAAGTGGTCCATCACTTTTTCACTATATATGGGCATACCTACTTGCCTCCTTTGCCTGCCTTGGTGAACTTGGCGTAAAGCGGCGACATCTGCCGCAGCCGGTCAACGATGGGCGGCAGCACCTCCAAGACGTAATCTATATCTTCATCGGTATTATCCAGACCCAGGGTAAAGAGGATGGAGCCCTGCGCCAAGGCGTGCGGCAGCCCCATGGCCAGGAGCACATGAGAGGCCTTGAGCGCCCTTGAGGTGCAGGCGGAGCCGCTGGTGACCGCCACCCCTTGGCTATTTAGCCACATAAGCATGGATTCACCTTCAATAAACTCAACGCAGAAGCTGGCATTCCCGGGAAGGCGGTTTTGAGGATGACCAGTTACCACTACACGTTCTATCTTCCGGGGAAGCTCAGTTAATAGGCGGTCACGGAGATGGGTGAGGTGCTTGATTCGGGCCGGCATATCCATTCTCGCCAGCTCCGCCGCCTTTCCCAGACCGACGATGGCGGGCACGTTCTCCGTGCCGGCACGCCGCCCGCCTTCCTGGACCCCGCCATCAAGGAGGGGTATAATGCGCACCCCCTTGCGCACCCAGAGGGCACCCACCCCCTTCGGGCCGTAGAACTGGTTTCCCGCCAGACTTAAAGTATCCACCCCGAGCTCCTTCACCTTCACCGGTATGGTTCCCGCCGTGGCCACGGCATCGGTGTGGAAAAGGATACCATTCTCCCTGGTGATGCGGGCGATCTCCTCTATCGGCTCTATGGTGCCCACCTCAGCATTGGCATGCATCACTGATACCAGTATCGTGTCCTTCCTTAAGTTTCGGCGCACCTCATCAGGGTCAACCACCCCGTATTTGTCCACCGGCACTAGCGTCAGCTCAAACCCCCACTTCTCCAGGGTGCGCGCCGAGTAAAGCACGGAGAAATGCTCCACCGCCGAGACGACCACATGCTTACCTTTGGCCTGCTGGGCCAGCGCCAGCCCCTTGATGGCAAAGTTATTGCTCTCCGTGCCGCTCCCGGTGAAGATTATCTCCTCAGCCTCCGCCCCGATAAGCTGCGCCACCTGCTCCCGCGCCCTCTCCACCGCCTCACGCGCCGCATCTCCCCAGCTATGTAGACAGGAGGGATTACCAAATAGCTCCCCCAGATAAGGGAGCATCGCCTCTCTCACCTCGGGGAGGAGAGGCGTCGTCGCCGCATTGTCCAGATACACTTGCCTCATAATATCAGGTAACCTTCGTCCAAAATTACCGTGAGCAAATCAACTCTTCTTTATCCTTTCCTGCAGCCCCTTCTTCATGGCCAGCAGGAGCTTTTGTTCGCCTTTAGCATGCCGCTCAAAAAGCTTAAGGGTGTGGTTCATATAAACCCGTATCCCCCAGGCCTTACCATGCCACACCACGTGATGCGCTTCCGCCGCGTTCAGCTCGGCGACATCTATATCCAATTTGGCCAGCCGCTCCCTGAGCTCAGCGTGCTCGGCAAGCCAGCCCCGCAGGCGGGAAAGCTGCGCCTCATCACCATACTCCTCCACGGCAGGCAGAAGCGCCGTTTCCTCACGATTGAAGTGAGCCTCAATCCCCCGGCGGACCATCTCCAGTGATTCCTGCCAGCTCCGCACTCCCTGCTGCCGGCTGGTCAACCTCTCCGGGACAAAATCCTCCTGGGCTCTGTCCAGCACCTTGATGGCACCGGCATCATTGGCCACCTGGTCCAGGTCTTTTAGCCCCCGGATGATACTCTTGTGCTCCTCAATAATCTGCTCGACCAGGGCCAGAACTTGAGACGCTTCCATCAGTTACCTCCTTAGGCTCCTCAGAGGCCAAGAAAAGTATAACACAAAGCTATCTGACTGACCAGAGCGGGGGATCTCGGCTGTCCTCTCCGGATGCCCCTTAGGGTACTCAAGGCTCATTTTAGCCCGAAAGATGTCCTCCATAATATGACTTATGTCACATACCGGGCATATTACCTCAGAGAAGGCAGGGCTTGATTCAGGCCATACTGTATGGTAGTATCTAGCATATCCTTATTGATAAGGAAGGATGCAGTCAAATGCCCACCACGGTCAGGCAGTACCAGTATGCCAAAATCAAGCCGACTCTCCTCGCCAGGATGAAGAAGATTGAGGGGCAAGCCAGAGGCATCCGGCGCATGATTGAGGAAGAACGCTACTGTATTGATATCGTGCAGCAGCTCACCGCCCTCTGCGCCGCCGCCGATGAGCTCTCCCTGCTCATCCTGCAGAGTCACATTGAGGGTTGCGTCGCCGAGGCCATCCGGGGAGAGCGCGGCGAGGAACACATCAGGGAGCTGATGGAGACCATCCGCAAAGCCATAAAGCGCTAATATGGTAACCGGCCCCGGCAAAACCAGCCAAGCTAGATAGGACATAAGGAGGCACGTAATGGCTATTGACCCAGTCTGCAAGATGGAAGTGGATGAGGCAAAAGCAGCGGCCACCTCTGAGTATCAAGGAAAGAAATACTACTTCTGCGCTATCGGTTGCAAGAAAGCCTTTGACCAAGACCCGGAGAAGTATCTAGCCGAAGAGAAGAAATAGCGCCTTATTCCTCCACCGGGGCGCCATGCTGGATAATCTCCAGATTGCAGCTGGGATGCCGCTGGCACCACCGCTGGCACTTCTCCGCCCATTCCTTCTCTTCGTAGCCAAAGCCGCATTCTTCACAAACGTAGAGGGTTTTATCGTTCTTCTTTAGCTCTTTAACCATGGCTCATCTCCCACCGCCGAACTCTCATGCCGCCAGCCGCTGTAGGTAGCGGTGGGCCTGCAGCGCCGCTTTAGCACCTTCCCCCGCGGCAATGATGATCTGCTTTTCTGGGATATCGGTCACGTCCCCGGCGGCATAAAGGCCGGGCACCGAGGTCTCATTGGTTCGGCTTATCCGCACCTCCCCCAGCTCATTGAGCTCAACCAGCCCCTTCACCGCGTCAGAATTGGGCACCAGCCCAATCTCAATGAAAACGCCGCTAACATCAAGCCGCTTTATCTCGCCGCTCTTTAAATCCTTGATAACAACCTCCTCCACAAAATCCTGCCCCACGATCTCCTGCGTCGCGTGCTCGGTGAAAATGGTGAGGTTTTTGGCATCGGCCAGCCGTTCCACAAGGATAGGGTCACCGGTTAGCGACGTCACCGAAACCAGGTCAACGTGTTCGGCGATTTTCACCATATCCAGCGCCGCCTCAAGCGCCGAGTTACCTCCCCCCACCACCAACACCCTTTGCCCGGCAAAAACGGGGCCATCACAGATGGCGCAGTAAGTTACCCCCCTCCCGGCGAACTCCACCTCGCCGGGCACATTTAGTTTCCTGGGGCGCTTGCCGGTGGCGAAGATAACCGCTTTTGCTTGATAACGCTCACCGCTCTCGGCGAGCGCCTCAAAGCCTCCCTCAATCTTGGCCAGACGGGATACCTTATCACCAATCTTCTGGTCAATGGGAAATTGGCTGACCTGGGTCTGGAACTTATTTATCAGCTCGGGGCCCTCAATAAACTGATAGCCGAGATAATTCTCAATGCCTAGGGTGGTGTTTATCTGACCACCGATATCGCCGCTGATAAGCAGAGTACTTAGCCGCTTGCGCGCCGCATAGACGCTGGCGGCAAGCCCGGCCGGGCCCCCGCCGACTACCATCAAATCATACATACGCGTCTCCTCGGGCAAGATAGATGGACATATCCTCGCCCTTTTCCTTCTGCGCCAAGACCGGGCTATGAGAGCAGGCTATCTAACTTGGCTTGATTAAAGCCAACGATGACCTCATCATCCACCAGAATCACCGGAACTCCCATCTGCTTTGACTTCTGGATCATCTCCTTGGCCTTGTCTCTATCCGCGGCCACGTCATACTCGGTGAAGGGAATCCCCTTCTGGGTGAGATACTCCTTGGCCCTCTTGCAGTAAGGACAGGTGGGGGTTGAATAGATAACCACTTTCTTATCTGCCATGTTTACCTCCCGCGCTATTAGTGGTAAGCTTTAGTACTTTGCTTTGATTAATTATATCATAAACAGGCTTCACTCATTGTGTATGTGATGTATGTCATATACAGAGGCCAACTGGTGATATAATTTTGAATAGAGCTAGTTTTAAGGCCAGGAGGTAGGTAGTGAAACCGGAACAAGACAAAACCCTGGAGGGGCTGCAGACCGCAATCCAGATGGAGAGCGAAGGCAAGGAGTTCTACCTGAAAGCAAGCCAGCAAAGCGGCAACGAAGCCGGGAGGAAGCTCCTGGAGACGCTGGCCGCTGAGGAAGACATTCACCGGCGGAAGTTTGAGGAGATATATGAGGCCATCAGGAACCAGCAGGCCTGGCCCAAGACAGATTTCCGGCCAGATGGGGGCCGGGGGCTGAGGACGATATTCGCTCAAGCCACCGATAAGCTGGGCACCGGGATAAAGGCCGCCCAGAGCGAGCTGGACGCGGTGCAAACAGCCATGGATATGGAGGGCAAAACCCACGATTTCTACCAAGCGCAAAGCAAACACGCCACCTATGATGCGCAGCGAGACTTCTACGAGGCTCTGGCTGGCCAGGAAAGAGAGCACCAACTGATTCTGCTTGACTACTATGAGTACCTAAAGGACCCGGCAGGGTGGTTTGTCAGCCACGAGCACCCTACCCTGGACGGTGGCTAAAGAGACAAAAACCAAAGGGAATAACGGAGGGAAACCGCGATGCAACCAAGAGAGATAAGACCGAAAATTTATTCGGTGGGCGCCGTTGACTGGGACAGACGGCTGTTTGATGCCCTGATCCCACTCCCCGACGGCACCAGCTACAATGCCTATCTCATCCAGGGCAGCCAAAAAACCGCCCTCATTGACACCGTGGACCCGACCATGGAGCAGGTACTGCTCAATAACCTGGAGCAGCTTGGCGTGGCCAATATAGACTACGTGATCACCAACCACGCTGAACAAGACCATTCCGGCACCCTGCCCACGGTGCTGGAGCGATACCCCAAAGCCAAGGTCATCTGCACGCCCAAGTGCCGGGATATGCTCGTGAATCTGAATCTAGCCCCAGCAGAGAAAATCACCGCCGTTGCCGATAAGGAGACCCTCTCCCTGGGGGATAAGACCCTGGAGTTCATCCACGCCCCTTGGGTGCACTGGCCGGAGACAATGCTCACCTACCTTCAGGAAGAGAGAATTCTCTTCCCCTGCGACTTCTTCGGCTCGCACCTGGCCACCACCGACCTTTACGTCTCCGATGAGGGAGAGGTTCATGAAGCCGCCAAGAGGTACTACGCCGAGATCATGATGCCCTTCAGCGCCCAAATTCAGAAAAACCTGGAGAAGATAAAGGACTACGCCATTGATATCATCGCTCCCAGCCACGGCCCCATGTATCGCCGGCCAGAGTTCATCATCAAGCTGTATCACAGCTGGGCCTCTGATGCGCCGAAGAACATCGTCGTCCTGCCCTATACCTCCATGCACGGCAGCACCCGCCAGATGGTGGAATACCTGGTGAGGGCCTTGGTGCAGAGAGGGGTCACGGTAAAACAATTTGACCTGGCGGCGACCGACCTGGGCAAGCTGGCCATGGCGCTGGTTGACGCGGCCACAGTGGTTATCGGCACGCCCACCGTTCTGGGTGGCCCCCACCCCAACGCCGCCTACGCCACCCTGCTGGCAAACGCCCTGCGGCCCAAGGTGAAGTTCATCTCCATCATCGGCTCCTACGGCTGGGGAGGCAAGACAGTGGAACAGCTGGCCGGGATGATCCCCAACCTCAAGGTGGAGATAATCCCACCCGTGATAAGCAAGGGCTTCCCCAAAGAGGATGATTTCAGGGCCTTGGATAATCTGGCGAGCACCATCGCCCAAAAACACCAGGAAAATAACTTCACCTAAGTTATCCCCAAGGAGAAGGAGATGGACAAAGAGAAAATCATCGCCCTGCTGAACCAAGACCTGGAGGATGAACACGGCGCCATCATCCAGTACCTAAACCACGCCTATGGCATGGGAGAGGGCGAGATGGCCTGTGAGATTGAGGCCATCGCCCGGGACGAGATGCGCCACCTGGACTGGCTGGCGGAGACCATCGTGGCGCTGGGCGGTACCCCCAGCCTGAAGAGGGGCACCATGCGCCTGGGCGGCAAGCTGGTAACGGACTGGATGAAAAATGACGTGCAGCTTGAGGAGGGTGCCATCGCCCAGTATAAGGAGCATATCAGCCTCATTGATGACACCAAGATAAAGCGGTTGCTAGGGCGCATCCTCTCCGATGAAGAGGCCCATCATGACGACTTCGCCCACTTCGTGGACAAGGCAGAGAGGGAAGGAGTCAAGGACATAAGGGGCAGCCGCCAGGATAAGACCGCCCAGATGCTCAACTGGGGCGTGGAGCATGAGTACACCGTCATCCTGCAGTATCTGCTGCACTCTTACCTGGCTCCCAATGAGGAGGCCAAGGAGCAGCTGCAAGACCAGGCGGTAAACGAAATGCAGCATCTGGGTTGGCTTGCCGAAGAATTGGTCGGCAGCGGGGGAAGACCGGAGATCGAGCACACCGAGGTTGACCAGTCAACCAAACCGAGAGACATGCTCCAGGCGGATATCAAGATTGAAAAGGAAGTCGCCCAGGCCTATGATAAGGCGGCTCAAGAAACCGATGACCCTGGCCTAAAGAAACTGCTGCGCCGCATCCGGGATAACGAGCTCTATCACGTTGAAGTCTTCACTGACCTGCTGCAGGACATAGAGGGAGGAAAATAATGCTTGATGAACTAACTGAACTATTGGATAGCGCCATCTACAAGGAGATCGCCTCACAGGCCACCTACAAAGCGGCAGAGCGCCAGAGCCAAGACCCCGCAGTCAAGGAATTGCTCAAAGAGCTGGCCAAGGAAGAACAAGGCCACTCCCAGCGGCTGAAGAAGCTTAAAGAACAGGGCCTGACCAAGCGGGAGGGGCCCGAGGAGCAGGTGCCCAATCTCAAGCTCAGTGAGTACTTAACCGGCGGTGACAGGCTGGAGGGCGCTGGACTACAGGATACGCTCATCTTCGCCATGAAGCGGGAGCAGCAGGCGGTTGAGTTCTACTCCAGGATGATGAGCCTGATGCGAGAGGAGACGGCCAAAAATCTCTGCGCTGACCTGGCTCATGAAGAACTCAAACACAAGCTGAGACTGGAGAGACTCTACGATGACTTGTTTTATGGAGAGAGCTGAGGGATAATTAAGTAATTACGTGGGGAGGTCAGAGCATGGCTGAATTATCGCTTCCGTTTGAGACCAAATACTTTCCGATAAAGAAATACTTTGATGTTTACCGCCGCTCCATGGAGGAGAATGAGGAATTCTGGGCGGAGCAGGCACGCAATCTGGACTGGTTTCGGCCCTGGGATAAAGTGCTGGAATGGGATCCGCCCTGGGCCAACTGGTTCGCCGGCGGGCTGCTGAACGCCTCCTATAACTGCGTTGACCGCCACACCAAGAACTGGCGCCGGAGCAAGGTGGCCATCTACTGGGAAGGTGAGCCGGGAGACGTCAGGGTCTTGAGCTACTCCACGCTATTCAGTGAAGTCAACCGGTTCGCCTCGGTGCTGAAGAAATGTGGCATCGGCAAGGGGGACAAGGTAGCCCTATATCTACCCATGATTCCAGAGCTACCTATCTTCATGCTTGCCTGCGCCCGCATTGGCGCCCCCCACACCGTGATTTTCTCTGGTTTTAGCGCCCAGGCGCTGGCGGACCGGGTCAATGACGTGGAGGCTAAGCTACTGGTCACCGCTGACGGGGGCTTCCGCCGGGGCAAGATACTGCCCTTAAAACCCATCTCCGATGAAGCCCTGGAGAAATGCCCCTCGGTGGAGAAGAGCATCGTGGTCAGGCGAGCCAACGTCCAAGTCAACATGAAGGAGCGAAGAGACTTCTGGCTGCATGACCTATTGGAGGAGGCAGAACCTTACGTTGAGCCTGAGCCAGTGGAGTCAAACCACCCCCTCTACGTCCTCTATACTTCGGGCACCACGGGCAAGCCCAAGGGAATCGTCCACGGCACCGGCGGCTACCTGGTCCATAACTACGCCACCTACGGATGGGTCTTTGACCTTAAAGAAGAATCAGTTTACTGGTGCTCGGCTGACGTGGGCTGGGTTACCGGGCACAGCTCCATCGTCTATGCCCCGCTGGCGCACGGGGCCGCCATCGTGCTCTATGAAGGGGCCCCCGACTATCCCTCCATTGACCGCTGGTGGGAAATCATTGAGAAATACGGAGTTACCATATTCTATACCTCGCCCACCGCCATCAGGATGTTCATGGGGCACGGTGAGGAATGGCCCAAAAAACATGACCTCAGCAGCCTGGAGCTACTGGGCAGCGTGGGCGAGGCCATCAACCCCGAAGCCTGGCTCTGGTACTACAAGCACATCGGCAACGAGAGATGCCCCATCGTGGACACCTGGTGGCAGACGGAGACCGGGGGCATCATGATCTCGCCAGCCCCGGGGATAGAGCTTGTCCCCCTAAAGCCTGGTTCAGCGACATTCCCCCTCCCTGGCGTGGATGCTGACATCTTTGATGAAGACGGCAATCCAGTGCCGACTGGGGAGAGGGGGCTCCTGGTCATCAAGAGGCCCTGGCCGGGGATGCTGGTCGGCGTCTATGGTGACCCAGAGCGCTACAAGAAATCCTACTGGTCGCGCTTCCCAGGCTGTTACTTCACTGGAGACTACGCGGTGAGGGATAGCGATGGCTACTTCTGGCTTCTGGGCAGAGCCGATGAAATACTGAAAATCGCCGGGCACCGAATAGGCACCGCCGAACTGGAGGACGCCGCCGTCTCCCATCCTCAGGTGGCCGAGGCTGCCGTGGTGGGCAAGCCCGACCCAATCAAAGGCGAGACCATCGTCATGTTCGTCCGGCTCAAAGAGGGAGTTACCCCTTCCCCAGAGCTGAAGAAGGAACTAGCTAATCACATGCGCAGCACGGTGGGACCGATAGCCGTCCCCGAGGACATTGACTTTGTCACCTCCCTCCCCAAGACACGGAGCGGCAAAATCATGCGCCGGGTCTTGAAGGCAGTGGCCAGCGGCCTCAGCGTTGGGGACCTCACCACCCTAGAAGATGAGGCCTCCGTGGAAGAAGTGATCAAGAGCTTCCAGGAGCTGAAAAAGGCGAAGGAGCAGGAGAAATAAGGCCGCAGGAATTGGTCAGATGCTAGAGGCCAAGATACTGAGTGAATACCGCAACGTGGCGGTGGTGGGGCTCTCACCCAAACCAGAGCGGCCCAGCTACCATGTGGCCAGCTACCTGGCGGAGCAAGGCTACAATATAATTCCAGTCAACCCCAAGGCGCCAGAAATACTGGGCAAGACCAGCTACCCTGACCTCAGCTCCATACCCGAGGCCGTGGAAGTGGTGGATATCTTCCGCCGCCCTGAAGAAGTGATGCCCATCGTGGAAGAGGCCATCAAAATCGGCGCCAAAGCAGTGTGGATGCAGGAGGGGATAATCAACGAGGCCGCCGCGGCCAAGGCCAGAGAAGCTGGCCTCATGGTGGTTATGGATAAATGCATGCTTAAAGAACACCAGCGCCTGGCCCAAGAACAGTCCACCTGATGCTTGGATAACCCACATCAGCATTTCCTGGAGAGGGCCATCGCCCATGGGCCTGATGCTTATGTAAAGTATAAGGAAGGAGGGCATACCTCCCATGACCAGCAAAGTAACTGTGGGCATACTGATTTTTCTCGTGCTCCTCAGCGGTGGCCTCGCCTACTACGCCTATTCCCTCGGCCAGCAGATTGACGCCCTGGGGACACAGCTCCTGACCTTCCAGACAGAGCAGGCCGCCCAGATGGAGACCCTGCATGACGAGTTTACCGCCTTAAGCGCCGAAACGCTGGCCGGGATGACCAGACTAGAGGACAAAATAGACGAAAACCTGGCCAGGATTGACACTCTGGAGGGAGAAACCACTCAGAACCAAGCCCAGCTTGAGGCGCTGGAAGACGCTTTAGGCAGCACTCTGGCTAAGATTGACACCCTGGAAGCTGAGGTAAGAGATACCGCGGAACTTCCCCGCGCAGTAATCCGGGCAGATAAGGTCTACCAAAAGGTGAGCCAGGCTACCGTCAGGATCAGCAACGGGGAGAGAACCATCGGCTCCGGGTTTATCTTTGATAGTGAGGCTCATGTGCTGACCGCCTACCATGTCGTGGAGGATCTGGACAAGATATACGTCGTTTTCCCTGATGGCAGAATTTCGCCAGCCGCCATCACCGGCAGCGACTTCTTCAGTGATGTGGCCGTGCTTGAGCTTGAAGAAGAGCTCGCCGTTGAGCCGCTGGCGCTGGCTGACTCGGCCAAGGTAAGGATCGGCGAACCGGTGGCGGCGATCGGCAATCCCTTTGACCTCACCGAAACGCTGACCACGGGCATCGTCAGCCAGCTTGATAGGTTCGCCGAAATAGAGTACGATGCCCAGACGCGCTGGGTGGCCAACCTCATCCAGTTTGACGCCGCGGTAAATCCGGGCAACTCCGGCTGCCCCCTGGTGAACTCCGCGGGAGAGGTCATCGGCATGGTCATCGCCCGCATTGAGCCATACGAGGGCGATGGCATCTACTACGCCATCTCCTCCAACAAACTAAAACGGGTTAGCGCCTCGCTCATCGCCCAGGGCTCCTTTGACTATCCCTGGCTGGGTCTGGGCATAACTGACCTCACCCCGGAGATGGTGCAGAGCCGGGCTCTGGACACGGCCAACGGGGTGCTGGTGCAGGAGGTGGTAGCTGATGGCCCGGCGGGAGCGGCTGGCGTTGAGGTTGATGATATCATCATCGCCATTGATGGGGTACCCATCAGAGACACCGCCACCCTCACCTCCTACCTGGGAGAACACAAAAGCCCAGGGCAAACCGCCACCCTCACCCTAAAACGTGGCGATAGCGAGCTGGAACTAACTCTGGAGATAGGTAAGCGCCCAAGCTAAGGCAGCTTACTCAGGCAACTTCTCCATACCGCCAATCTCACGCAGCAGATTGATGAAGTAGCGGAAGTCCTCCAGGGAGATATCAGGCGGGATGGCATGGTCCAGGCCGGGGAAGTAACCGCCCGTCTCCACCAGGAACGGCACCTTGGACATGACCTCTTCTTTGATCGCCTCTTTTCCCCGGGCGAATACTCGCTTATCAATATTGCCGGAGAGGATGAGCTCCTTACCGTACTTCTTGCGCAGGGCCACGGCATCCATCCCAGCGGCCACCTCAAGCGGCCAGAGAAAGTTTATACCCACCTCCAGCCAGATGGGGATGAGTTCCGTGATGTTGCCATCGCTATCCAGATGGATGATATCAATGCCCTGGCTGTGCAGGAAGTCAGTGAGCTTCCGGTAGCGGGGCACCATAAACTTCCTCACCATATCGGGCGAAATCAGCGGCCCAGCCTTGTAGGCCATATCCTCCCAGATGCGGACAAAGTCGATTTTGATGTCCCTCACCACCCGCTGCAATATCCCCAAGTCGAGATAAAGCACCTGGTCCATCATGTCCTCCACCAAGCCCGGGTCATCGTAAAACATGTAGAGCAGATTCTCCAGCCCCGTCCACTCCCGCAGAATGCCAAAAAATCCCTCAACCATGATCAGGGTAGGCGTATCTTCGCTATTTACCTTCTCCACAAAGCCCCACCAGTCTGCGGGCCACCGCTCCGGAGTATAGGGGTCAAGCCGCTTGCGATATTCGTTCCAGGTGGCTCTATCTCTTACCGGGCGCTCCAGATATTTGGGCATCCGCCAGGGGAACTCCTTGGAGACCTCAACCACTGACCCGCCATAGGTCATCTCCACCCGGTGGCGCGCATCCTCCCGGATAACTTTTTTCTCAAAAACAGGAAGTATCGGCGGGGTAACGTAAAACCCCTCCCCGGCCTCAGCCTCAGGCAGGTCAGCACGGTTGTGCTCGGAAACAATCTCCTGCAGGTTATGGATGTGCTCCATCTGAAAATACCGGTTAAAACCCTCCGGCTTCAGGATGTCCCGAGGGGCACCTTGCTTCACCCACTCCTTGGGAGTATCCGTCCAGTACCGGTTGAACCAGTCCATTATGGCCACATCGCCCGGCCTCTCCCCAAGGCAGATGGCCCGGAACCGCTCCCTATTGGGCATGGGGATGCTTGTATTCTTCATCAATAACCTCCTTATCGCTCCAACGTTTTCAGCTCAGACTATAACCTAAGGCTTCTAGGGTGAATTCCTTTCTTCGGAGAAATAGGCGATGGTTTCCGCCAGGCCATCCTCCAGCGTCCATCTTGGCTGGTAACCAAACCCTCTAGCTTTGGTGATATCAGCCAGGCTGTGCTTGAGCTCACCAGACCTTGGCTCCTCATAGACCAGCGTCAAGTTTTTACCCATGACCCGCAAAATACTTTCCGCTAGTTCCCTGATGGTGATGCTCCGGCCGCTGCCGATGTTGTAGGCACCCTCGGCCCCGCTTTCCGCGGCCAGAATATTGGCCTGCACCACATCCTTGACAAAGACAAAATCCCGGCTCTGAGCGCCATCGCCGAATATGACGGGCGGGAGGCCCTGGCAGGCCCTCTGGATAAAGGCGGGAATGACCGCGGCATACTGAGAGCTTTGCCTCGGGCCATAGATGTTAAAATAGCGTAGACAAACCGTGGCTAGACCATACATCTGGCGGAAGATATGGCAGTAATGTTCGCCCGTTAGCTTGGTCAAGGCATAAGGAGAAATGGGATTTAAAGGCATGTCCTCCTTCTGTGGCATGGCGGAAGTATCGCCATACACTGAGGAAGAGGAAGCATAGATGACTTTTTTCACCTTATTATCTCTGGCCGCCAGCAATACTTTCAATGTGCCGCCGATGTTTATCTCACTCGTGGCCAGAGGATCTTCAACGCTGCCCGGGACGGAGGCCAAGGCCGCCTGATGAAAGACATACTCCACACCCCGAAAGAGCCTCTGAAGCAGGGCCAGGTCGGTGACACTGCCCTGGATAAACTCAACGTTATCCCTCCCCACCAGACCGCGGATATTCTCCAATCTTCCCGTGGAAAGGTCATCCAGAATGATAACCTGATAACCTTGACTTGCCAGTTCTTCCGCCAGATGAGACCCGATAAATCCGGCACCCCCGGTGATAAGAACTTTGTCTATCTTCGGCCTCCTTTCTGCGAAGCGATGTAGATATTCACCTTGATGAGCTGCTCCAGCGTGCCGACGTCAAACCAGGCGCAAAGGTCAAGCAGATAGCCGGCCAGCATCGGCCGCGCTTCTCTGGTCAGCCGCTCCATAACATTCCTCTCCAAGCTTGTCCCAGGCTTTTCCGGCAGAAATTCATCGAGACGGGAGAGAAGAAATTGGCTATCAATAACGCAGATCCCAGCGTTTATTGGGGGGTCATCGGCAATATCTTTGATATCCGGCTTCTCCACAAAACCACGGACCACCTTGAAACCATCAACCTCCTCAAGCTGACCTACCCCAAACCTGGTCGCCTCCTCCCGCGCCACCACCACGAAGGCCACCGTCATCACCGTGCCCAACGCCTTCCTGCAGCGTCGGTGGTAATCAATGATATCGGAGAGGTCAAGCTGCAGGGAAAGAGCCCCGTCAGCTAGCTTGCGGTTGATGACATAGTCCGCATTGCAGACCAGAAAGTCCTCGCCCAGCCCACCTGCGGAAACTATCGCATTCAAAGCGTGCCTCAGGTCACCTCCCGTCCCCCACCCATAAGCCTCAACGACCTCTATCTCAAGCCCCGGATTGGTATACTCCACTTTGTACCCCAGCTGCCCGAATAGCTCCACAATCTGAGCCAGATATGACTCCCGCTTCTCAATATAACTTTTGAGTGTGCTGACGGCGGCACCATTCCGAGCCACGATATACAGCTTCTCAATCTCCGGCGTCCCACCAAACCAGGAAAGCATATATTCCAGCAAGGGTATGCCAGCCACCTGCTGGAACATCTTGGGCGAGAGATAGGTGAATGGATAACAGCGGGTTCCCTCGCCAGCTGCCAGCATTATCGCCTTCATCTGCCCAAACCTCCGCTTGACCGCTGATTATTATAAGCTACCCAAACTACCTCAAGCAAGGTTTCACCTTGGGTAGCAGGCAGATTATAGCACCTGATGTGTCCATTTGTCAATATAAGGTGCCAATTGGCACAAAACGCTGCGCCAAAGAGCTTACCGGGATGAAGCAGTTTGTGGCCAGAACTACTTCAGCCCTCTGGCTATCCCCGCTATCAAGAGGCAAATATTGACTATTATCCTTTGCCGAGATATAATTGCGGTGTCTGGGCGGTTAGCTCAGTGGTTAGAGCGCCTGCTTCACACGCAGGAGGTCGGAGGTTCAAGTCCTCCACCGCCCACCACCCCCTCATTCCTTGCCCAAGAGATGGCAGTTGACGCAGTTGGGCACAGGTTCACCCTTGAGAGCGGCGATCATATTCTCCACCGCCAAAACGCTCATGTTCACCCCAGTCTCCCCGGTCTGGGTGCCGATGTGAGGTGTGACGATGATGTTATCCAAGGAGAGCAGCGGGTCGTCCTTGGGGATGGGCTCAGTATAGGTAACATCTATCGCGGCACCGGCTATTTGTCTACGTTTTAAAGCCTGATACAATGCCTGCTGGTCAACCACCTTGCCTCGGGCGGTATTGATGAGGAAGGCCGTGGGCTTCATCATGGCGAGTTCCTTGGCGCCGATGAGGTGCTTGGTCTCCGCAGTTAGGGGCACGTGAATGCTGACGAAGTCAGCCTCTCGGAGCAGGGTGGGGATATCGGCAACGTATTCCACGCCAAGTTCAGCCTCGTCCGGGTGGCGGTGGCGGTTGTGATAGATGACCCGCATGGAGAACCCCTTGGCGCGTCTGGCCACCGCAGAGCCTATCCTCCCCATCCCGATGATGCCCAATGTCTTATGGTGCACATCATGGCCGAGCATATCCATGGGGCCCCACAGCTTCCACTCCCCCTTCGCCGGCAGGCTGGCCATCTCCACCAGCCTGCGGGCGATAGCCAGCATCAGCGCCATGGTGAGGTCTGCCGTGCTCTCTGTGACCACGCCAGGAGTGTTGCTGGCCATGATGCCCCGCTTTGCCGCCGCCTCAATATCTATGTTATCATAGCCCACGGAAACATTGGCGATCAATTTAAGCTTGGGGGCAGCGTCCATGGCGGCGCCGTCTATCTTATCCTCACCCCAGAGCACAATCCCATCAACATCAGCGATGCGGCGCAGAAATTCATCACGAGGTGGGGCATCTTCCCCTTTCCATACGTCAACCTCGGCATACTGGCTGAGCATATCAATCGCCTGCTGAGCTAACCTCCTGCTGACGAAGACCTTGGGCATCTTGTACCTCCGCTAAATATCAGACTCGGCTAGTTCTCTGGAGAGCCACTATAGCATTGGTATCATTTACCTGTCAAACGTGGGCATAGATTGACTAGCCAGCACCCATATGCTATATTTGCCCCAGCTTTGGGGAAATGAAAGTCATCGGCCTTACGGGTGGTATTGGCAGCGGCAAGAGCACGGTGTCACGGTTCCTGGCTGAGCTGGGCGCCAAAGTCATCAATGCGGACAAAATTGGCCACAAGCTCTTCCAGCCCGATACCGAAGCCTGGCGCGAGGTAGTGGTTGCCTTCGGCCGGGGGATTCTCGCCACAGACGGCAGCATTGACCGCAAAAAGCTGGGGGCAATTGTCTTCGCCGACCCCGAGGCCCTGGCCAAGCTTAACCGGATAATGCACCCCAGAATACGAGAGGCGGTACAGGCTCAGCTTGAGCGGTACCGAAGTCAGGGGGTGGCAGTGGCGGTGGTGGAAGCACCACTTCTAGTGGAGGCAGAGTGGACATCACTGGTCGATGAGGTATGGGTCACCACCGCCTCTGAAGCCACCATCCTCAAGCGCCTGAAGAAACGCGCCGGGCTCTCCGAGCCAGAATCCCGGGCGCGCATCCGCTCTCAGCTAGCCAGCGAGGAGCGAATCAAGCAGGCTGATGTGGTCATTGATACCGATTGCTCCCTTGATGAGCTGAAAGCGAAAGTAAGGGAGCTGTGGCAGAGGCTAAAGCCCGGTATTTGACACCTAGCTACCGCAACTGGTATAATATTTTGGCTTTTTTGGAGGTTTCGAGATTTACGCTATCGTTGAAACTGGAGGCAAACAATATAAGGTAGCTCCCGGCCAGACCATCGAGGTGGAACGCCTGGGCGTGGCTGAAGGCGGTACCGTCGAGTTGGACAGGGTACTGTTTATCGCCGATGGCGATAAGGTAATGGTGGGTAACCCCACGGTTGAGGGGGCAAAGGTAATCGCCACCTCACAGGGGGAGTACAAAGGCGAGAAGGTCATCGTCTTCAAGTACAAGCCCAAGGTGCGTTACCGCCGCAAGGTAGGGCACCGCCAGCTTCATACCAAACTGGTCATTGACCAGATAGTCGGGCCGGGGATAGCCGAGGAAAAACCGCCCAAGAAAACCAGACGGCGCAAAAAAGAGGTGACCACAGATGGCGCATAAGAAGGGAGCTGGCTCCACCCGCTACGGCCGGGATAGCCAGGCCAAGCGGCTCGGGGTCAAGAAATACGCAGGAGAGGTGGTGCGGGCCGGAACCATCCTAGTCCGCCAGCGAGGCACCCGCATTTATCCCGGCAACAATGTGGGGGTGGGCAAAGACTACACCCTCTTCGCCCTCATTGATGGCGTGGTCAAGTTCGAGCCAGCCAGAAACAACCGGAGAAAGGTGAGCGTTTACTCAAGCTAGGCCAAGCGAGCAGAGGCAGTTTGAATGAAGGAAAAGATTCACCCCAAGTATTATAATGATGCCCGGGTTATCTGTTCCTGCGGCAATACCTTCACCACCGGCTCCACCAAGAAGGAGCTGAAGGTTGAGCTGTGCAGCCAGTGCCACCCATTTTTCACCGGAGAACGGCGGGTAGTTGACGCCACGGGACGGGTGGAACGCTTCAAGAAACGCTACCAAGTGAAAGACTAAACCAGCTCAAGACAAAGAGGGCAGGAGCGGGGCTCTAAAAACCGCTCCTTTTTGTTTATGGAGAGCTTTTTATGGCCAGAAGATTCCATTACGGTGGCCAGGCGGTTATCGAGGGGGTGATGATACGGGGGCGGAAAGC
The DNA here is from genome assembly GCA_002011495.1 of Dehalococcoides sp. JdFR-56. GTDB lineage: Bacteria > Chloroflexota > Dehalococcoidia > Dehalococcoidales > RBG-16-60-22 > JdFR-56. Next base: position 4,953 of record MTNR01000052.1, on the reverse strand, counting down.
GGCGGTGACCGCGGTGCGCCGTCCTGACGGCGGGCTGGCGATGAATATCGAGCCGCTGGGCGGCATCTACACCGGCTGGATGAGGCGAACCCCGCTGCTGCGAGGCATCGTGGTCTTGATCGAGGCGATGATACTGGGCATCAAAAGCCTGCTCTACTCCGCCAACGTGTCCTTGGAAGAAGAGCAGGAGGAGATTTCAGGAAAAGCGGTCTGGGCGATGCTCGTCCCGGCGCTGGGGCTGGCCATCGTTCTCTTTCTCATCGTGCCCCTCTTCCTCACCAAGCTAATCAGCCCTTATCTCAGCTCCTCTCTGGTGTTCAATCTCATTGAAGGCCTGATACGGCTGGCTATTTTCATCGCCTACCTCAAGCTGGTCAGCCTGCTGCCAGACATCAAGCGGGTATTCCGCTACCACGGTGCCGAGCACAAAGCGGTAAACGCCTTTGAAGCTGGGGTGCCCATGGAGGTGGCCGCGGTCAGAGAGCACGCCACCGCCCATCTACGCTGCGGCACCAGCTTTCTCTTCATCGTGCTGATGATCGCCATCGTGGTTTTTGCCCTGGTGGGCCGGCCGGCGCTCTGGCTCATGGTGCTCTCCCGGATTCTCCTCATCCCGGTCATCGCTGCCCTCGGCTATGAGGCCATCCACTTCGGCGCTAGTCACAGCCGGAACGTGCTGGTCCGGGCAGTTCTGGCGCCAGGGTTGTGGCTGCAGGGGCTGACTGCCAAAGAGCCAGATGATGCCCAGATAGAGGTGGCTCTGTCTGCATTAAGGAAGGCGGTGGAGATTGACCAAGAGGAGGAAGCTCAGCCCTCCGCCTGAGCCTCCCCCAAGTCCTTCTCGGTTAACGTCTGGAAGAAGCAGGTTCTATTGCCGGTATGGCATACCGGGCCAAGGGGATGTGCCCTGACCAGAATGGTATCACGGTCACAATCCTGCCACACTGAGCGCACCAGAAGGCGGTTCCCGGAGGTCTCCCCCTTGTGCCACAGCTCCTGGCGGCTGCGGCTGTAAAACCAGACCTCACCGCTGGAGAGGGTGCGGCGCAGCGCCTCCTCATTCATGTAGCCCAGCATCAGCACTTCCCCACTATCCTCGTCCTGAACTATGGCCGGGATAAGCCCTTTTTCATTGAACTTCAAATCTTCCCCCAATTCGGCTTCCTTTCTAATGCTAACTATTATACCTGGCTTATTATCGCCAGAGCCTGCTTCAAGTTGATATCTCCGGTATAGAGCGCCTTACCCACTATCGCCCCCTCGGCGCCGAGCTTCTTCAGCATTTTGAGATGATTAAGTGAGGAAATCCCCCCTGAGGCGATGATGGGCAATCTGACGGCATCAATGAGCTCAGCGATGGCAGCGAAATTGGGCTCGGTGAGCGTGCCGTCGCGGCTGATATCGGTATAGATGAAGCGCCTCACCCCCAGCTTGACCATGGCCTTGATGAACTCCAGCGCCTTCAGCTCCGTCTGCTGACGCCAGCCGCGGATGGCCAGGCGCCCGGCACGGGCATCAACGCTGACGATGATTGACTCCCTGAACTTCTGACAGGCGGCCTCAACTATCTCGGGATTCTCCACTGCAACCGTGCTCAAGATAACACGCTCTATGCCGGCTTTGAGCACCTCCTCTATCGTCTCCAGCTGGCGAATGCCGCCGCCCAGCTGGGTGGGAATCAGCGCCGCGCTAGCTATCTCCTTAACAATGGGCAGGTTCAATAGCTCCCCCTTGGCCGCGCCATCAAGGTCAACGATGTGCAGCCTGGGAGCACCCAGTGACTGCCATTTCAGGGCCACCTCAAGCGGGTCATCGGAGAATACCATCTCCCTCTCGTAGTCACCCTGAAACAGGCGCACACACCGGCCGCCTCTGATGTCCACCGCTGGGATTATCTCTATCGCCGCGTACCCCTTCGTTTTTTCTCTATTATAATTTACCGTTGGGGAGGAAAACAAATGGGGGTCTTCATTTGACAAAATCGCGGCTAACTTATAGAATCAAGCTTAGATATAAAAGCAAAGTCCCCAGCCATCGACCCGCTAGCCGGGCGGTGAGCCAGCTTTAAGGCAGGACATTAACAGACTAGTCCGCTTGGATCAGGCATGACCGAGACGGCGCAAAATGAACTTGAATCTTTAAAAAGCCTTCTCTGGCTATGCCGGAGGAGGCTTTTTTAATCCATAAGGGGGTGTGGCGATGAAAGTTGTGGAGACCATCACCGAGATGAGAGAGGCGCGAAGACAGCTTACTGAGCCAGTTGGCTTCGTGCCCACCATGGGCTACTTCCATGAAGGTCACTTAAGCTTGATACGGCGGGCCCGCGCTGACAACCCATCTGTGGTGGTTAGCATCTTCGTTAATCCAACCCAATTTGGCCCGCATGAGGACTTCGACACCTATCCCCGCGACCCTGAGCGTGACCTGGCCCTGCTGGAAAAGGAAAGGGCAGATATCGTCTTCATGCCCTCGGTGGCCCAGATGTATCCCCCTGGGTTCAATAGCTGGGTGGAGGTGAGTAAGCTTACCGAGCGGCTGGAGGGGGCTTCCCGCCCCGGCCACTTCCGCGGGGTGGCCACCGTGGTGACCAAGCTATTCAACATCGTGCAGCCCAATGTGGCCTACTTCGGGCAGAAGGACGCCCAGCAGGCCATCGTCATCAGAAAGATGGTGGCTGACCTCAATATGAACTTGGAGATAGTCATCCTGCCCACGGTGCGCGAGCCTGACGGCCTGGCCACGAGCAGCCGTAACGCCTATCTTAACGCTGAGGAGCGCCAGGCGGCCACTGTCCTCTACCGGGCGCTGAGTCTAGCCCAAAAATTATGGGCGCAGGGGGAGAAAGACGCTGAGCACATACGGCAGGAGATGAAGGCCCTTATTCAGAAGGAGCCACTGGCCACCATTGACTACGTGAGCATCGCCGACCCGCAGACTTTAGAGGAACAGGACCAAATCAAGCCCCCAGCGCTGGCCTCGCTGGCGGTGAAAATCGGCAAGACAAGATTGATAGATAATATGGTGCTGGAGTAAGTCTACTCCTTCACCAGCGCCATCAGCCCCAGCATAGCCGCCAGAGCCAGCCCGGCGCCAAAGAAGAAAGGCGCCGCCGGGTTTACCACATCCCAGAGCCAGCCAGCAATCAGGCTCGCCGGGAGAAGGGTGAGGCCAACCACGCCGTGGTACAGCCCGTAGGCGCTGCCCCTCCTCTCCTCAGCCACCAGGTCAGCGACGAAGGCTCGGGCCACTCCCTCCACGATTCCATAGTAGACTCCGTAACAGGCAAAAAGGAGCCATATCAGCGGCAGGCTTACGGTCAGGGCAAATCCCAGATAAACCATGCCGTAAATAAACCAGCCCAGGATGATAACCCGCCTTCTGCCCAGCTTGTCAGAGAGCATGCCCGCCGGCAAGGAAACCGCGCTGTAGGTGATATTGAGCAGGACCAGCATCAATACCACGTGGATGAGGGGCGCCCCCAGATTCTGCGCCCGCAGGATGACGAAGAAATCGCTGGAATTACCCAAGGTGAAGACAGCCATAATGCCCAAGAATACCTTGAAGCGCTTATCAAAGCCCCCAGATACCCCAGACGCCCCCACCCCAGAGCCAGAAGCGCTGGCCGGCGCTGGACGCCGCCTCTCACGCACAAAGATAATCAGCACCAGCACCGCCAGCCCAGCAGGGATGACCCCCGCCAACACCAGCCATTGATAGGTCCACAGCTTGAGCTCCAGCCCCCCGCCCTGAACCAGATAGATGATAACCGCAGCTATCACCAGCCCCAGAACCGCGCCCAGCGTGTCCATGGCCCGGTGCAGCCCGAAGCCCCTGCCTCTCTCCTCCTCCGAGACCGAATCAGCCACCAAAGCATCACGCGGGGAGGTGCGGATACCCTTCCCCACCCTATCGGCAAACCTGACCGCCAGCACCACTCCCCAGGTTGACGCCAGGTACATGAAAGGCTTGGCCAAGGTGGAAAGGCCGTAACCCAGCACCGCCAGGAGCTTGCGCCTGCGCAGCCTATCACTTAGGCGGCCGCTGAAGATGCGGAAGATGGCATCGGTGCTCTCCGAGATGCCGCCGACGAGACCGACGATGGTGGTAGCTGCCCCCAGCACGTTATTCAAAAAGAAGGGGACCAGGGTGAAGATCATCTCGCTGCTGACATCGGTGAGCAGGCTGACCACACCCAGGAAGAAGACGTTGGGATTGAGCCCCCAGATTCGCTTGCGCTCCGTATCCGCCAATGATTCGGCCAACTACTTCTCCTCCATCACCTCGGCGACCAGTTCCCGGATTTTCTTTCTAGCTTCCTCAAGTGCCACCTTGCCCTTCTCGGTAATGGTGTAGTATCGGCGCACCTTGCCCCCAACCACCTTGGGGTGGCTTTCCAGATAGCCCTCCTTCTCCAGGCGATGTAGCGTCGGATACAACGTGCCCGGGCCCAGCCTGTACCCATGCCTGGCCAGCTCCTCAGCCATCCCCAGGCCGAAGATGGGCCCCTCGGTGGCGTGGTACAGGATATGAATCTTGATAAAGCCGAGAAAGAATTCCCTATCTACCATGATAATGCTTCCCGATATTGTATTGCGATATTATCCTACAATGGGTCGCCCCCTGGCGTCAAGGGCCGGCCACAGCGCCTTGACACTCATATTTGTAACCGTTACAATATTCTCTGTGCCGAGGTAGCTCAGTTGGTAGAGCAGCGGACTGAAAATCCGCGTGTCCCCAGTTCGATTCTGGGCCTCGGCACCAAAAGGCCGCCGGAGCGGAAGTAGTTCAGCGGTAGAATGCCTCCTTGCCAAGGAGGAGGTCGCGGGTTCGAATCCCGTCTTCCGCTCCATCTGAAAATAGGCCGAAGTGGCGGAATGGGTAGACGCGACAGTCTCAAAAACTGTTGGAGGGCAACCTCCGTGTCGGTTCGAGTCCGACCTTCGGCAGACTTCA
>MTNR01000044.1 GCA_002011495.1 Dehalococcoides sp. JdFR-56 | reverse complement strand
GCGCTGTTGAGGCTGGTGTTCGGCCCCTTGGCCCCGATCTCCAGCCCCACCTGCGCGGTGACCATGCTCGGCGCCGTCTTGGTGATGAACAGCGGGTCAATTCGCATTGGCCCCCGGTTTTTGAGCACGTCACCCTGCTCAGCGATCATCCAGACCATGCCGCTGGTGGCGATGATGACGCCCACCTTCTCCGCCTCCTCACGGGAGATATCTAGTCTGGCTGACTCTAGCGCCATCCTGGCGGCGGCGATGGCGAACTGGGTGCAGCGGGCGGTGCGGTCAACCCGCTTGATGTGCATATAGTCGGTCGGCTCAAAGCCTTTGACCTCGGCGGCCACCTTGACCGGATAGGCGCTGGCATCAAACAGGGTTATGGGGCCCACGCCGTTTCTGCCCTGGACCAACCCCTGCCAGTAATCGGCGGCGCTCAGCCCCAGAGGGGTAATGGCGCCGAGTCCGGTGATGACCACTCTGTGCTCTGCCAACTTCGTCTCCTTCAGTCTTTTGGAGAGGGGGAACTCAACGGGGTCAGGGATACGCCGCCATCAATGACGATGGTCTGCCCCCGTATCATATCTGCCTGGTCGGTGCAGAGAAAGGCGACCAGATCGGCGATGTCCTCCGGTTTCACCATCCGGCCCGCCGGGGTGGTCTGCCAGGCTGGCTTGGGCAGGTTCGGGTCAGCGGTATACATTTTGAGCGCCTCGGTCTCCACGGCGCCGGCGGCGACAGCGTTGACGCAGATGCCCTGGGGTGCCAGCTCGATGGCAAGATAGCGGGTGAGCGCCTCAAGGGCGGCTTTGGACACCCCCACCGCGGTGTAAATGGGCAGCACTAAGCGGGAGCCAAGGCTGGAGATGGCCACCATCTTGCCGCCGTCCTTCATCAGCCTGGCCGCTCTCTGGGCGCAGAGCAGGAAGGCGCGGGCGTTGATGTCCATGGTCCAGTCCCAACCTCGGCTGTCCAGCTCCAGGGCCGAGCGCGCCACTCCGGAGGCGGCGTTATTGATAAATATATCCAGCCTGCCGAATTTGGCCTCTATCTCATGAAACATGCCTTCTATCTTCTCCGGCTCAGCCAGGTTGGCTTTGATGATATGGGCGCTTGCGCCTCTATCACGCGCCTCTTGGGCGGTGAGCTCGGCGGTGCTAGTTTTGCGGAAATAGTTGATGATGACGTCAGCGCCCTCGGCGGCCAGTTTCAGCGTTATCGCCCGCCCGATGCCCCGCGAGCCACCGGTAATCAGAGCGATTTTGCCTCGAAGTATCTTCTCACTGGCCATGGCTTTAGCTCCAGGGCTATCCCTTCTCAGCTACCTTGCGCTCAATATAGGCGATGAACTCTCCCATATTGGTGACTTTTTGCAGCTCCTCATCCTGTATCTCAATATCGTAGGTATCTTCCAGCGCCACCAGTATCTGCACGATATCCAGCGAGTCCGCCTCAAGGTCCTGGAAGGTGGTGGTGGGCGAGAAGTTGATGTCTGGTTTGCGCACAATGCGGGTGACGATCTTTTTCACCGTTTCCTCAACTGACATATTGGCCTCCTTCGCTCGCCTCAATGAAAGCTACTATGGCTTTAAGAGCCACTTTCTTTTAGTCTATCGCGGGCGGCGGCGAGTTCCGCCTTGAGCGTGCCGACTAGGTCCTGCTCCACCGCTAGTTTAGCCTGACCGATGGTCTTGGCGATCTCCGCAGCCCGGCTGCGGCCGTGGGAGACGCAGCAAACGCCATTTACCGCCCAGAGCGGCCCTCCGCCTTGGACGTCAGCAGCGTTGGTGGCCCGCACTAGCTCCTCGGTCATCTCCCTGACAGCGTCTTCCGGCAGCTTCCCGCTGAGCTTCTCCTCAAGCCAGTTGGCGATGGTCTTGCCCAGAGACTCACAGAATTTGACCACCACGTTGCCCACGAAGCCGTCACAGATGATGACGTTGGCGCGGCAAGATGGGATATCATAGCCCTCAACGTTGCCGATGAAATTGAGCCCGCTTTTCTGGAAGAGGGGGTAGCTCTCCTTGACCAGCTCATTGCCCTTGCCCTCCTCTGCCCCGATGCTGAGCAGGGCCACGGTTGGGTTGGAGATGCCCATCATTTTGCGCGCGTAGACCGTGCCCACGATGGCGAAATCAAGGAGCTGGTATGGCTGGCAGTCCACATTGGTGCCCAGGTCCATCATGATGGTGTCAGGGGCAAAGCCCAGGAAGGGCCCGCCGACCACCGGGCGCGATATCTCCTCTATGGTGCCCAGGAGGTAGAGCGCCGCTGCCACCACGCCGCCGGTGGGCCCGGCGCTGACCACGGCGTCTGCCTTGCCCTCCCGCACTAGTTTGGTTGCCACTATGATGGAGGCATCCCGCTTCTGGCGCAGCGCGTAGGCCGGGGGCTCCCCCTCAACGAGATACTGGCTGGCGGACACGACCTCAATCTGGGCATTTTTTAGGTCATGCTTGGCCAGCTCTTGCTGCATCGTCTCCGGCGGGCCGACCAGAGCGATCTCAACCCCGTACTCCTTGGCAGCGATAACGGCGCCCTTGACTGCCTCTTCCGGGGCGTAATCGCCACCCATGCCATCAACTGCTATTTTCATCTTCTCCTACCCTCACTGTGGCTTCTCCGATGATTACCGCTTCACCGTTCTGGTTGCGGCAGAACACCTCGCAATTGACCAGCGTCTGGCCAGCGCTCCTTTCCACTCGGCATATCCGGCCGCCCGCGGTTAGGCTATCTCCGGGGCGGGCCGGAGCCTTGAACCTGACATTGAGCCTGCCGTCCGAAAGCCACTGCCTGCCGAAGGCGGCGGTCATCACCTGCGAGATATAGGCCAAGACCAGCATGCCATGGGCGATGGTGCCGCCAAGCGGCGTCTTTCGGGCGAATTCCTCATCAATGTGGATGGGGTTGAAGTCTCGGCTCGCCTCAGCATACTGGTTTATCTTCTGTTGAGTGATAATCCTTTTTATCTCCGGGAGACTCGCCCCCTCTTTCAGCTCAAGCTTATTTCGCATCTCTTCACCTGCTGGCGTTGGCTATCTCGGCTCAGGCAGGATAAAGCTCGTTTTCCCGGTGAGCACCTCTCTCCCCTCCTCGGTGAGGACGCTGAGGTCAATGGTGAGCAGGCGCAATTTGCCGCGGTCCTGTTTGCGGCTTACCCGGGCGTGGCTGGTAAGGGTATCTTTGGTGCTGACGGTAGCCAAGAATTCAAACTCTTGGGAGACATGGATGGCACCTTGGGGAAAGGAGAGGGAGTCTGAGAGCGCCGCCATGGCCAGCACGCCCACGGCCAGTGGCGGAACCAAGTCACTATCACGGTAGAGGGCGCCGGGCTCGTCCACCGCCTCAAGGTAGGCCGCCACCGTTTGGGGGGTCACCTGGTAGCGGGAGGGGGGAAACTCATAGCCTACTTCTAGCTGGTGATATTCAACTCTTGGCATCGCCCGGCTCGGCATTTCAGGGGATAGAATACCTAGGTGCTCTATGTATACGCAAATATTAGCGCTAACTTTGGTTCTTGTCAATAGGGTGGGCCGAGGCCAGGCTTCTTCAGCCAAACCGCGCTTTTAAGCCACCTTTCTATCTTTGGTGACCTTGTCCAGCGCGGCTTGGGCCGAACTGCGCAGGAAACGCTCGTCGCTAGCCAGGGCAATAAACTGGCATCCCTGGGCGATGCGCTCATTGACCGCCTCGGGGCTGCCCACGTGTATGCCCCCCGGAAGACCGTGTCTTTTCCCTGATGCCAGAACCTTGTTCACCGCCTCCACGTGTCTCGGGTCGGTCTGATCCATGCCTGGTTTGAGGCCCATGGAGATGGCCAGGTCAGACGGCCCGATGAAGAAGCCGTCAATGCCCTTTACCGAAAGGATGTCATCAATGTGGTTGACCGCCTCAATATGCTCTATCTGCACGATGAGCGCGATCTCTTCGTTAGCGTGCTCAAAGTAGCTGGCGCCACCATAGAGGCGGGCGCGGGGGCCACCGTAGCTGCGGATGCCCAGCGGGGGATATCTCGTCGCCTGCACCGCCCGCTGTGCCTCCTCCCGGCTGTTCACCATGGGAATCACCAGCCCGTAAGCACCGGCGTCCAGGGCGCGCTTGATCACCATCGGGTCATTCCAGGGCACCCTGACCATAGGCACGGCGTTGGTGGTATTGATCGCCTGGATGATGCTCTGGGTGGCGCTGATGTCAATGGCGCCGTGTTCAGTATCGACCACCACCCAATCAAAGCCCATGCTGGCCACGATCTCGGCGACAAGTGGGCTTCCCAGCACTAGCCAGGTTCCCACCGCCGCCTTCCCTTCACGCCATAGCTCTTTTACCCGGTTCTTTTTCACCTTGGTCTCCTTTCCTAAATATAAATCTACGTTGCCTTAAACCAGGAGGCCTCAAGCATACACCCTAAATATTTTGTTAGCCTGGCCTTTTATTTAATGGACTCTAGGAATCGCTTCAGCTTGGCCTGAAACTTGGGCTTATCCCAGACCTCCCGGTTGACCAGACCCTCGGGGACCTCCCCGCGCATGATCTGCGATATCTGCCTGAAGACTATCTCCCACACGCTACTCAGGAACTCATCGGTGAAGACCATGGCGTGGGCGGTGGTGATGACGTTATCTAGTCGAAGCAGGGGGTTATCCGGCGGGGTTGGCTCCTGCTCAAAGACGTCTATGGCCGCCCCTCGTATCCAGCCCTCCCGCAGGGCCTTTATCAGCGCCGCCTCATCCACGATGGCCCCGCGGGCGGTGTTGATGAGGAAGGCGGTGGGCTTCATCCGGCGGAGTTCTTTTTCGCCAATGAGATGGTGGGTGCGCTCGTTTAAGGGGCAGCTGATGCTCAGGAAGTCTGACTCCGCTAGCAGGGTGTCCAGGTCGACGAGCTTGACCCCAACATCGGCCACCACCTCTTCGGTGATATAGGGGTCATGGGCGATGTGCCTCATGCCCAGGGGTTTGGCCAGCTTGAACATCTCATGGCCGATGTTGCCCACCCCTAGCGACCCCAGCGTCTTGCCCACCAGCCCGTAGCCGTGCAGTTTGGCCACCTCATGCCACCGCCCTTCTCTGGTGAGCAAGTGTTTGGTGATGAGCCGGGTGCTTAAGGCGAGGATAAAGGTGAGGATGGCGACGGCCACCGGGCGGCGCACCGCCGCCGGGGTGATGCAGAGCATGACGCCAGCCTCGGTAAGTGCCGGGACATCGATGCGGTCATAGCCCACGCCATTGCGATGGATGGAGAGAAGTTGCTCGTTGCCGATAAAGCTGTGCTCCGTCCACCTGGGCAGCCCCCGGGAGATGACGATGTCAAAGCCCTCTATCTGCTGCGGGGTTACCTCGGGCAGGGCCTCGGCGAATACCTGGTGCTCTATATTGGGCATCTCGTCCAGCAGCTTCAGCCCGGGGCCGGGCAGAATGAAATTCCCGTCCTTATCCAGAAAATCGCGGGTGAAGCCAATCCTCGCTTTCCGGCTCATGTTTTATTCCTTTCTTCTTTTCCGATGTAGCTCGGGGCGGCTTTGGGTACGGTGCCCCGCTTGACCTTATGGTAATAGTCATAGGTCATGCACGGCATTTCATTGAGCACCTCTGCGCCCACGACTTCGCCAACGAAGATGGTGTGCGTGCCCACGTCCATCTCCTTGACTACCCTGGCTTCCAGGTAGGAGACGGCGTGGTCGATAACCACGGGGGCCTTGGTCTGGCCTATCTGGTAGTTTATCCCCTCCAGTTTATCTATGTCCCGGCCTGACTTAAAGCCAAAGCGGCCGATGAAGGGGAGAGGCGTGTCCTGGCAGAGGACGGAGACGGCAAAGACCCGGCTTTCCCGGACGAATTCCCAGGTGAGGTTGTTCTTGTTGATGCTCACGGCAACGGTTGGTGGCTCGGAGGTTACCTGAAATACGGTGTTGGCGATTTGTCCGTTGAGGCGGTCTCCTTTCCTCGAGGTTACCACGTAGAGACCATAGCCCAGCTTATGCAGCGCCTTGAGATCCATTTGTCACCTCTCCGAAAGCGGGAAAGTCATGCAAGCTCAATTCTAACTTTAGGCTGACAAAGTGTCAACCGCGCCGGGATTTTCGGCTTTTGCTACCAGGCGGTTTGAATAAAATATCGTTTTGCTTGATAATAATAACCGCCAGAAAGGAGGAAGTCATGGGAGAGCGCCTGAAAGGTAAGGTGGCCATCATTACCGGTGCTGGCTCTATCGGCCCGGGCGTGGGCAACGGCAAGGCCACCGCCATAGTTTTTGCCCGTGAGGGGGCTAAAGTAATGGCGGTTGATTTGAACCTTGAGGCGGCCGAGGAGACCAGGCGGCTGATTGAGGAGGAAGGTGGGGAGTGCTTTACCTTCAAGGCTGATGTAGCCAAGGCGAGCGACTGTGAGAAAATGGTGCAGGCTTGCCTTGAGAAGTTTGGGCGAATTGATATCCTGCACAATAACGTTGGCATGGGGGGATATGGTGGGCCGGTGGAAACGAGTGAAGAGATCTGGGACAGAACTATGACCATCAACCTGAAAAGTATGTTTTTAACCTGCAAGTATGTGCTGCCTCATATGGAGAGGCAGGGAAGCGGGGTCATCATCAACATCTCTTCCATCAATGCCCTCAGAGCTCAGCCGTATCCGGCACTGGCTTATTCGGTTTCCAAGGCTGGGGTGATTGCCCTCACCCGGGAGGTGGCCCTAGAGTATGCCGCCAAAGGGATAAGGTGTAACGCCATCATCCTCGGCTTGATGAGGACTCCCAGGATTGCGGTCTACTATGCCGGCACCGCCGCCGGGGATTTGGAGGAGATGTGGCGGCGGCGGGACGCCATGTCCCCCACCGGCAAGCAGGGCGATGCCTGGGATACCGCCTATGCTGCCCTGTTCCTCGCCTCCGAGGAGGCAAAGTACATCACGGGCACGACCCTGACCATTGACGGTGGCCTGAGCGGTACGGTAAGAGGGTGGTAGAAGGAGGCGCTTTATCATGGCGATGAGCCAAAAACCGTGTGACCTGACCATTGCGGAGGCAGCGGCGGCGATGGGCGAAGGAAAGCTATCGCCATCGCAGCTGGTGAGCTCATGTCTTGAGCGCATTGACGCGCTGGAAGACAAAATTCAGGCCTGGGCCCTGGTGGACCGGGATGGGGCGCTGGAAACAGCGCAGCGCCTTGACCAAGAGCTGCGCCGTGGGGAGCGGCGTGGGCCGCTGCATGGCATCCCGGTGGGAATCAAGGATATCTTCTACACCGCCGGGCTGCGGACGGAGGCGGGCTCTCCGCTGTGGTCAGGTTTTGTCCCTTCTTACGATGCCACGGTGGTAGTCCGTCTCAAAGAGGCGGGGGCGATAATCTTGGGCAAGACCCACACCACCGAGTTTGCCTACCTTGACCCGGCCCCCACCCGCAACCCATGGCATCCCGAGCATACCCCTGGGGGCTCCAGCAGTGGCTCGGGGGCGGGGGTGGCCGCCGGGATGTGTCTGGCTGCCCTGGGCAGCCAGACCATGGGGTCAGTGCTGCGCCCGGCAGCCTATAATGGGGTGGTGGGCTTCAAACCCCAGCAGGGCAGAATCAGCACCTATGGGGTGGTCCCCTTGAGCCCGACGCTGGACCACGTGGGCATTCTGGCCCGTACCGTGGCCGACGCGGCGCTCATCTTCCAGGCCATAGCTGGCCATGACCCCAGGGACTATCGCTCGCTGGCTGAGCCGGTGCCTGACTGCCTGAGCAATCTGGAGAGGCAGGAGGCGCCACGCCTGGGCCTGGTGCGCCAGTTCTTCTATGAGCATGCTGATGCCGAGATGCGGGCCCACATTGACAGCGTGGCGGAGCACTTAAGCCGGGCTGGCGCCAGGGTAGAGGAAGTGACCCTTCCCCCCAGCTTCATGAGCATCATGGATAACGCCCGCGTCATCCTGGCGGTTGAGGCGGCCGCTTACCATGAGGAGAAGTTCGGTAAGCACCGCGAACAATACCGGCCGGGCATAGGGAAGTTGATCGAGGATGGGCTGGCCATCTCCGCCACCGAGTACGCCAGGGCGCTGGAAACACGTCTTGAGCAAATTGCTGGTGCCCTGCCCTTGCTGGAGCAGGTGGACGCCTTGCTCACCCCGGGGGCACCGGGCGCTGCGCCCAAGGGGCTGGCCAGCACAGGAAGCCCCGTCATGCAGGCGCCCTGGACAATTATGGGAGTGCCTGCCGTCAGCCTGCCCACGGGCTTAAGCCAAGATGGTCTTCCCCTGGCCATTCAGCTGGCTGGGCCGCCTCTAGCTGAGGACCGTTTGCTGGCGGTGGCGCGGTGGTGCGAGCGGGCGCTTGAAGTGCGTCTGCGGCCACCCTATGTTAGTTAGTTCCCAAGGTGCCAGAACAGAAATTGAGCAGCGAAAAGTTTAAGGAGGTCAAATATGCCGATTGAGGTCAATACTGAGGTCAAGCGCCCCGCACAGGAGGTGGTTGAAGGTTTCCGCAGTCTGCTAGAAGAGTATTATTCCATTGTCCCCGGCGTCTCCGACGTGATGAACCGGCTCAACACCATGAGCTCAGATATCAAACCTCTCTTTCCCGGGGTTCGTCTGGTCGGGGTTGCCCTTACCGTGAAGACCAGCGCTTCTGACCTGGCCCCGGTGATCAAATCCCTGGAGCTGGTCCAAAGCGGAGACGTCATCGTGGTTGATACCCATAACTCCAAGGACACCGCCTTCTGGGGCGAGATCGTCACCATGGAGGCGCAGCGGAAGGGAGCCGTGGGCGTGATTCTGGACTCCGGGGTGAGGGACGTCGTGGAGCTAAAGGAGATGGGGTTCCCGGTGCTGTGTCAGGGCATCGCCCCCAACGCCGCTGGGCTGGTTGGCGCTGGCTATATCAACGTGCCGATACAGTGCGGAGGGGCGGTGGTCAACCCAGGAGACATCGTCATCGTTGACGATAATGGCGTGGTCGTCGTGCCCCGGGATGAGGCTGAAGAGGTGCTGGAGAGGACGAGAAAATTCCTGAAAGACGAGGAAAAGGTAATCAAACGGGTCAAGGCAGGGGAAAGCCTGGGCCAGATTCTCGGCCTGGATAGGTTAGGGACGGTTGCCATTGACCATACTCGCACCTATGAGGAGCAGAGCTAGAGCGGCGGTCTTCTCCCTGCCCAAGGGGCGGCCGACTCATAAGCCGCCGCTGCCCGGAGCAGAGCCGCCTCATCATGGCGGCGTGCCACTATCTGAAGCCCCACCGGCAGTCCTTGCTTTGTCCAGCCACAGGGGACCGATATCGCTGGCAGGCCAACTACGGTGATGGCGTAGGTCAGCATGGCCCAGTCAATATAGCTTGCCATGGGCTGGCCGGCGATCTCGGTGGGGTACTGCGTTTCTGCGGGGAAGGGCGGAATGGGGGTGGTAGGGGTGAGCAATAGGTCATACTTATCAAAGAACGTCCTCACCCGGTCCCATATTTCCGACCTCTGCCGCTGGGCCCGGGCGATATCCCGCACGGAGAGTTTTAGGCCTTGCTCAATGTTGCCCTGCACCAGCGGGTTCACCCACCGCTTGAATTCCGGGTCAGCCATCTGGTCCTGATATAAGGCAACAAAGCGCAGCCCGCGCAGGGTGAGCGCCACCTCCTTGGCGCCGCTGAAGTCAGGGGTGTCTTCGCTGACCTCAGTACCCAAGTTGCGGAACACCTCAATCGCTGACCTCGTTATCTCCAGGACTTCTTGTTCCACCGGCATTAAGTTCAGATTATCGCTCCAGGCGATGCGGAGGTTCTTGACCTCAGGGTTCTGCACCGCCTCAAGGAAACTCGTCTTCTCGGGCCAAGACACCGGGCTTCGGCTGTCAGGGCCGGAGATCGCCTCCAGCATGAGAGCGGTGTCAGCCACGGTGCGGGCGATCGGCCCCTGCACGGATAAATCATCCCAGTTAAGCTTATAGGGATGCCGGGGCACCCTTCCTGGCGAGGGCCGCAGGCCAACCACGCCGCAGAAGCTAGCCGGGAGCCGGAGCGAGCCCCCCAGGTCACTTCCGGTAGCCAGCGGGCCCAGCCCGGCGGCCACGGCCGCAGCGGCCCCGCCACTTGAGCCCCCAACGGTGAAATCAGTGTTCCAGGGATTGCGGGTTATGCCAAACACCTTATTGAAGGTGGAACCCCCGGCGGCAAATTCGGGGGTATTGGTCTTGCCCAGAACGACTGCCCCCGCCTCCTTCAGCCGCTCCACGATGAGCTCATCAGTATCAGGAACAAAGTGTTCATACAGCTTGGAGCCAAAGGTGGTGCGGATGCCGGCGGTCAGGGTAACATCCTTGATTGATACCGGCAGGCCGCAGAGCATCCCGGCCTCTCCCCTCATAATGGCTGACTGCGCCTTCCTAGCTAGCTCCAGCGCCATCTCCGGAACCAGGGTACAGTAGGCGTTAATCTTGGGGTTGACGCGCTCAATGCGCTCAAGAAATATCTGCACCAGCTCCACCGGGGAGATGAGCTTGCCGCGCAGCATCTCTCTCAGCTCAACCGCTGGAGTAAAACAGAGGTCTTCGGCACTCAAGTTGGTGCTTGGTGTTCTGTTCTTCATTATCAACTCCTTGCTATCTGGACTCGCGTTTCTTGGCTTCCTTTTTCACCGAGGTATAGGTCTCCCAGTCCACCCCAATGGCGACGGGCACGGTGATGCCGCCGTCAACCGCCAGGTTAACGCCGTTGATCATCCGCGCCCGGCTGGAGGCGAGAAACACCGCAGCATCAGCCACGTCCTCAGGCGTGGGCATATCGCCCAGCGGGTACCACTTCTTCATCTCCTCAAGGCGCTCCGGCGTGGTGCCGCTGCGCAGCATCGGGGTGATGACATTTCCTGGGGAGATACCATTGACCGTAATCTGATAGCGCCCCAGCTCAAAGGAAAGCTGACGGGTGAGCCCCCAGATACCTGCTTTGGAGGCGGTGTAGGGGACGCCACCAATCATGGTCATCCTTTCCCCTGAATAGGAGATGATATTGATGATCCTGCCCCCGCCCCGCTGCTTCATGGAGGGAATCACCGCCTTAGAGCAGTTGAAGGCCCCGTCCAGGTTTATGGATAGCACCCGGTCCCACTCCGCCTTCTCCGTATCCTCAATTAAGAGGTGGCTGGTTGCCCCGGCGTTGTTCACCAGGATGTCGATGCCTCCCCACTCCCCGACTATCCGCGCCACCATTCTGTTCACCTCAGCTTCATCGGCCACATCTGCCTGAACGGCCATGGAGCGGCTGCCCAGGGCGGCGATTTCTTCAGCGGTGTCTTCAGCGGCTTCCAGTTTGACATCGTTTACTGCCACATCCGCGCCCTCTCTGGCCAGGCCCAGGGCAATGGCCTTGCCCAGCCCGCTGCCGGCCCCGGTGACCAGGGCGATTTTACCCTTGAGACCCGTTTCCATGCTAGCTACCTTCCTTTCTCAAGTTTTACTAATATTGACAGCCCGCCGTCCGCCGTGGTGAAATTTTACCAGATAAGCGCTGCCGGAAACAAAATAAAAGGAGACTTAAAATGAGCACAGTAGCCTTGATGGGTGCTGGCGGCAAGATGGGGCTGCGCATCGCCCGCAATCTGAAGGACAACCCTGACTATACCACCCATTACGTTGAGATCAGCGAGGCGGGTAGAGCCGCTCTCGCCGAGCTTGGGCTCTCGGTAACCCCCCAGGAAGAAGCCATCAGGGAGGCCGACGTGGTCATTCTGGCGGTGCCAGATGCCCTCATGGCCAAAATCTGCGGCGAGATTGTGCCCAAGCTCAAAAGTGGCGCCATGGTCATGGGCCTTGACCCGGCAGCGGCGTATGCCGGCGTATTGCCCAAGCGTGATGATATCTCTTACTTCATCTCCCATCCCTGCCACCCGCCTCTCTTTGGTGAGGAGACTGACCTTGAGGCCCAGCGTGACTGGTTTGGTGGCGTCAAGGCCAAGCAGAACATCGTCTGTTCCCTACATCAGGGCCCTGAGGAGGATTACGCCAAGGGGGAGGCGCTCGCCCGAGCTATCTTTGCCCCGGTGACCAGGGCACACCGCCTCACCACCGAGCAGATGGCGATTCTGGAGCCGGCGCTGGTGGAGACGCTGGCCCTGACCTGCATCATCGTCATCCGGGAGGCGATGGAGGAGGTCATCCGGATGGGCGTCCCGGAGCCGGCGGTTCGGGACTTCCTCTATGGCCATCTTCGCACCACGGCGGCCATCGTCTTTGATTTTGCCGGGGCTCCGGTCTCCGATGGCGCTAAATTAGCGGCGAGCAAGGCCAGAGAGCAGATTTTCCAGCTGGACTGGAAGCAGAAGGTCTTTGATATCGGCAATATTCAGAGGAGCGTGAGGGAGATCACCCACGCCACCGGCTGAAAATTAAAGCGAGGTATCCTTGCCCTCCCATCTCCCCTCCTTCAGCCACTTTTTGCGGGAGGAGTAGAACTCGTCCCATTCGGTAAAGCTCACCGGCAGGCTCACGCCGCCATCAACCAGGAGATAGGTGCCAGTGATCATCCTGGCCCGCTCGGAGGCGAGAAAGACCACGGCGTCTGCCTGGTCCTCCGGGTAGGCGAAGTCCCCCAGAGGCGTGGCTTTCTTCATTTTCTCCGCTATCTCGGGCGTCATCCGGCTCTTGACCACCTCGGTGAGGGTGGGGCCGGGGCAGACGGCGTTGACGTTTATCTTGTAGTGCCCCAGCTCGAAGGCGGCGTGCCGGGTGAAACCTAAAACGCCAGCCTTGGCGGCACTGTAGGCGATTCCCCCATACATGGTCATCCTTAAGCCGGCGAGCGAAGCGATATTGATGATTTTGCCCCCTCCCCGCTTTTTCATCACCTCAGCGACTATCCTGGTGCAGTGGAACATCCCCTTTAAGTTGATGTTCAGGCTCCAGTCCCACTCTGGTTCCGTCATATCCTCAAGCAGGATGGCATGGTCACCGCCCACGTTATTCACCAGGATGTCAATGCCTCCCCACGCCGCCACGATGCGCTCGACCATGGCTTTGACCTCGGGCTCTTTGAGCACATCAGCGCTGAAGGCGAGCGCCTTTCCGCCCATCTCCTCTATCTCTCTGGCGGTTTGCTCGGCGTTGCGCAGGTCGGTGAGCGCCACCTTTGCCCCCTCTCGGGCCAGGGCAAGGCAGATAGCCTTACCCAGCCCGCGGCCGCCTCCTGTCACCAGGGCTATTTTGCCCGCCAGACCAGAATACATTGGACCGGTCATGGTTAACCTCCTTCGCTTTGGATATTCCCCGCCACCGGGTTTTTCAGGCGAGCCCCCAGCGCTGCGGGTTTTCCCTCACCTCTTGGATGAAATGGGCGATCACCTTTTTATAATCGGTATATTCAGGCTGCCAGCCCCATTCCTCACGCGCCCGGCGGTCATCAATGGTGGTCACCCCCCGGGTGCGGTAATACTCCATCACCAGTGGGTCTGGTTTATAGGTAACCTGGGCGTCAGGAATGATCTCCTTGATGGCCATCTCCAGCTGCTTGGCGGTGGGCGTGGGCGATATTCCCGAGAGGTTATAGCACACTGACTTGATCTTCTCCTCCGGGGCATAGTAGAGCATGATGGTGGCCCGGATGGCGTCCGGATAGTAGATGACCGGCGCCGCCACGTCTTCAGCGACGAAGCATTCAAAGGGTTTGCCCAGGGCAGCGTGTTCAATCATCCAGGGGACAAACATGGGCAGGGCGGGCGTCTTAATACCAGGGCGGAGCACGGTGCAGTAGCGGATGCAGCGGAAGTCAAGGCCGAACTTCCGCCGGTAGAATCGGCCCAGGAGCTCACCGTAGAGCTTGTTTGCCCCGTAGATGGTGATGGGGCGCTGCAGTGTCTCATCGGTGATGACGTCGGCGGTTCCCAGGCCGTAGGTGGCATCGGTGCTGGCGAAGAGCACCCGCTTTACCCCGAAGAGCCGGGCGGCTTCCAGGACGTGCATTGTCCCCATCACCGATACCTGGAAAGCGCCCCAGGGGTTCGCCTCCGAGGGCAGGCTGAGCATTGAGCCATGGTGGAAGATGCCCTCTACTTCATTTTCCTTGACCACGTTGAGCACCTCGGGCCAGACTTTGAGGTCGCCTTGGACGATTTTTACCTTGTCCCTGATATCCGCCAGGCGCTCGGTCTGCGGCGCGATGTCAAACAGGACGACCTCTTCACCCCTGGCCACAAGTTCATGCGCTAGCCCCACCCCGATGCCGCCGGTGCCACCGGTAATCAGTATGGACATAAGCTTCCCTCCTTTTGGTTTTGAGATTTGGCGTATATTATTCTACTACATCATCCGCTTGATAACACGCTTGGGAGTATTGACATCGGGGAAAGGGATGAGTTATCGTGGTAGCGCTAAAAAATTATCATCCAAGGAGGCAAGATGAAGAAGCTCGGGTTTATCGGCTTGGGCAATATGGGTAAACCGATGGCGACCAACTTGGTCAAGGCCGGTTATCCTCTCACCGTCCATGACTTGAGGCCAGAGGCGGTGAGAGACCTAGTCGCCATGGGGGCAGCGGCCGCAGGCTCTCCCCGCGAGGTGGCCGAAAAATCGGAGGTCGTCATCACCATAGTGACCTCCTCCCCACAGGTGGAGCAGGTGATGTTTGGCCCTGATGGGGTGCTGGCCGGGATGAGGAGCGGCGCCACCATCATTGAGATGAGCACGATTGACCCGACGGTTACCCGGAAGGTGGCCGCGGCCGCCGCCGAAAAAGGAATTGAGATGCTAGATGCGCCGGTGAGCGGCGCTCCCCCCAAGGCGGCGGATGGCACCCTTTCCATCATGGTGGGGGGCAAAAAGGAGGTCTTTGAGCGGTGCCGGGATATCCTTGAGGTGCTGGGAGAGAAGATCTTTCACGTTGGTGAGGTGGGGATGGGGGAGGTGGTGAAGCTGGCCAATAACCTCATCGGCGCGGTGTGCGGCATCGCCGTTTGCGAGGGCTTTCTCTTCGGCACTAGGCTCGGGGCTGACCCCAAGACGCTCTTTGAGGTCATCAGCGCCAGCGCCGGGAACTGCTGGTTTTTGCAGACCAGGGTTCCCTACCCTGGCGTGATACCGGAAAGCCCAGCTAATAAGGACTTCGCCCCGGGCTTTACCACTGACCTGATGGCCAAAGACCTTGGCCTTATCCTCTCTGCCGCCGAGAAGACCAAGATTCCTCTGCTCGCCGCCAGCCTGGCGCGTCAGCTGATGGAGGCCGCCCGAGCCAGCGGCCTGGGGGATAAGGACTGGTCAGTGGTGAGCAAGGTCATCCGGCGCCTGGCTGGAGAGGAAGTCTAGCGGCGCGGCTTATTTCTTCTTGAGCGCTTCTTTCACCGCTTGGGCGATGTCCTGAGCGGTGAGGCCGTATTCCTTTTTCAGGTCGTCTACGGTTCCTGACTGGCCAAAGCGGTCCCTGATGCCGACTCTCCGCAGCGGCACCGGGCTATTCTCGGCGATAACCTCGGCCACCGCGCCTCCCAGCCCGCCGATGATGCTGCTGTCCTCCACGGTGACCAGGGCGCCGGTTTCTTTGGCCGCTTTCAGCACCGCCGCCTCATCCAGCGGCTTAAGGGTGTGCATATCAAGGAGCCGGGCTTTGATGCCCTCTTTGGCCAATAGCTCGGTGGCGGTAAGCGAGTCAGCAAGCATGATGCCAGTGGCGATGATGGTGGCGTCTTCCCCGTCTACCACCGTCACCGCTTTCCCCAGCTCATAAGGTAACTGCTCGGTGTATATGGTGGGCACGGGGGGATTGGCCAGTCTCAGGGCAACCGGCCCGGGAAATTCTGCCGCTGCCCTGGTCGCCTTCCGCGTCTCCACCTGGTCGGCCGGGGAGATGAGGACCAAGTTAGGGATGACGCGCAGGGCAGCGATCTCCTCAATAATCTGATGGGAGCCGCCCATGAAGGGCCAGAGCATCCCCGAGTTGCAGAGGACTATTTTCACGTTGAGCTTGTCAAAGGCCACGTTCTGCCTTATCTGGTTATAGGCTCTCCCCACAGCAAAGATGCTATGGCAGTGGGTGAAGGGGAGCTTGCCCCCCGCGGCTAGACCGGCGGCGGTGGTGATCAGGTTGGCTTCAGCGATGCCGACATCGTAAATCCGGTCTGGACATTCCTTTTCCATGAATTCGCCGGCGGCACCCCGGGGGAAGTCCCCGTAGAGAAGAACGATGTTGCCGTCTTTTTTCACCAGCTCCAGCATGGCCTCATGGTAGGCCTGATACATGGCTTTGGCTTCGCCCGGTGATTCCATTACATAGCTACGCTTCATCTTTTTATTTAACTCCCTTTTATGTGGCTATTATTGGCTCTTTGAAGGCTTCCTCTATTTAAGCGCCTCAATTGCCTGGGCATACATTTCGTCGGAGAGCTTGCAGAAGTGCAGGTTCTTATGCTCGAAAGAGGGTACGCCCTTGCACTTGGTGGTGTGGGCGATGATGGCGTGGGGTTTGCCCTTAACCTGGTCTGCCCTCTCCAGAGCGCTCAAGATTTCATTGAAATCATGCCCATTGATCTCGGTGGTATCCCAGCCGAAGGCGCGCCACTTCTCCGCCAGGGGCATGATGTTTATCCTCTCCTCCACGGTGCCGCTGGACTGGAATTTGTTGTGGTCAACAATGGCGATGAGGTTGTCAACCTGGTAATGGGCTGCCGCCATGACCGCCTCCCAGACTTGCCCCTCGTCGCTCTCCCCATCCCCAACGATGCAGAAGGCGCGGTAGCGCGGGACTGGTCTGCCGGAACTGTCTCTGGGGGCACCGATGCGGGCGGCCAGCGCCTCCCCTAGGGCGAAAGATAGCCCCTGTCCCAGGGAGCCGCCGGAATACTCAACCCCGGGCACCTTGCGCTCGGTGTGAGCTTGCAGGAGAGCGCCCAGCTTGCCATAAAGCTGATATTCCTTCTTGGAGAAATAGCCCGCCTCAGCCAGTGCCGCGTAAACGGTTTCACAGCAGTGGGCTTTGGAGACAACCAGCCGGTCCCGCTCTTCCCAGTGGGGATTCTTGGGGTCATGTCTCATGTGGTGGAACACGAGCGCGGCGATGATATCCGCCTGGGAGAATGAGCCGCCGACCCAGCCGGACTCGCCGGCCCGGATCATCTCGATGGCGTCCCGGCGCAGAATCTTTGCCTTCTCCTCCAGCTTCTTGATTAGCTTTTCATCATAAGCCATAACTTACCGGACCTCCTTCAAACGCTATAATATATTATACGCTCTTTCCTCCCGGTGCAACCTGAATGGCCGTGAGAGCGGTTGCGAGCTTAACCTAAGCCGCATCGGGCTTAAGAGGGATTTTAGTTTGACAAAGAGTTTACCTTTGGTTACAATATTTGCCTTAAGCCAATCAGGGTAAAAGCCCGGTGCTGATTTGAGGAATTAGAGTCTTGACATGTCTGGGGGCTTCGTATATTATGCCATTATTGGGCGAAGGCTCATTTCTCCGGGAAATAAGTTCTGAAGGTTCCTGCCTTTTTAAGAGGCATCCCGAGATTTTGGGTGAGTACCCAATAAGCTGTGGAGAAAGGGGGTGAGATTTTCAGTAAGCAGCGTCTTTCTTAGGAGAAGTTGACTCCAAATACTCTTTGAAGTAAGGAGGAGGTAATTGAGTAGAAGAAAAGTAGTATTTGCCTTGGCGATGGTAGTTGTCCTGCTGGGCGGTCTGTTCAGCGCCTGCGCGGCACCTGCCCCGGCACCGGCACCAGCACCAGCACCCGCGCCGGCCCCGGCACCGGCTCCAGCACCAGCACCGTCACCGGCGCCATCACCAGCACCCGCCCCGGCTCCTGCGCCAGCACCGGCACAGCCAGCTGAAGTGATCAAGTGGATTGGCCAGGATGACAACCCCACCACCACTTCAACCTACCAGTCTTTCGAGAGGGTGAACAAGCTGATTGAGGAGGCTACTGGCGGGCGTCTGGTCATTCAGTCCAATGAGGGTGGCGCCATCGTCCCTGCTGACACCGAGATTGACGGGGTGCAGAGGGGCGTTCTGGATGTAGCCCATAACGGCCCCATACTCTGGGTCTCCAATCTCCCCGCGGCACCGCCGTTCTCCACCACCGTTGGCGGCCCGACGGCCCTTGAGTACTACATGTGGTACATGTGGGGCGAGGGCTTTGACCTGATGCAGGAGATGTTTGACAACGGCGGCTATGACAAGGTGATGCCGATAGCGGCTGTCTGCCGTGAGCCGGAGACCTTCCTCTACACCACCTTCCCAGTGGAGGGGCCTGAGGACCTAGCTGGGAAGAAGATGCGTCTGCTCGGTGACGAGGCAGAGATCTTCGGCAAGCTGAAGGTCGCCGCTGTGGCCACCCCCAGCCCAGAGCTCTACGAGGCCATACAGCGTGGCGTGATCGACGGCTTCCAGCACAGCAGCCTGGCGGTTGACTGGAACATGGGCTTCCAGGAAGTGGTTGACTACGCCTACGTCTCCCCAGTCCGCCAGCCCACCGATATGTACATCTACATCGTCAACAAGGAATCCTGGGCAGCACTGCCTGACGACCTGAAGGTCATCGTCCAGGAGCTGTGGTGGGCTGAGGGCATTCGGCACTATGCCGAGTGGACCTACAAGAACACCACTGCCGCTCAGGACTGGATCCAGGCTGGCGTGAACGTTCTGCCTGCGCCCAAGTCGCTGGAAGACGAGCTGATCAAGCTGGCCACGGAGTTCTACCAGAAGAGGGCCGCGGAAGACCCGTTCTATGCCAAGCTCATGGATTCCCTCTTCTCGTGGCGCGACCGCTACGATGCCACCTATCCGCGCCTCTAATCTCCCAGGCCTCAACCCCCTGCTTCGAGGTTTCCCCCTCGAAGCAGGGGGACCTTTAAACTTGAGAAAGACGAGCCATGAGAACTATTATTGGGATAATTGATGCCATCAGTGAGTGGACGGGAAGGATAGGAAGTTGGTTTGGTGTAGCTCTAGTGGGGGTGGTCACTTATGAAGTGATGATGCGCTATCTCTTCAATGCCCCATCGCTCTGGGCCTATGAGGTCAGCGTGATGCTGGGGGCAAGCCTCTATATCCTTGCCTTTGCCTATACCCACCTGCATCAGGCCCACGTCAGGGTTGACATGATTTACGCGCATCTTCCCCCTCGGGGCAAAGCAATCATTGACGTTCTTGGTGACATATTCCTCTTTTCCCCCTTTATCATTCTGCTGGTTCTCAATGCCTGGGACTGGATGTGGTACGCCTGGGAAACCGGTGAGCGTATGCCGATTACTGGCTGGTACCCGCCAGCTGGGCCATTGAGAACGATCGTGATGCTGGGGCTAGCTCTGTTTGCCCTGCAAGGCATGGCGCAGCTGGTCCGTGACTTTTATCTCTTGATAAGGAATAAAGCCCTATGACTAATATGAGTCCAGAGCTTTTGACCGCCATCATGATGGGCGGGGTCTTTATAGGGGTTCTCACCGGTTACCCGTTAGGCTTCATTGTTGGCGCTCTGGCCCTGGGCGTTGGCTACTTCGTCTTCGGAGGTCAGGTAGTTGACGTCATCTACAGCCGCATTTACGGGATAATCACCGAGTATGTTATCCTGGCGGTGCCCCTGTTTGTCTTCATGGGGGTGATGCTGGAGCGTTCCGGGATATCGGAGAAGCTGTACGATGCCCTGTATGTCTGGCTCGGCGGGTTAAGGGGTGGCCTGGCCATCATCACCGTGCTCATGGGCACCATCATCGCGGCCACGGTCGGTATCATCGCCGCCTCAATCACCATGCTGACCATGGTTGCTCTCCCCTCCATGATGAAGCGGGGTTATAGCAAGAGCCTGGCCACGGGCTCGATCACCGCCGGGGGATGTCTGGGCATTCTCATTCCCCCCAGCATTATGCTGGTCCTTTACGGGCCGATGGCTGGGGTTTCCGTGGGCAAGCTCTTTTTTGGCGCCTTCTTCCCCGGGTTTACCCTCTCCGCCTTATACATCATTTACATCGCGGTGCGCAGTTTCCTGCAGCCAAACATCGCACCCGCCGTGCCCCCTGAGGAGAGGAAGGTTCCCTTCCTCAAGAAAACGTGGATGCTGACCATAGCCCTGGGGCCGGTGGCCATCCTCATCATGGCGGTGCTGGGTGTCATCTTCCTGGGGATAGCGCCTCCCACCGAGGCAGCCGGCGTTGGCGCCTTTACCGCCACCCTGCTCACCATTGCCTACCGCCGGTTCAGCTGGAGCGTACTCAAGGAAGTTGCCCTCCTCACCATGAGGGCCTGTGGCTTCATCTTTGTCATCGTCTCCATGGCGGTGGCGTTTACCGCCGTCTTTCTTGGTGGCGGGGGCAGAGAGGTCATGCAGGAAATCATCATGAGTGCTCCCGGTGGCAAGTGGGGTGTCTTTGCCG
Organism: Dehalococcoides sp. JdFR-56; assembly: GCA_002011495.1. Lineage (GTDB taxonomy): Bacteria > Chloroflexota > Dehalococcoidia > Dehalococcoidales > RBG-16-60-22 > JdFR-56. The sequence continues at coordinate 27,256 of MTNR01000044.1, read as the reverse complement.
TCATCATGTTCATCATCTTCATCATGGGCATGTTTATTGAGTGGATCGGCATCGTTTACATCATGGTGCCCATTATCACCCCCATCGCCGAGGCTGCCGGGTTTAACGTCCTCTGGTTCTCCATCATGGTCTGCGTTAACCTGCAGATGGCCTTCATGACGCCGCCCTTCGCCTCCGGAATATTCATCTGCCGTGGCGCCTGTGACCCGAAGTTGGGGGTGACCATGGGTGACATCGTCCGGGGGGTGCTGCCACATGTTGGCCTCATCATGGTGGGGCTTGCCATCTTCACCATTTTCCCTGAGATAATCACCTGGCTACCAGGCCAGATGATAAGATAGTGAAAACTTGCTTGGGAATCCTGCCGGAAGCGAGGTGAAGGCTTGGTCAAGGAGGTTCACAAAGTAGCCAGACAGTCTGGCGAGCGCCGGATCATCATTGCCAACTCGGCGACATCTCTCGACGAGGGCAATCGAAATGACATTGCCGTCTTTGGCTCTCACTGCGGCGAGAATGTCGCCGGTTACGTGCTGAAAGCCGGAGCCCGGGGCATGATCGGCAATGATGCCGGGATTGGCCTAGAGGGGGCTGGGATTGCCGGTTTGAAAGTCCTTGAGGAACATGGCATCCCTGCCGCCGCGGTGGCGGCCATGTCTGCCGAAATTGGCGTTGGCCAGTCTACTTACGAGGAGGGTGTTATCTCGGCTGTCAATAAGGTGGCTGAGAAGCTCGGCGTGAGCGTGGGCATGTCGGCCAAGGAGGCTGCCGATAGGATGTTTGAGAGCATGTAGGCGCCCCGAGGCGTGGTAGGAGGAGTGGAGATTGGCTAAGGAAGAGCAGAAAATAGTAAGACAGCTTGGAGAAAGCCGGATCATCGTTGCCGATTCTGCCGCGGCCATGGATGAGAGCAACTGCAATGACATCCTGGTGGTTGGCTCCCACTGCGGGATAAATGTGGGTGAGTTGGCGCTCCACAATGGAATTCGGGGTCTCATTGGCAACGATGCTGGCTTGGGCAAGAATGAGGCTGGCATCGCCGGCCTGAAACTCTTAGAGAAGCACGGCATTCCGGCGGCTGCGGTAGCCTGCATGTCGGCGAAGATTGGCTTCGGGATGAGCACCTATGAGCAAGGCAGAATCTCCGTGGCCAATGAGGTGGCGAGGAAGCTCGGCGTGAGCGCGGGCATGTCGGCCAAGGAAGCCGCCGATAAAATGCTGGAAAGCTTGCTCCCGAGGACAAAATAGCGGCCAAAATTTTGAATGCCCCCGGCGCTAGAATGGTGGGGGAGATGCAGGTGTAGTATCCTGGCGATGGGCTCCCTTATGAGGCAAAAGGGAGGAGGGGGAATTTTTTGTGTCGTCACCTAAATACCTAGTCGAAGGAAGGGGGATAGCGTGAAAGCACTAGTCAAAGCAAACGAGGCCCCGGGATTTGAATATATTGATACCGATGTTCCCAAAATCGGGCCCAGAGACGTCCTGATCAAGGTGAAGGGAACGACCATCTGCGGCAGCGATATCCATGCCTACCACTCGTCTCCGGGCATAATGCACATGATGAAGCTCCCGGTAATCCTGGGGCATGAGACCTGTGGTGAGGTGGTGGAGGTTGGGGAGTGCGTCACCAGGCTGAAGAAAGGTGACCTTGTTTCCCCGGAGCCGCATATTTTCTGCGGGAACTGTTATTATTGCCAGACCGGGGCGGCGCTCAACTGTCAGAACCTGGGGCTCTTTGGTCTCAGCGCCGATGGCGCCTTTGCCGAGTATGCCCGGGTCCCCGAGATTGTCTGCTGGAAACATCCTGAAGGCACACCGTATGAGCTCGGCGCCATTCACGAGCCTTTAGGGGTGGCCATGCACGGCGTCATGGCCGGGGAGGTAAACGGAAAAAGCGTGGCCGTTTTTGGTTGCGGCCCCATCGGGCTATTTGCCATCGGCGAGGCGAAGGTCTTCGGCGCCACCAAGGTATTTGGGCTGGAGGTAGCCCCCAAGCGGCTGGAGATGGCCCGGAAGTTATTCCCGGATGTCATACTGATCAACCCCAAGGAACAGGACCCGGTGCAAGTTATCATGGAAGCCACCGATGGACTGGGGGTGGACGTATCCATCGAGCTCAGTGGCAGCCCTGAGGCGATGAAGCAGACCTTTAAGGTGCTCAGGCGCGAGGGCAGGGTGAGCCTGGTTGGCGTGCCCCCGGGGCCGGTGGAGCTGGAGGTTCATAAAGACATTATCCTGAAGGAAGCCCGGGTATTTGGCGTCTTTGGTCGGGCGGTCTGGCAGACCTGGTGGCAGGTGCGGGCGATGCTGGATACCGGGAAGTTTGACCCCCTGCCGGTAATCACCCATCGTTTCCCGCTCTCGGAATTTAAGGAAGCCTTTGAGCTGGCCACCAGCGGCCAGGCGGGCAAGATATTACTCTACCCAGAGTAATTAAAAACCATAGAATTCAAGAAGGATGGTGTTATGGGAGAGCGTCTAAAAGACAAAGTGGCCATTGTTACCGGCGCTGGCTCAATTCTGGCTGGCATCGGCAATGGCAAGGCTACCGCCATCGTCTTTGCTCGGGAGGGGGCTAAAGTGATGGCGGTTGATTATAATCTTGAGGCGGCCGAGGAGACCCGGCGGCTGATTGAGGAGGAAGGCGGGGAGTGCGTCACCTTCAAGGTTGATGTCTCCAAGGCGAGTGACTGTGAGAAAATGGTGCAGGCTTGCCTTGAGAAGTTTGGCCGGATTGATATTCTGCACAATAACGTCGGCATGGGGGGATATGGTGGGCCGGTGGAAACCAGCGAGGAAATCTGGGATAAGATGCTGACCATCAACCTGAAGAGCATGTTTTTGACCTGCAAGTATGTGCTGCCCCATATGGAGAGGCAAGGAAGCGGTGTCATCATCAATATCTCCTCGCTCAATGCCATCAGGGCGCAGCCGTCGCCAGCCGTCGCCTACGCTTGTTCCAAGGCTGGGGTGGTCGCCCTCACCCGGGAGGTGGCCCTGCAGTATGCCGCCAAGGGGATACGCTGTAATGCCATCCTCCCTGGGCTGATGAAGACCCCGATGGTTGAATTCTACAACCCGGATGCCTATGGTGATGGTGATGTTGAGCTGATGTGGCGGCGGCGGGACGCCATGTCTCCCACCGGCAAGCAGGGGGAGCCGTGGGATGTTGCCTACGCTGCCCTGTTTTTAGCCTCTGATGAGGCCAAATACATCACCGGAACCACGCTGCTGGTGGACGGCGGCATCGCGGGAACGATAAGAGGATGGTAATCGCGAGGTAAGAGGGGGGCTTAAGCCATGGGAGAGAGACTTAAAGGTAAAGTAGCCATTGTTACCGGCGCTGGCTCAATTCTGGCCGGCATCGGCAATGGCAAAGCTACCGCCATCGTCTTTGCTCGGGAGGGGGCTAAAGTGATGGCGGTTGACTTAAATCTTGAGGCGGCTGAAGAGACCCGGCGGCTGATTGAGGAGGAAGGCGGGGAGTGTATCACCTTCAAGGCGGATGTATCCAAGGCGAGCGACTGTGAGCGGATGGTTGCGGCTTGCTTAGAGAAGTTTGGCCGGATTGACATCCTGCACAATAACGTCGGCATCGGGCAGTGGGGTGGTGTGGTGGAAACCGATGAGGAGACCTGGGACAGGGTGATGGCGGTCAACGTGAAGAGCATGTTTTTGACCTGCAAGTACGTCATTCCCCATATGTTAAAGCAGGGAGGCGGGGTCATCATCAATATCGCCTCCATCGCCGCCATCAGAACCCCCCTGCCCAACTGTGCCTATGCGGCCTCAAAGGCGGCGGTGCTTGCCCTCACCCGGGATGTCGCCCTGCAGTATGCTGCCAAGGGAATACGCTGCAACGCCATCCTCCCCGGGCTGATGCGCACCCCTCAGGCTGAATTTTACAATAAGGATGCCTGGGCCGGAGGAGATATTGAGGAGATGTGGCGGCGGCGGGATGCCATGTCCCCCACCGGCAAGCAAGGTGATGCTTGGGATACCGCCCATGCCGCCCTGTTCCTGGCCTCTGACGAGGCGAAATACGTCAACGGGACCACCCTGCTGGTGGACGGTGGTCTAACTGGAACCATCAGGGGGTGGCAGAAATAGAGAAGGTGCTGAGAGGCTGAGTGGCATTTCTCTTGGGGAGGGACTGGGTGTATAATTATGCCGGGAAGTTCTGGGTGGCTGGGCTCATCTCCAGCCGAGGAAGCCTTATCAAAACGGAAAGGTGAATAATATGGCCATTGAAAAGGAAAAATTGAAGGAGCTTTACCGCACCATGGTGCGCATCCGGCGCTTTGAGGAGAGGGTGGCCCGGGAGTTTGCTGAGGGGAACATCCCCGGCAGCGTGCACCTGTATATCGGGGAGGAGGCGGTGGCCACCGGGGCGATAGCGCATTTAAGGAAGGACGACTACATCATGAGCACCCACCGCGGGCACGGGCACCTCATTGCCAAGGGTGGGGACCCTAGGCTAATGATGGCCGAGCTCTTTGCCAAGAAGACCGGCTACTGCCTGGGCAAAGGGGGCTCGATGCATATCGCTAGCCTGGACATCGGTATGCTGGGGGCTGCCGGCATCGTGGGCTCAGGCATCCCCATCGCCACCGGGGCCGGTCTTTCCGCCAAATTGAGGGGCACTGACCAGGTCACCATCTGCTTCTTCGGCGATGGCGCCGCCAACATCGGCAGGTTCCATGAGGGGATAAACTTAGCCTCGGTGTGGTGCCTGCCGGTGGTCTTCGTCTGTGAGAATAACCTCTGGGCGGTTTCTGTGCCCACAAGCTGCTCTCTATCCGTCCCCAACGTGGCCGATAGGGCTGCCGGCTACGGCATTCCCGGCGTGGTGGTGGATGGCATGGATGTCATGGCGGTGTATGAAGCGGCCGGGGAAGCGGTGGCCAGGGCAAGGCGGGGTGAGGGCCCGACGCTCATTGAGGCCAAGACCTACCGTTTCCGCGGGCACTTTGAGGGGGACGCCGGCACCTACCGGCCCAAGGAGGAGGTTGAGGAGTGGCTCAAACGAGACCCCGTCAATAATTTTAAGGAAAAGCTCATCAAGATGAAGGTGCTCACCGAAAAGGAGGCGGAGGAGATTGACCAGGCGGCGCGAGAGGAGATGGATGAGGCGGTGAAGTTTGCCCTGGAGAGTCCCTTCCCCGAGCCTGAGGAAGCCTTGAAAAACGTCTATTCTTAGGAGATAAAAGTGAGAGAGATAAACTTTCGCCAAGCGATAGGTGAAGCTCTGGATGAGGAGATGGCACGGGACCCATCAGTCTTCATCCTGGGGGAGGATGTGGGCAAGATGGGAGGTCTGATGGGGGAGATCGGGGGTCTATATGAGAAATACGGGGTGGATAGAGTGAGGGATACCCCCCTTTCTGAGGCGGCTATCTTGGGGGCAGCCATTGGGGCCGCCATCACCGGGATGAGGCCGATAGCGCGGATGAGGTTTGCCGACTTCCTGGGAGTGGCCTGGGATGAGATAATGAACCAGATGACCAAGATGAAATACATGTTCGGGGGCAAAATCAAGATGCCGCTCACCATGGATGCCCTCACCGGCGCCGGGCGCCGGCAGGCGGCGCAGCACTCCCAGAGCATAGAGGGGATGCTGATGAGCATCCCCGGGCTGAAGATTGTGCTCCCTTCCAACGCCTATGACGCCAAGGGCTTGCTCAAAACGGCCATCAGGGATGATAACCCGGTGATTTTCCTGGAGCACAAGATGCTGATGTGGGCCGGCCCCAAGAGCCAGGTGCCGGAGGAGGAATATCTTATCCCCTTCGGTCAGGCCAACATTGTGCGTGAGGGTGGTGACGTCACCGTGGTGGCCACCGCCTACATGGTCACCCGAGCCCTCAACGCCGCCGAGAAGCTGGAGAAGGAAAAGGGCATCAGCCTAGAGATCATTGACCCGCGCACCATCGTGCCCTTTGATAAGGAGACCGTGCTTAACTCAGTGAAGAAGACGGGCCGAATCGTCATCTTCACTGAGGAATGCCAGACGGGGAGCTTCGCTGCCCAGGTTGCTGCCATCGTGGCTGATGAGGCCTTTGACTATCTTGATGCCCCGGTAAAGAGGGTGAATGCTCCGGATACCCCAGTTCCCTACGGCGTGGTGCTGGAGGACTTCTGGATGCCCAATGAGGAGAAATTGATCAAGGCGGTAGAGGAGATCGTGTAGTCCTGAAGTGGGCCTAGCCCGCCGGTTTGACGTTCTCTTCAGTCCATTTAAGTATCTCATCCAGAGGGGTACCGGGCAGAAATATCTCCTTAATGCCGGCTTCCTTCAGTTTGGGAATATCCTCCTGGGGAATGACGCCACCGCCGATGACGGTGATGTTATCTGCTCCCCTTTCTCTCAGCTGTCTGACCACCTCACGGAAAAGGTATAGGTGGGCGCCGGAGAGGCAGCTTAAGCCCACTAGGTCAACATCCTCCTGGATGGCGGCGTTGGCCACCTGCTCTGGGGTCTGGTGCACGCCGGTATAGATGACCTCAAAGCCGGCGTCCCTAAATCCCCTGGCCACGATTCTGGCGCCACGGTCATGGCCATCCAGGCCCAGCTTGGCAATCAAAACTCTCAATTTCCTCTTTTGCTTCATTTAAGCCACCTAGGTTTAGTAGAAGCCGGGGTCTCGATACTCGCCAAAGACCTCGCGGTAGACATCGCAGATTTCCTGCTCGGTGGCGTAGGCTCGGACCGCCTCAATGACGTAGGGCATGACGTTTTCCTCACCTTGGCAGGCGCGGCGCAGCTCGCGCAGCGTCTGGGCAACCTTGCGGTTATCCCTGGTTCGCTTGACTTCTCGCAGTCGCTTTACCTGTTCCGCTTCCACCCTTTCATCAATCTTCAGGATTTCAACTGGGGTTTCCTCTTTGGCCACGTATTTGTTCACCCCCACCACCACTCTCTTTTGGCTATCCACCTGGCGTTTGAACTCATAGGCGGCATTGGCGATCTCCCGCTGCGGGAAGCCCTGGGCGATCGCCGCCAGCATTCCCCCCATCTCATCGATCTTCTCAATATACTTCCAGGCTTCCGCCTCTATCTGGTTGGTCAGTGCCTCGACAAAGTAGGAGCCGGCCAGAGGGTCTATGGTGTTGATAACCCCGGTCTCTTCCGCCAGGATCTGCTGGGTGCGCAGGGCGATGGTGGCGGCAAATTCCGTGGGCAGGGCAAATTCCTCATCGAAGGAATTGGTGTGCAGAGACTGCGTCCCCCCTAGAACTGCCGCCAGCGCCTCTATGGTGGTGCGGACGATGTTATTGTATGGCTGCTGGTGGGTGAGGGAGCAGCCGGCAGTCTGGGTGTGGAACCTGAGCCACCAGGAGCGGGGGTTCTTTGCCTTGAAGCGTTCCTTCATGATTTTGGCCCACATCCTGCGGGCAGCCCTGAATTTGGCGATCTCCTCAAAGAAGTCCATGTGGGCGTCAAAAAAGAAGGAGAGCCTGGGGGCGAAGGCGTCAACCTCCAGCTTCTTCCTCCTGATGACATCCTCTACGTAGGCAATCCCGTCAGCCAGGGTGAAGGCCAGCTCCTGCACCGCGGTGGCCCCGGCCTCCCGCATGTGATAGCCGCTGATGCTTATCGTGTTCCAGCGGGGGACATACTTGGTGCCGAACTCGATAGTATCGCTGATGAGCCTGATGGAGGGCTCCGGGGGGCACATAAAGGTCTTCTGGGCGATGAACTCTTTCAGCATATCGTTTTGGATGGTCCCGCCCACCTTATCCCAGCTCACCCCTTGCTTTTCCGCAGCCACCAGGTACATCGCCCAGAGAACGCTGGCTGGGGGATTGATGGTCATGGAGGTGGTTACCTTGTCCAAGGGGATACCCCGGGTCAGGATTTCAAAGTCAGCCAGGGTGTCAATGGCGACGCCGCACTTGCCCACCTCAGAGACGGCTCTGGGCGAATCGGAATCATAGCCCATGAGGGTGGGGAAGTCAAAGGCAGTGCTCAAGCCCGTTTCACCCTCTTTGAGCAGCTGGTGCCATCTCCGGTTGGTATCCTCAGCGGTGCCCAGGCCGGAGAACATGCGGAAGGTCCACACCTTCCCCCGATAGCCGGTGGCCTGGCAGCCCCTGGTAAATGGGTACATGCCAGGATAGCCGATACTTTCAGCAAAGTCTGAGTCCTTGATGTTCTCCGGAGTATATACCGGCTCAACCGGGAGGCCAGAGATGGTGCAGAATAGTTTTTGCTCCGGGAACCTGTCTGCGGATTTCCTGGCCTCCTCCCGCCACCTCTCCATCCCGCGGCGCGCTTCATCCAGCGTCTTATCGCTGAACATGGTCATCCTCCCTACCTCCGGCCATGAGGCACAGCGTCCTTTTGTGCCCGGGTGTAGCCCACCTCAAGGGCCCGCTTGTTCAGCTGGAGGAGCTCTTTGTTTTTGGCGGGCATGCCTTCCAGCGCCGTGGTGAGGCTGGCTAGAGGCACCACGGGGCGGCCGGCTAGCAGCGCCCCTAGCGCCACCAGGTTGCTCACCGAGCTATCCCCCAGCTCCGCAGCTAGGTCATTGGCGGGCACAGAGACTACCTGGATGTCCGCCCGGCTTATCTCTTGGGGGGCCAGCGACTGGTTGACCACGAGCAGGCTCTCCGGCTTCATCATGGGCTCTAGTTTAATTAGAGATGCCGAGTTCATGGCGATGGCCATGGTGGGCTTGGTGATAAATAGAGAGCCTATCTCCTCATCGGAGATGGTGACATGGCACCAGACCGTGCCTCCCCGCTTCTCCGCCCCATAGGAGGGCATGAAGACCACCTCATGTCCCTCCCGGAAGGCTGCCTCGGCCAGCAGCCGGCCGATGAACAGCACCCCCTGACCACCGAAGCCCCCGATGATGAGCTCTTCATGCACGGCGGGACTCCTTCTTCAGGTCGGCCACGGCCGGGATAACCTTGTACTCGCCCAGCGGGTACTGGGGCAGCAGGTGCTCCACCAGCCAGTCCATCGCCTTCACCGGCTCCACCCGCCAGTTGGTGGGGCAGGGGGATAGCACCTCCACCAGCGACATGCCCAGGTTGGCCAGCTGGGCTCGGAAGGCAAGTTTGATAGCTTGCTTGGCCTTGCGCACCGCTGCTGGGTTGTGCACCGAGACCCGGGCGACGTAGGCTGGCCCGTCCAGGGTGGAGAGCATCTCGCAGACGCGGATGGGGTAGCCGGCCCGGGAGGGCTGACGGCCCCCAGGGGTGGAGGTGGAGTACATGCCGAGTAGGGTGGTGGGGGCCATCTGCCCACCGGTCATGCCATAGATGGCGTTGTTGGCGAATATGGTGGTGATATTCTCGCCACGGGCGCAGGCGTGCACTATCTCGGCGGTGCCGATGGCGGCTAGATCCCCGTCTCCCTGATAGGTGAAGGGAACCAGGTTGGGCCGGCAGCGCTTGATGGCGGTGGCCACCGCCGGGGCACGCCCGTGCGCCGATTCCAGGCCGTCAAAGTTGAAATAGTGATAGGAGGTTACCGTGCAGCCAATGGAGGCCACGCACACCGCCCTCTCCTTGATTTTGAGCTCATCGATCACCTCGGCGATGAGACGAAACACGATGCCGTGTCCGCAGCCGGGGCAGAAGTGGAAGGGATAATCCTCCAGGGCTTCGGGCTTGTGGTAGAGCACGGTATCCAGTTCTGGGGTGTCCAGTGTCATCATCCTACCTGCCAATAGTTACTTTTGACATCCTCTCTATGGTTTCCAGTATTGTCTCGGGCGCAAGCGGCACACCGCCGTATTGACTCGCTAGCTCCACCCGTTTATCCAGGCCCACCGCCAGTTTGACGTCTTCAATGAACTGACCAGAGCTCAGCTCTGCCACCAGGAAATCGCTCACCTTCTGGGCGAGGTCAGCTAGTATCTGGTAGGGGAAGGGAAAGAGGGTGATGGGGCGCAGTAACCCCACCCGCAGCCCCTTCTGGCGCGCCATCTTTAGGGCGGTGAGTGCCGAGCGGCTGGCGCTCCCGTAAGCCACTATCACGAGGGAAGCATCATCCAGATGAATGCCTTGGTAGCGAACCTCATTCTGCTTTATCCGCTCAAATTTCTGGAGCAAAAGGCTTACCCGGGGTTGAAAATTGGCCGGCTCCATCTCAAAGGAGTTGATCACGTTCTTGGGGCGGCCGGCGGCTCCGGTGATGGCCCAGGGCTTATCGGGCAACTCAGTGACCGGCTGGCGTATTATCACCGGCTCCATGGCCTGGCCCAGAAAGCCGTCTGTCAGCAGCACCACCGGGTTACGGTATTTGTCCGCCAGCTCAAAGGCCAGCATGGTGAGGTCCATCATCTCCTGGGCTGAGGCTGGCGCCAGGTTGATTAGGCGGTAATCGCCGTGACCACCGCCTTTGGTGGCCTGGAAGTAGTCTCCCTGGGCGCCGCCGATGTTGCCCAGCCCGGGGCCACCCCGCATCACGTTGACGAGCACCGCCGGCAGCTCGGCGCCTGCCATGTAGGAGATGCCCTCCTGCTGCAGGCTAAATCCGGGACTGGAGGTTGAGGTCATCGCCCGGCAGCCGGCGGCGGCGGCCCCATAGAGCATGCTGATCGCCGCCAGCTCGCTCTCCGTCTGCACAAAGACTCGCCCCTCCTCAGGCATGCGCTTTGCCATGTGTTCCAGGAGCTCATTCTGGGGCGTGATGGGGTAGCCAAAGTAGGCTTGGCAGCCAGCTAGGATAGCGCCCTCGGCGATGGCGATGTTGCCGGCCATGAGAATCTTTTTTGGCATCAGGCCGCTCCGCAAATGGCGAGTGATTACCGGGCCGCCGGGCTCAAAACCCGGCTGTGGCGGTATACGGAAATGGCAGCGTCAGGACAGATAAGGGCGCAGGCGGTACAGCCGGTGCACTCTTGGGCCTTGGCCGCGATGACCTCCGCCAGGATATACCCCTTTTGGTTGGTGTAGGAGGCGGGGGCGATTATCCCCTTGGGGCAGACAGAGACGCAGAGGTGACATCCCTTGCATCGCTCGGCATCGATGACGATATAGGAGGAACCAGAGTGCTGCGGCGCTTCCATGTCTTCAAAGCCCCCTTTCACCGCTCCACCGGGGATAATACTCCCTCTAGTTCCATTATGGTCGCCGTCAGGGCACTGTCAAGGTGCGAAAAGTGGCGGGAAAAGGCGGAATTTTTGAAAATAATGTCTGTTCTCTGCGTTTTTTCCCAGCTTAATGTCGTAATTCGCCTAGACCGAGCCAAAGGCATGTTCAAAAACAGCAAGGGGTCAGCCTCTTTGAAATTTTTGGATTTAGCCCTATCTTCCGGGGGTGATGGTTGACAGGGGCAGCATCCCGTGCCATACTAATGGCGCAATGGATGAGCTCGACCAGCGCCTGATAACTGAACTGGCCAGGGATGCCCGACAGACCAGCGCTGAGCTATCTCGCAAGCTCAAAGTCAGCGAGACCACCATCCGGCGCCGGATTCAGCACCTGGAGGAGCAGGGCATCATCACTTTCACCGCCATACTGAATCCGGCCAAGCTGGGGTATAATATCATCGCCATCATCGCCCTGGAAGTGGATTTGGGGAGCATAGACAAAATCTCAGAATCGCTGGCCCTCTGCCCCAACGTGCGCTACGTCTCGCTGTGCACCGGTAACCATGATATCTTCATCGGGACCTGGTTTCACTCCTCAGGCGAGCTCACCCAGTTCGTCAAGGATTATCTGGCCAAGGTTCCGGGGATAAGGAAGAGCGAGACCTTCGTCATTCTGGATGTGAAGAAGGACGAAGTCGGCTGGCTGCGCAGTCTGGAGCTGGGCGCCTCGGGATAAGCCTTTTCCCCTAGGCCCGGCGGGTGACTGGCATATTAACCATATTATACCCTTTATATCACTGGTCCCGGTCTGGGCAGCCTTTCTGTTTACGGGGTGATGACCACCTTCCCGGCGTCCTTGGAACCGGTTACCTCCAGTGCTTTGGGGAGCTCCTCAAGCGGGAAGACATGGGTCACCACCTCTTCCACGGGGAGCCATGTTCTCTGGTGCATGGAGATAACGTCTTTGAACAGGAGCGGGGAGTAGCGGCAGCCGAGGATGTCCAGGTCCTGGAAGCAGATGGCGAAGGGCTTTATCTCAACTGGCCCGGCATCGGTGAAGTTTCCGGCCTCAATCAGTTTGCCGCCCCGGCGGGTGAAGTCCAGGGCCTCGCGGAAGGCGGCCGGGGAGCCGGCGGCCTCAACCACGATGTCTGGCCCGACGCCATCGGTGGCCTGGCGCACCTGCTCTAGGCGCGCTGCAAAGGGCAGGTTGCCGTCAATGAGGAGGTCAGCGCCCAGGCGCTTGGCCATGTTCAGCCGGCTGGGGAATAAGTCCTGGGAGATAATCAGGCCAGCTCCGCTGTAGCGGAAGGCGGAGATTATCAGGAGACCAATGGGGCCAGCCCCCAGCACCATGACGCTGCGCCCCACGCTGAGCCCCTGGCTTAAGAAAGGCTCTCCGGTATTCAGGGCCCGGTCCACGGCTCTCAGCCCAGTTGCTCCTGGTTCGGTGAGGATGGCCCGCTTCATGGGCATGTCTTTGGGGAGCTTGAAGACATAGCTTCTGGGGACGATATAAACGTATTCTGAGTAGCCACCCCAGAGGCCCGGGGCTTTGCGGGTGGAGATAAATCCGTAGATCATGCTCCGGTTGGAGCAGAGGGCCTGGCGATGCGGCGAGTGCAGGCAGAAATAACAGTAGCCACAGCCCATGGAGCTGGGGGCCACGGCCACCCGGTCACCAACCTGTAAGGTACCACCAAAGACGGCCATGGTCTCGTTGGCCCGGCTGCCCAGCTCCACGATGGTGCCGATGAATTCATGCCCCATGATGAAGGGATACTGGTCGGTGGGGAAGTGACCGAGGTAGATGTGCTTGTCTGTACCGCAGATACCGCAGGCCTCAACTTTGAGCAGCGCCCCGTCCTCGGCCACCTTGGGTAGCTCAAACTCTTCCATCACTATCTTGCCCGGCTCATGTATCACCCAAGCGCGACATTTTGCCATAGTTTATGCCTCCCAGTTAAGCATTCCTCGGATACTTTAGCTACCTAGGCTCCCTTTGTCAATATGCTGGCGCTTTTTGGTTTGACCTTTTGGCGGCCATGTGGTTAAACTATTTCACCAGCTGAAAAGCGATTGAGGCTAGTATTATTATGATGTGGTTACGCAGAGCCATTATCCTGCCGCTGGCGCTTCTCTTTATCATCCTTTCCATCCTGCTACTCGTCGTCTTCCGCGTCAACGCCACCGTGGGAAACCCTGATTTCTATAATGAGCAGCTGCGCCAGGCGGATATCTATAATTTCATCTATACTGAGGTCTTGCCCGCCGCCTTGGAGGAGACTGAGCTCGGTGACGCGGACATTGGCCTGGATATCTCCCAGCTTAAACCCCATATCATGGGGATAGCGGAGCAGACGCTGCCTCCGGAGTGGCTTGAGGCTCAGGTGGAGCAGACGATAGAACAGGTGGTGCCTTATCTCTGGGGGGATACTGAAGGTTTCCAGGTGAATATCACCCTCAAGGATAGGGTGGAGGCTGGAGCCCAGGCGCTAAAAGACACTTTACATAAGGAAGAAATCTTCTCGGAACTCTATGACGGGATAATCGGGCTTATTATCGCCAAGCTTGAGGCCGACGCGGAGCTACCTCCGTTCTTCGCTTTCAGTGTGGAGGAGATGGAGAGGGTATTGCGCACGGTGCTGCCTGAAGCGTGGGTCTTGAGACAGGTAGATGCGGCCATTGATGAGGTGGTGCCCTACTTCACCGGAGACACCGAGCGATTTACGGTGCGGATAGAGATAATAGACCGGCTGGATGCTCTGGAGGAGGTTCTGGCGGATATGCTCGGGCGTGCGGAGAGCTATGAGCGCCTCTTTGAAGTGGCGCTGGCGCCAGTCATAGAGCAGAGCACCGGAGAGATGGCGCAGCTTCCCATCGGCTTGAGCCTCACTAGCGAAGAGGTCCTGGCCGCGGTGAGGGAGACCATGCCGCTTGAGTGGTATCAGGCGAGGGTGAGCGATATCTTGGCCCAGCTCTTCTCCTACCTCAAGGGTGAAAGTGAAACTCTGGAGGTGACTATACCTCTGGGCGAGCGCAAGCCAGCCATAGCTAGAGCGCTGGGGGAACTAGCTGACCAGAAGCTGGAGAGCATTTTTGATTCCCTTCCCGAGTGCACCTCAGGGCATCTCTGGGAGCTTTTGGCCAAGGCGCCGCTGGAGACCATCCCTGAGTGCAAGCCCCCGGGCATGTCTTACCAGGAGTTCAAGGAGCTGGTGGGTATTGACTTTGAGCTCATGCTCATCCCGCTGGTGGACATGTGGGTTCCAGACCAGTGGACGCTGTCCGAGGCCGAACTGCGCCAGATGTTTGGTGGCGAAGGTGAGGAAGATTTTCTGGAGAAGGCCCGGGAATGGGTGCAGACGGGGCTGGTCTTTACCAGCGAGGACCTCAGGGAGAACCTGGGCCCAGACTACGAAACGGTTGAGAAGGTGCGGCGGTGGATAGCCACCGGGCTTATTTTCACTGACCAGGACCTGCGCCAGGGTATAGGGAGTGAGCAGCTGGGTACCTTGGAACAGGCACGCTCCACGCTGGGGATGGTGCGCCGGTGGCTGATGGCGGCGTGGGTCATCCCGGCGCTCCTGCTACTCGCCATCGGGGTGCTGGGAAGCCGGCGGTGGAGCGCTAGGCTACTCTGGGCAGCGGTAGTGCTGGCGGCGATGGCTGTTCTAGCTTACCTTGCCTTTGGACCTCTGTTCTCGGCGATGGCGCAGCCGAGGATAGATGAGGCCCTGATGTCAGCCGTGGGCCAGGTCAGCGGCTTCCAGGCGCTGGCGGCGGAGAAGGGCGTTAGCCTAGCGCAAAATGCCATTGATAGCTTCATCGGGGGGCTTAGAGGTCAGGCGCTTGGTCTGCTGATTGTATCCGGGGTGCTCATTGGGGTGGGCGTGGTCTGGCACTTCTGGGGCAGAATACGCCAGACGTAGCTGGAGGGAAGACCAGCCATTGTTGAGTGCCGGGTCCGGCTAGTCTCACTGGAGTGAGATTGTTGAGGAGGCTGGGCAGGGTATCCAGCTCTTGTCGCGGGTGTCCTTCCATTCAAGGTGATGGCTGTCCTTTTCCTTTTTGAGTTCTGGTATCTCCCTGCCGCGCTCGCTGGCAAAGTAACAGCAGGTACCACGGCGGAAGCGGCAGGACTGATAGCAGTACTCCAGCCCGATGGGGCAACTGATTACTCTTATACCTTTGCTGCTCATAATACAACTCCTTTCTACTCTTGGCTGTTGGCTTCGGGGAAGCCGGCGCGTCTCAGTTTGGCTTTGACGCGAGCCAGAAGCTCCTTGATGTAGAACGGCTTACGCACGAAGTCATCGGCACCCAGAAGCAGGGCATCGCGCAGGGTGGTCACCTCACCTTTTCCCGTGAGCATGATTACCGGAGCGCTGGAGCGCTGCCGGATGAGGCTGAGAACCTGAAAGCCGTTGAGGTCAGGCATCATGATATCCAGGATGATGAGGTCTGGCTGACGCTTTTCCATCAGTGCCAGGGCGGAGCGGCCGTCGCAGGCGAGGGCCACCTCATAGCCTTCTGGCTCCAGACTGCGCTTAAGCAGCGTCAGTATCTCCTGTTCATCATCCACTGCCATTATGTAGGGGCGCCTCTTCATCTCCAAAGTCCCCCGTATTTAGTCTTTTCTCCCTAGTTTGGCGAAAGCTTGTAGCGGGCTACCCGGGGTAGAAGCATCAGGTTTGACCATTCCGAGCTAGCGCTGGAGAGTCTTGTCCCCCCGAGCTCAACGATGACCTCGCCCAGGGATAAGGGGCGGGTGCTTTCGGCAAGAGAAGGCCCCTCCTCCCTTGGAGCGCTGGCCATGGCGACGCTGGCATGGGACCTGCGGAACCATCTCATCCGCTCATCGTGTTCTTGATAGGAGCCTCCGTTACCATTCCAGACTACTGCCATTTTCCTGTACCTCCTCTCTGAGTTGGGCCTCTAGCGCACCTCCAGGTAAAACTGGGGCGATAAGCTTTCTGGGTCAGCGTTCCTGACGCTGGGGCTGTAAAAGCCGCCGCTGTCAATGGTGACCTTGTACTTGGCTAGGCCAGGCAGGGTGAAGCTCGCCTGCCCATTGCGCAGGGAGATGATGATGTCGGAGAGCGGCTTGCCGTCGCTCCCGGTTGCTTTCTCCCATTCGCCTTGCCTCTCCACGTAGACCCCGACGTGGAGGATGAGGTATGAGTAGTAGTTGATGAGCTTTTGGGTGTTGATGAGGTAGAGGGTGGCCACCATGTCGGCCGGGTTATCGGTGGCGTCAATGTAGAAGAGGTCTTGGGGGTTGCTGACGCCGCCCAAGGCGCGCCCGAAGACGGTGTAAGATGGCGCCTCCGGAAGCTCGGCGACCTCTATCCGAATCAGTTCCTGGCTGGCCGCCGCATTGTCGTCAACAGCATAGGCCGTTGACCAGGGAAGAAGCAGCAGCACCAGGGCGAAGAAGGGGAAGAGCCGCTTGGTCCATTTGTTTCTTAGTTTGCCGTTCATCCTAGTTATCTCCTTTTGCTTTATCTAGCTTCAGGATATAGCTAGGATGCGAAACAACGGCTAAAAATCTAAGGGGGGTTCTAAACATTTTCTAAACGTTCTTTAAAGGGGTAATAAGGGCAATAAAAAAGGCACCCTTTTGGGGTGCCTGGCTCTTGGGGACGTCTATCTCGGGCGAGGGCTAGAGATTATGTTGAATCTCGGAACAGGTAGCCAACGCCGGGCACGGTCAGGATGTAGCTGGGATTGGTTGGCTCAGGCTCAAGTTTGGCCCGCAGGCGGCGGATAAAAACGTGCAGGTACTCTCTCTCGTCCTGATATTCCGGCCCCCATACCTTGTTCAGCAGATGGGTATGGGTGAGGACCTTGCCCGCGTTGAGGGTGAGCTCCTGGAGAAGGGCGTATTCCGTGGGGGTGAGCTTAACTTCCCGGCCGGCCATGGTTACCTGCCGCTTGGCGAAGTCGATCTTAAGGTCGCCGGAGGCGAAGAAGGGCTGGGTGGGGGTGGCCTTCTGGGTGCGGCGGAGCACGGCGCTGACCCGGGCGGTGAGTTCGCTGGCGCTGAAGGGTTTGGTGATGTAGTCATCGGCACCGAGGTTGAGGCATTTCACCTTGTCCTCCTCATCCCCCCGGGCGCTGAGCATGATGATGGGGATCTGCGACCATTCGCGCAGCCGGCGGCAGACCTCGAAGCCATCCATTTTGGGCATCATGATATCCAGGATGACCAGGTCAGGGAGCTCCATCTCGATGACCTGGAGGGCCTGAGCGCCGTCCATGGCGGTGAGCACCTCATAGCCTCTGGCCTCAAGGTTGGCGCGGAGGAATTTGATAATGCTGAGCTCATCATCAACGACCAAGATGCGTGTTTTGACCATGAATTTGCCTCCGAGGTTTAAGGCCCCGTCATCCCTTCTTCAGGATTCTGAGCAGGGCGTTTCTGAACTCTTCAACCGAGGCCATCGGCTCCTGCAGTTCCTGGGGAAGCTCTGAGAGCAGCGCCTTGCCGGCCTTACCTTGTCTTGCCGCCAGCTCGTGGAGCAGCCGATGCTCCCGGGCCAGGCTGTTGACCAGCTCGGCAAACTGCTCCTGCATTCGCTTGGTCTGCTCGGTAAAGCTTTCCTTGAGCTGGAGGTAGCGGCGTTTGTCCTGCAGGCGCTGGCTCCACTTCTGGATGGCTTCCTGCACCTTCTGTATCACGCTATCCCGGTTAAAGGGCTTGGTGATGTAGTCATAGGCGCCTCGTTTTAGGGCGCTCACCGCGGTCTCGGTATCGGCAACGGCGGTTACCATGACCACGCAGGTATCAGGGTACTGGGCAGCCAGCTCGTCCAGCACTTCCAGTCCAGACATGCCGGGCATTTTAATATCAAGGAGCACCACGTCAGCCTCTCCTTGCGAGACGACATAGAGGGCCTCCTCACCATCCGCGGCGGTGAGCACATCATAGCCTCTTTCCTGCAGGATGCGCTGGAGGAGGTTGCGCACTCCCTCCTCATCATCAACCACCAAAATTCTCACCTGCTCTTCCTTCATTTGGCTACCTCCTTTAGAGTTTCCACCACGATGGCCTTCAGTTCCTCTGGGGTGAATGGCTTGGGCAGAAGTGGCCGGCCGGTTTGCTTGGTAAAGGCCATGGTTTCCTCCCCCAGCAGGCTGCCGGTGGTGAAGACCACGCGCCTGGCTAGAGCAGGGTGTTTCTCCAGCAGCCACTGATAGAGTTCCTTGCCATTCATGGCTGGCGTCCTGATGTCAATCAGGCAGAGCTCGTAGCTGGCTTTCTCTATCAGGCCCTGAGCTATCTTGCCATTGGCAGCGATGTCCACCTCCCAGCCTTGCTCGGTGAGCACGCGCGAGCACAGCTCGGAGATGGCTGGCTCATCTTCCACTACCAGCGCCTTTCTGGCGCTATTTACCTCTTTCATTTCCCTTCTCCTCCCTCGTCGCTGCCCGCCACGGGCAGTTCCACGGTAAAGGTAGCCCCCTTGCCCAGCTCGCTTTCGGCGTATATCCGGCCGCCATGTTCAGCTACTATTCCGTGGCAGATGCTCAGTCCCAGGCCGGTGCCCTTGCCCACCTCCTTGGTGGTGAAGAAGGGGTTGAATATCCGCCGCAGGTTCTCTTTGGGGATGCCCGGGCCATCATCGGCGAAGCTGGCCCGGACAATATCTCCCACTCGCTCGGTGGTGATGGTGAGGGTGCCTCTCTTGTGTGCCTCAATCATGAAGTATTCGGCGTTGATGATGATGTTCAAGAAGACCTGCTGGAGCTGAAAGGCGTTGGCCATGACCTTGGGCAGGTCGGGGGCGAGGTGGGTCTTGACCTCGATATTGTGCACCTTCTGCTCGTAGGCGCGCAGCTCCAGCACCTGCCGTATCACCTCGTTTATGTCCACCGGCTCCTTCGTTTCTGGGTGTTTTCGGGCGAAGGCGAGGAGATTTTTGACTATCCCGGCGGCGCGGTGGGCTTCTTTATTGATCACCTTGAGGTCTTCCTTGACGCGCTCGGGGAGGTCCTCGCCCGATAGGAGGTCGGAGAAGCCGACGATGCTGGTCAGGGGGTTATTGAGCTCATGGGCTATCCCCGAGGCCAGCTCACCGAGGGAGGCCAACCGGTCGGCGAGGATGAGTTGCTCCTGTATTTTCTCCTGTTCACTGATATCGGTGAGGATGCCCCTGATGCCGGTCACCTCGTCCTCGCGGATGATGGGGCAGGAATAGATGAGGGCGGGGAAGCTGGAGCCATCTTTTCTCTGCGCGGTGTACTGAATGCAGCCCAGATTCTCTCTATTCAGTATCCGCTTCAGGTTTTCTCTGGCTCTGGGCCGGTCCTCGGGGACCAGCATCTGGACGGAGTCCAGCCCGGCATCGATATCCTCCTGGGAGTAGCCGAAGATGTTGAGGGCGTTGCGGTTGGCGAAGGTGAGCTTACCCTCTCTATCGGTTTCAAAGATGGTCTCTGGGAGTAGCTCGGCGAGTTCTCGGAACCTCTCCTCGCTGCGTTGCAGCGCCTCCTCCATCTTTTTGCGCTCGGTGATGTCGATGGTTATGGCCACGGTAAATAGGAGAGCGCCTTTCTCATCTTTAATGCTGCCGGCAGTGGTCAAAGAGGGAAAGACGGTCCCGTCTTTGCGCTTGCGCCATAGCTCTATGGTGACAAACTTGCCTTTTAGGATTTGCTCACTTCTTACCTTCTCCAGGTATCTTAGGGACTCATCAGTATAGAGCAAGGAGTAGTGTTTGCCGATCAGTTCGCTTGGCTCATAGCCGTGCATACGGGCATAAGCGTCATTAACGTAGGTGAACTCTCCCTCCAGGGTGGTGATGGAGGCGCCGTAGCCAGCCTGGTCAGAAATGGCTTTGAATTTGAGAACCTCCTCCTCCATCCGCTTGCGCTCGGTGATGTCAAGCACTGAGGCGGTGAGATACAGTGGGGTTCCCCTCTCATCCCTCACCAGATGGGCGCTCATCAGGGTGGGGAAGACCGTGCCGTCTTTTCGCTTGTGCCATACCTCTTCCCCAGGGAAGCTGCCCTCCCGCAGCAGGCGTTCTCTTAATTGGCGCACGGTCTTCATCTGCTCTTTAGTGTAGAGGACGGAGAAGTGCTTGCCGATTAGCTCCTCTGGCGAATATCCGTGCATCTCGGCGTAGCTCTTGTTGACGTAGACTAGCTCTCCCTCTATGGTGCTTATGGTTACGCCGTAAGGAGCCTGGTCAGCGATGGTTTTGAACTTCCTGAGTTCCTCCTCGGCGCGCTTGCGCTCGGTGATGTCAATGAGGGAGGCCACGCTCCGCTTGGTCCCCGGGATAAGGTCAACGTTGACCAGCACGTCCCGGACATCGCCGTTTCGGTCAATGAAGCGGAATTCGTACTGCTTGGGTGCGGCATCTGGGTCAGCGCGCCGCAGGCGATGGTAATCCCGCATCCGCTCTAGGTCGCCGCTAGCGACGAACTCCATCCAGCTCTTCTTCCCCTCTATCTCCTCTTTGGAGTAACCGGAGAGCTTTTCCGCCTGTCTATTGACCAGAGAGATGGTAGTGTCCTCTTCGATTACGATGTTGGCGGCAGTGGTGGTTTCAAAGATGGTGCGGTACTCGTTCTCACTCTCAAGCAGGGCCTTATTAGCTTGCTCCAGTTCGCCGAGGCGCTGGCGTAGCTGCGCCAGCTCCCTTAGCAGCTGCTCTCTGGTCTTATCTTCGTCCTTCATCTCCACCCCTCCGCATTGTATTAACCAGCGGAAGCAGAGCACACTTGAGCCAAAGTGCGCTTTCATAGGAAATGCTATCGCTTAACGTGGTGGTTGTCAACTCCGCAGCGGTTTTGGGGTTTTTGAAAAGGGGTGGATGGGGCAAATGCTTGAAGTGCTTTGCGCAAGCTATGGCTTAAGGGCAGGGTTCCTGCCCCAGTCCTCGGCGGCTTGGCCTCTTTCCGCGTGTTTCATGATGGTCATCAGCTCCTCAGGGGTGAAGGGTTTGGGGAGGAATGGTCGGGCCGCCTTTTCCAGAAAGCTCTGAATCTCACCGCCCATGACATCCCCGGTGGTGAAGACCACGCGCCTGGCTAGGGCAGGGTGCTCTTCCAGCAGCCACTGGTAGAGTTCCTTGCCGTTCATGGCTGGCGTCCTGATATCAATCAGGCAGAGGTAATAGCTAGTTTTCCTTATCATGCCCTGGGCTATCCTGCCATTGGTGGCGATGTCCACCTCCCAGCCTTGCTCGGTGAGCACGCGCCGGCAGACCTCGGAGATGGCTGGCTCATCTTCCACTACCAGCACTTTCCTGGCGCTGCCAGCCTTTTCCACCTTCTCACTCATTTTTTATCACCTCCCTGATTTGCCGGCAGCTCCACAGTAAAGGTAGCTCCCTTGCCTGGCTCGCTTTCGGCGTATAGACGGCCGCCATGTTCAGCTATTATTCCATGGCAGATGCTTAGTCCCAGACCAGTGCCCTTGCCCACCTCCTTGGTGGTGAAGAAGGGGTCAAAGAGGCGGCCTAGGTTCTCTTTGGGGATGCCCGGGCCGTCATCGGCGAAACTGGCCCGGATAATATCTCCCACCCGCTCGGTGGTGATGGTGAGGGTGCCGCCCCCGTGTGCCTCAATCATGAAGTATTCGGCGTTGATGATGATATTGAGAAACACCTGCTGCAGTTGAAAGCTGTCCGCCATGACCTCGGGCAGGTCGGGGGCAAAGCGAGTATTGACGCGGATTCTGTTTACCTTCTGCTCGTAGGCGCGCAGCTCCAGGACTGTCTGGATTTCCTTGTTGATGTTCACCAGGTGGCTTTCTGTCTCATGCCTTCGGGCGAAGGTGAGCAGGCTTCTCACCACCTTGGCGGTGCGTTTGGCTTCCCTGTGGATGACCATGATATCCTCTCTCATATCTTGGGGGACATCTCGGCTCAGCATGAGTTCGGCGAAGCCGATGATGCTGGTCAGGGGGTTATTGAGCTCGTGGGCTATCCCTGAAACCAGCTCGCCGAGGGAGGCCAGCCGGTCGGTGAGGATGAGCTGCTCCTGCATTTTCTTGCGCTCGGTGATGTCTCTGATATAGACCACGGTGGCGGGCTGCCCTTTATACTTTACCGTGGTGGCTACCAGCTCAACCGGAACCTCGGTGCCATCCTTCCTGACTATGGAGCTCTCAAAAAGCCCCGGAATCAGCTCACCGCGCATGCGTCGCTGGTAGCGGTTTATGACTTCCTCCCGGTATCTCGGGTGGACGAGGTCGAACCATGACATATTCAGTAATCGGGGCTTGCTGTAACCGGTAAGCAGCACCATCTGGTCATTGGCAAAGGTGAGCATGCCATATCCCTTATCTGTATCCTGCACCATGATGATGGCTTCGCCCACGGCGCTGCCCAGGTTCACCAGGGCCTCATAGCGGGCCTCTGAGTCACGCAAGGCGTTTTCCGCATTCTTGCGCTCGGTGATGTCTTCCGTGATGAAGATGGCACCGTTTACCGCATTTCCCTTGAACAGGGGAACGCCCTTGATGGTAAGATATGCCTCAGTCCCCCCGGTGGTGATGGGGAAATGCGCCTCCTTTACCTCGATGGGCCTTCCCCGGAGCGTCTTTTTATACGTCGCGGAGAGCCCAGCACGCACGGTGACGGGATGGGTTAGCACATTTTTCCCGACGTAGTCTTCCTTGGTGGTTCTGCCCTTGCCGATGACAGCTATATGGTAGGGGTTGACGTCAATTATCTGGCCATCTTTATCCGTCACGATGATTGACACCGGAGCCTTCTCGAAGATGCCGCGATATTTCTCCTCCCGCTCCCGCAGCTCCTCCTCCATCCGCTTGCGCTGGGTGATATTTTTGGCGATGTGTACGCAGCCGGTGACGTCGCCTTTCTCACTGAATATGGGGGAGGTGGATACCTCTAGGTAAACGCCCAGGTGGGGCTCAAAGAATTCCGCAGCGTGTGGCTTTCCTGTCTCAACGGTCAGCTTATGAGGGCAATTGGGGCAGGGCGCATTGGAGCCATGGATAAGGCGGTAACAGGTCTGGCCGATGAGCTCTTTGGGGCTCTGCTTGAAGGCTCGGGCAAAGGCCAGATTTACCCGGGTAATCTTGAAATTTAGGTCATGAATTGAGATCCAATCTGAGATGGCGTCAAAAGTCGTCCGCCACTCTTTGGCGGCTCGCTCCATCCCCGCCTCCACCTGCCTGTGCTCAGCTTCCGCCGCCTCCAGCTCAGCCACCCGCTGGCGTAGTTGCGCCAGTTTGCTTACCAGTTGCTCTTCTGTCCAGTTTTCTTTCATCTTGTGCATGGTGGCTTTCACTTTGGCACCTCGTGGCACACAGGTACCCCAGGCAAAGGCGGGCTTTCAAGCCGGTTTGCCTATATACCACCGGTACTATTTCTCTAGTGCAGGAGTACGTGCACTCCCTAGCTCTATTATGCTTGCTTTATAGGGGGAAAAGATACGCCAAACCGTAGTACTTTAGTCACGCCGAGTATAGTTAATTGGTCATAGCGGGGCAAAATCGGGCATACAAGGGCGCTTTACCGGGGAAGGAGATACCCCGGAAATCTGCGGGCTTGGCTTTTTAAGCGAATGAGACGGCCTACTTTGTGCCCACCGCTTGGTCTACGTACGTCTGAACGTACTGTTCGATGTATGAGGTCAGCGAGGCCTCCAGGGCGTTGATGGCCGTTTGCGTGGTTTGGGCGAAGGACTCAATGGCCACTTTGTTGGCCAGAATGGCCTTATTATTCTTGTTGATGGCCTCCCGGTTGGAATTGACCGAGGTGGTGAGCTGTTCAATGGCCTCTCGGTTGGCCTTTATCTCTGCGGAGAGGTCATACTGGGGGCCGCAGCCATTGATGATTATCCCGATAAGCAGCAGGGTTAGCAGCAGATTCCAGATAAGGAGTATTTTGTTCATCTTTCTCCACCTCACGCTCTATTTCGGTAGCGCTCGACGAAGCGAGCCATTCTTTTTAAGGCCTCCTCAATGTCAGGGAGAGAGGTGGCGTAGCAGCAGCGCACAAAACCCTCGCCCTGCCGTCCGAAGAGGTTGCCGGGCATGACCACCACTTTTTCCTCAAGGAGGAGCTTCTCGGTGAACTCCTCTGAGCTGAGCCCGGTGACTTGGATGGAGGGGAAGGCGTAGAAGGCGCCCTTGGGCTCGTGGCAGGCCAGCCCTATCTGGTTGAGGCCGCTGACGATCACCTTGCGGCGCTGGTCATACTCCGCCACCATCCGCTTGACATCTTCCTCGCCGTGCTGGAGGGCTTCCAGGGCGGCCATCTGGGCCATGCTGGGCGGGCTGAGCATGGTGTGCTGATGCACCTTGGTTATGGCCGCGATGAGCTCGGCCGGGCCAGCGGCGTAGCCCAGACGCCAGCCGGTCATGGCGTAGGCTTTGGAGAAGCCGTCAAGGAGGATGGTGCGCTCCTTCATCCCGGGCAGGCTGGCAAAGCAGGTGTGCTCCATCCCGTAGGTCAGGCGGCTGTAGATTTCATCCGAAATGACCAGCAGGTCATGTTTCTCCACCACCCTGGCGATCTCGGCCAGCTCCTCCTGGCACATCTGGGTGCCGGTGGGATTGGCCGGGTAGCCCAGGAGGAGCACCTTGGTCCTCGGGGTAATTGCGGCCTCAATCTGCTCTGCTCCCAGCTTGAAACCGCTCTCCGGCGTCGTCGGTACCGGCACCGGGACGCCATGGGCTAAGTAGATGCAGGACGGGTAGCAGACGTAGTACGGGTCGGACATGATGACCTCATCGCCGGGGTCCAGGATGGTGCGGAAGGCCAGGTCCATGGCCTGGCTTGAGCCCACAGTGATGACTATCTCGGTCTCAGGGTCATATCTTATGCCATAGCGTTTCTCCAGATGCTGGGCTATAGCCTGGCGTAGCTCGGGGAATCCGGCGGTCGGGGTGTAGCTGGTGATGCCTTGTTTCAGCGCCTCAATGCCAGCCTCACAGATGTGCCACGGGGTGGCAAAATCAGGCTCGCCCACGCTCAAAGAGATAAGCCCCTCTTTGCCCACCGAATGAAACAGGTTCAGGAACTTGGCGAAGCCCACATCGGAGACCTGGTCTACCTGCTTTGAAGTTCGTTTTTTCAGCTTGGCTGTGCGCTCACTGGCCATCTTGAAAGTTTCCTTCCTAGATTGAAATCTCTCTGGATGATGCTGGGGGTGAGTTTGGCTAAAATTATAGCCCTTATCACGAGAAATCACAATAGAGAGGCTCGCCCAGTTCGGGGGCTTTCTAGCCGCTGGTCCGTGCCTGGTAGCGGCGGGCTATCTCTATGGCCATGGTGGCAACTTCAACCGCGTCGTTACCCAGCGCCAGAAAGAGAGGCTCCTTTCCCCAGCCCGCTCCCTCGTAGAAGAGCCGGGGCACGGCACCGTATTTAGTGACCAGCTGCTTTACCTTCCAGGGCATGGAGCTTCCGTCACGCTCGGCCATCTCGGCGGGTTCATCGCTTCGGTCAAGCCAGCCGAAGAGGAGCCCTCGCTGGGAGCAGTACTCCTGCACCACTTCAATCACCACTTCGTCACATTTGAAGTTGAGGGCGGCGTTGATCTCAGGGGCGTATTTGCGCACCTCAATTATGCGCCGGGCCAGATGGTCTGAAACCCCCAGGGCGGGCATACCTGAGGCGTGGGGCATACCCTGGACCACTGTTATCCTCCCCTCAATGGCGGCCACCTCCTTGGGGGTGGTGGCCTGCCGTGGGGCGTAAACCAGATTCACCCTTACCTCAGGGATGAGGGCGGCAAATTCTGGGCATGCCTCCAGCTGTGCCACGGCCGCCGCCAGGTTGCCCAGCACTAGGTCAATCTCCTGCCTCCGGTTCATTTTGTCCTCCAGTGTCTCAAGACCTCGGCATGCCGCGGGCAGAACTCGTATCCGCTCTCCAGCTGGGCGAAGAGCATCTCCTCCTGCCAGTGGGCGTTATACAGCCGGCAGCCCTTATCCTGGCAGAAGGGCTCGCCGGTGAGCGCGTAGAAGACTGCCTGCATGGCATATCCCTTGGCCACCTCGGTCAGCCGCTCATCCCCGTAGTCAAGGAAACTGCCCCGGAACCGCTCTTTGAGCTCCAGCGGGTCCTTGCCCAGGCGCTCATATTGCTGCCTGGCTAGGTAGTATTCCCTCGGTTTGGCCGGGGCCTCCACCAGCCCGGAGGTTGAGATAAGGCAAGGGACCGCGTACAGGCTTGTCCTCAGGTGGTATCTTTTGTCCCCTTCATCCCAGGTGGCAAGCAGGCGGTTGGTGAAGATGATGTGGACATACTCGGGGCCGAGTTCTTCACCGGGGATAAGCTCGCAGAAGAGCCTTTGCAGCTTGAGGCCATCGTAGGGGACGCCAAAGGCCCGCGTTCTGCCCAGGATTCTTCTCCTTTCGTACTCTATCTCCGCGGGGAGGGGCTCTTGGCTGGGGGGTATCTTTCTCGTTATCTCCCCGATTTTGGCCTGGGCCATCCTGCGGGCGTAGTCTGAGACCTGCTCCGCAGGGAGATTGGGGGCAAAGGGGCTTCCCCTCAGCTCAGTTGCGGCCCCCGCCAGCTTTTGTGCCAGATACCCAGCGACCTCGGCGATATTGAGCGCCTCATCAGCGCCCTCATCGTAGAGCGCGATCCTCACTACACGGCTAGCCTCTCCTGCAGTTTCTCCGCGGCGACCTGAGCGGCCACCTCCCCGGAGAGAAGCATGGCCCCAAAGGTTGGCCCCATGCGCGGTAGTCCGTAGGTGGTTGATACCGCCATGCCGGCGACGACTAGCCCGGGATGCACCTCGCCGGTATGCTCAATGATCAGGTCTTCTGACCTCTCCACCCACATGGCGCCGTAGCCCTTGGTCTGAAACAGCCCCCGCTCCTCCAGTTTCTTTACCACCTGGGCATCATGTCCGGTGGCGTCAATCACTATGGCCGATTCTATGGCCACCGGGTCAACACAGGTTATCTCTCTGGGGAGTGCCGCCACGGGTGTCCAGTTGATCACCGCGCCGCAGACCTGACCATCTTCTCTCAAGACCAGGTCCTCAAAGACGGTCATGTTGGCGAATTTGACGCCGCTATCGCAGGCGGCGGCGATGAGTTTGGAGCAGGCATGCGGCCCATCCGCCACGAAGAGCCCCTCGCTGACCGCCTGGTAGGGGATGCCGAGCTCGTCCAAGACCCGCTCTGCGGGGTGTCTCACCGTCACCTTGTTCATCAGGTAGCCCCCGATCCAGAACCCGCCACCGAGGTAGTTGTTCCGCTC
>MTNR01000046.1 GCA_002011495.1 Dehalococcoides sp. JdFR-56 | reverse complement strand
CCCATCTTCGCCAACGTGCTCCTGGTTGATGAGATGAACCGGGCCACCCCCCGCACCCAGTCCGCCCTCATTGAGGCGATGCAGGAGGAGCAGGTCAGCATCGAGCGAGAGACCCACCTCCTGGAATCCCCCTTCCTGGTCATCGCCAGCCAAATACCATATGGGGGGCCGGGAACCTCCCCCCTCACCGAGGTTCAGCTAGACCGATTCATGTTCCGCATATGGAGCGGCTTCCCTGATCGGGAAGAGGAAGACCGCATGCTGCAAGATATTGACGCCATCTTAGAGCCAGACATCTCGCCGGTGGCCACCCGCCAGGACATAATACAGCTTCGGCAGGAGGTAAAGAAGGTACACGTGGCTCCAGCCATCCGCCATTACATCATTGACTTCCTTGATAGGCTACGCCACCATCCCGACGTACTGATTGGCCCCAGCCCCAGGGGGAGCATCGCCCTGCTCAAAGGGGCAAGGGCGCTCGCCTTCATGCAGGGAAGAGACTTCGTCATCCCCGATGACGTGAAGAGGCTGCTCATCCCCGCCCTCGGCCACCGGGTTCAGGTCAGCGCCGAAGCCGAGATGGAGAACGTCACCCCCCAGGCCATCATCGAGCAGATAGCCGGTGAACTGCCGGTACCCAAAATAGCGCCATGAAGAGGTTATCACCGAGAGCCCTGGTTGAGATTTATCTGCTGCTTATCCTGCTGGCAGCGGCAGCCCTGGCAGCACTTCCCTACTCCGTGCTGGCCATGGCCCTGCTAGTGGTGCGGCTGCTAGCCATCTGGCGGCAGCTCCCCCCAAGACTGAATGTAGCCTTCACCGCGGCGGCAGTATTCCTTCTGCCACTAGTGGTAGAGCCGGTCTTGGGCTATCTCACCTACACCGCAGAGCTACCAGCAAGAGCCGTGTCCATTCTCGCCGCAGCCTCTGCCCTTCCCGTTTTATACCTTCTGGACTGCCAGCTAGTACAGAATGCCTCCGGGACAGCGGAGTTCGCCGTGGGAAGACCCCCGGGAAGGTACCTCACCACCACCTCCAAGGCCTTATTTGCCTCGGCGCTCACGATGCTGGTGGTCTCACTCCTCCTGGGCAACCTCNCCCTTCTCTCCAGCGCCGCCATATTCATCCTCTACCTGCTGAGTATCCTGGCTTGGGCGCTCTTCGCCATCCCCTCGCCGCCCGTTGATGTTTCCACCAGGATGAAAAGGGTCATCGCCGGCACCACAGCCGATATCACCCTGCCGCTCTCCCGTAAGCGAGAGACGCGGTTGCACAACCTGGTTATCCCCGCTGACCCGTGGGTTGAGGCCACCCCCCAGCACTTCAGCTTAAACGGGGGGGAAATAGAGCTCAAGCTCACCATCACCCCACCACTGGCCGGGCCATCACAGCCCCAAATCCAGCTAGCCGCGCTGGACCCGCGGGGGTTGCTTGGGGTAAATCAAATGCTTGCGCCAGTAAGCCTAGAGGTCATCCCGAGGGCAAAGTACGCCGAGTGGCTGGCGCTGAGATACCTGGAGGAGACGGGAAACAAAGAAAGCTTCGCCTCGGCAGCGTCCAGAGCCAGGCTGCGGCGGAGGGGAGGGGTGGAATACCTGGAAAGCCGAAGCTACTACCCCGGTGACCCACTGAAGAACATAGACTGGAAACATACGCTGAAGCTGAACAAGCTGATCGTCAAAGAATTCGCCGAGACCGGAGCCAAGACAGCGATACTCGCCGCCAACCTGGCCGCCAGCGATGCTGAAGAGGCGGATAAGATAGCCTTTCATCTCATCACCACCGCCCTGACCCTGGCCCAGGAAGCTATCCCCACCACGCTAGCTGCCTATAACCACGAGCAGGTTATCCTGACCACGATAGCCCTTGACCCCAGGGAGATTCTCAAGCAGACGCTCTCCCTGGTGAAGGAGATCACCTGCGGAGACTTCACTCGGTGCCTAGCGCCACCTGACTTAAGCAGACTCAAGCGAGATATAAATCAGCTGAGACGAACAACTTCAGAATCAGCCCAAGGGCTGCTCAGCCTGCTTGACTTTGAGCGCCAGGCGCTGGAGAAAGCGGCCAAAGACCATCCGGCAAGCCTTGCTCTGGAGAAGGTCGCCGGGCAAACCCCACCTCCGGCCACCATCATCCTGATATCACCGCTCAATCACGATGCTGAAGCCATCCTAGTAACCACGGAGAAGCTATCAAGAAGATTCACCACCATACCGATAGAAACCAAATAGCATGAAGCTATGGTAAAATACCCAAGGTGGAGAGTTCCCTGATAATCTACTCCACGGTAACGCTTTTGGCCAGGTTCCGCGGGAAATCTATGGGGCAACCGCGCTCTCTCGCAGTGTAGTAGGCCAGGAGCTGCAGGGCTACTGCATTGAGCACCGGGGAAAAGAGGGCATCAACCCTGGGCAGCGTGATGACGCTGTCAGCCACCTCCCCCACCACCTCATCACCCTCCTCGGCCAGCGCCAGCACCGGAGAGTGTCTCGCCTTGACCTCCTTGATGCTGGTCAGCATCGCCTCGTAGGTGTTATCCTGCGCCACGATGGCCACCACGGGCGTCTCTCTGCCCAGCAGGGCGAAGGGGCCATGCTTTAGCTCCCCGGCGGCATAGCCCTCGGCATGAATATAGGAGATTTCCTTTAGTTTAAGCGCCCCCTCCAGGGCCACTGGAAAGTTTATCCCCCGACCGATGAAGAACACGTCCTCACACCTAGCTAGCTGCCGGGCGTACTCAGAAATCGTGGCTTCGCTATCCAGCACTCGCTGCACCTTGCCGGGTAGCTGCCTCAGCTCCATAACCAGACCGTCCAATCTTCTGATATCTATCTTGGCGTAGGGCAGGGCCAGCCAGTACAGCGCCATGAGCTGGGCGATGAAGCTCTTGGTCGCGGCCACGCTTATCTCCGGACCGGCTCGGGTATAGACCGTCTGGTCGGCAAGCCGGCTGGCGGTGCTGCCCACCACGTTGGTGATGACGATCACCTGGCACCCTTCCCCTTTCAACTTTCTTATCGCCTTCAAGGCGTCTGCCGTCTCACCCGACTGGGTGATGACGATGGCCCGGCTGACGGAAGAGGCCCGCCCCGAATAGCTGAACTCGGAAGCCAGCTCAGCCCTCACCGCCACTTTGAACAGCTCCTCCATGAGATATTTGCCGATGA
Source organism: Dehalococcoides sp. JdFR-56 (assembly GCA_002011495.1). Classification (GTDB taxonomy): domain Bacteria; phylum Chloroflexota; class Dehalococcoidia; order Dehalococcoidales; family RBG-16-60-22; genus JdFR-56. The sequence goes on along the minus strand of MTNR01000046.1, from coordinate 44,585 downwards.
GCGCGGCATGATAGGAGGTACCACAGGCCAGGATGAGTATCTCCTCAAGGCTGATGTCACCCATCGTGGCAAGGTGAGCCGGCGGCTCCGCCGCCGAGACATATCCGCCAATGGTATCCCGTATCACCTTGGGCTGCTCGTGTATCTCTTTGAGCATGAAATGCTCATAGCCCCCTTTTTGCGCATCCTCCACCGTCCAGGAAATGGTATGCCTTTCCCGACGAACCACCTTGCCGTGCTGGCTGACCTCAACGCCGCCCGGGGTGACCACGCCGATATCACCATCCTCCAGATAGAGCACCTGGCTGGTATAATCCAGTATCGCCGGCACATCAGAGGCGATGAAATTTTCCCGGTCGCCAATGCCGATGATCAGCGGGCTGTCCTTGCGGGCAACGACCAATCTGGATTCCCCGCTCATCAGCACCGCGATGGCATAGGAGCCTTCCACCTCCCCCAGCGCCAGCTCCACCGCCTTGGCCAGATCCCCGGCGTAATACTTCTCAATGAGGTGCGGTATCACCTCGGTATCCGTCTCCGAAACAAAGTGATGCCCCTCACCACTCAACTGCTCCCTCAATTTCTGGAAGTTGCTGATTACCCCATTGTGCACCACGGCAATCCTGCCGGTGCAATCGCAGTGGGGATGGGCGTTCACCTGAGACGGCTCACCGTGAGTTGCCCACCTGGTATGGCCGATGCCCGCTTTCCCCTCAATGGAGCGGGGCAAGGTCTCCGCCAGCGCCTTCACCCGGATGGCATCCTTGTACACCACCAGGTCACCGCTGGAGACGGCGATGCCACAGGAATCATAACCCCGGTACTCGAGCTTCCCCAGGCAGTTGAGCAGGACAGGGCCAGCCTGCCTCCGGCCAACATAACCAACAATGCCACACATAGCCGAAAAATGCTCCCTTTATAGCTTCAAAATACCAGGCTGCGGTCAGGCAGCCTGCCGCTGAGCAGCTTCAGCGAGTGTACCTGAGCGTAGTTGCCGACAACCGCTCCCGGCTGAGCCACCACCCCGCTGCCCAGGTTGCAGCCCTCACCCAGCATCGCCCCCACGCTCACCAGGTGGCGCTCATGGTCCACCTTGACCTCCTCCCGACCGCAGCAGGCGGTGAAATGCCCCCCGATGATACAGCCCTGGTCAATAACCGAATCCTCTATGATACCACCGGGGCCAATGCTGACGTCATCGCCGATAACGCTGTTCTTAATCTGGGTGAAGGGGGAGATGACCACATTATTGCCCAGGCTAGTCGCCGGCAGAATGCAAACATTGGGGCCGATATCGCAGCCCTCCCCGATGACCACTGGCCCGGTGATGTAAGAGCCAGAGCGTATCACCGTGCCCTTCCCAACCCAGACCTGCCCTTTAAGCGCCACCCCGGCTTCAACAGTGCCAGCGAGGCTAGCCTGAATCTGGCGCAGGATGGCATCATTGAGGCTCAAGATATCCCAGGGATAGATGACATCAAGCCAAGTATCCTCCGTCTCCTCAGCCCTAATGGTGTGGCCCTGCCCTATCATCTTGTTCAAGACGTCAGGAAGGTCAAGCTCCGGCTCAATGAAGTCAAAAATCTGGGGGCTGAAGGCGTAAATGCCGGTGCTGACCAGGTTACCCCTTGCTTCTGCGGGCTTCTCCACGATCTCCTTTACCTCGCCCCGCTGGTCCAGGGTCACCACCCCGTATCTCATCGGGTCATCCACCCTCTTTACCAGCACCGCTGTGGGCTTGATATTGAGGAATGAGGCGATGGTATCCGCCTCAATCAGATTGTCTCCGGCTAGGGTGAGAAAGTCACCCTGGATAGAACCCCTCGCCTGGGCAAGGGCGTGGGCGGTACCCAGCTGCTTGGGCTGGGTGACATAGGTCAATCTGACACCAAGCTGCTCCCCGGAGCCCATATAGTCCAGCACCTGCTCCTTGTGGTAGCCAACAACGAGCACGATGTCACGAATGCCATTCTGCGCCAGCGCCTCAACCACGTACTGCAATATCGGCTTGCCGGCGATGGCAAGCATCGCCTTGGGCCGGTTGACGGTAAAGGGTCTCAGCCTCTGTCCCTCACCGGCAGCTAAAATCACCGCTTGTTTCATGGCCCGCTCCTTAAAATAGCCTTGAATTGGGCAAAATCACCCCGCTGGCCACCGCCCCTGGCCCGATAAAAGTATTATTGCCAATCAGGCTACCAACATTGATGCTGGCGTTGATCCCAGTTTCAACCTTATCCCCGATGATCGCCCCCAGCTTGCGCCGCCCGGTATTTACGCCGGCGACCGAGATTTCCTTTTTGTCCAGCCTGAGATTGGCTACTTTAGTGCCCGCACCAAAATTGCACCCCTCGCCGATAATGCTATCGCCAAAGTAATTATGGTGGGGGAGTTTAGTGCCCCTCATGATGATGCAGTTTTTCACCTCAACGGCGTGGCCGATATGACAACCATCACCGATGGCGGTACAGGGGCGAATGTAGCAGTTGGGACCAACCTCACAGTTCTCCCCGATGACCACCGGGCCCACGATGTAGGAGCCTGACCTGACCACGGTATTCCGGCCAATGGCAACGGCACCCTTGATGACCACATTCGCCTCCACTTCACCCAAGTTCTGCGCCCTAGCCTCAGCGAGCAGCAGCTCATTGGCAGAGAGCAAGTCCCAGGGATAGCTGAGGTTGAGCCAGTGGCTGAGCCGCTGGCAGGCGATGTCATGCCCACCGGCCAGCATCAGCTGTAAAGAATCGGTTATCTCGTACTCCCCCCGGGGTGACTTGGCAGTGCGGGCGACCGCCTCAAATATGGCCGGGGTGAAGAGGTATATCCCGGCATTGGCCAGACGAGACGGGGGACTGGCCTCCTTTTCGTAGATGCGGGCTAGCTTCCCCCCGCTCAGCTCAACCACCCCCAGCCCAGTGGTATCCTCAACCTCGATGATGCCCAGAGTGTTACCCGCCCGGCGAACAAGTTTCCTGATATCCCCGCGGCTGACGATAACATCCCCGTTCATCACTAAGAAATTGCCCTCCACCAGACCCTCGACCATTTTCAGCGCATCCGCCGTGCCCAATTGCCGGCGCTGCTGTGAGTACTCTATCCTCACCCCCCATTTCTCACCACCAGCAAAATAGTCCCGCACCGGCTCATCACAGTAGCCGACCACGAAGATAAACTCGGTGATGCCCGCTGCCCTAGCCTCAATGAGCAGGTGCTCCAAGATGGGCTTATTGGCGATGGGCAGCATCACCTTGGGCCTGCTGTAGGTGAGGGGGCGCATGCGGCTACCCTCGCCCGCGGCTAGAATGACCGCCTTCAACTTGCTCGCTCCTTGACGTTCTCGAGATGGCCCATGACCACTTTGAGGGCACTATCATACAGCTTCTGCGCCCGCGCCTGGCTCTTCGCCTCCACGGTCAGCCTGATTTTGGGCTCGGTGCCGGAGGCCCGGACCAAGAGCCAACCATCCTCGAAGCTGAGCCTCAGGCCATCAGCCTTGGCCAGCGATAACGGCTCAAGCGCCATCAGCGGTGATTCCAGGCTTGACACCGCCGTCCTCGGGCCCGCCACGCTGCCCCGGAGAAGATGATAGCTGGGGATATCGTCCACCAACCGAGATAGTCTCTCCTGGCTGGCGATAGCCACTAGCTGCGCCGCAGCATAGACGCCATCGGGGCAGAAGGAAATAGCGGGGAAAATCCAGCTCCCCGATGGCTCACCACCAAAATCACCGCCTTTCTTCAGCTCTTCAGATACATAGGTATCCCCAATCCTGGTGCGGCGGACACGGAACCCCATCTCCTCAATGGCCATGGAGGCATCCAGGGTGGTGACCACCTCCTTTGCCCCCATCACCCGGGCAAAAATGGCAAGGAGCTTATCCCCGGGAATGAACCTACCTCGGTCATCCACCGCCATCATGCGGTCAGCATCCCCGTCGTGGGCGATGCCCAAATCAGCCCCCGACTCTCTGGTCGCCCGGAGCAAATCCCCCAGATTGGACTGGGTCGGCTCAATATCGCGGGGAAAGAAGCCGCTGGGACGGCAGTTTATCTCCACCACCTCGCACCCAAGCTCTCTTAATAAATACGGGGTAACCACAGAGCCAGCACCACAACCACAATCCAGGGCTACCTTGAGCTTGAGTCCAGTGGAAAAGTCCTTTAAGATACGCTCCAGGTGCTGCCTGGTGGCATCAGCATAAACGCCGCTTTGGCCCGCTTTGTCCCAGGGGGCGGCATCAAGGGAGCCGCTTGAGAGCATATCCTCTATCTGCCCCCGCTTCTCAGCATCAAAGGCGGCGCCATCCGGGCTTAAGAGTTTGATGCCGTTGTATTCCGGGGGATTATGGGAGGCGGTGATCATCACCCCGGCGGCGAACTTTCGGGCGGCAAAGCCCAGTGTCGGCGTGGGCACCACCCCGGCGTCCTCGCCCCTGGCGCCAGCGGCAAGCAGCCCGGAGATAATGGCGTGCTTTAGCGCCTCGCTGGAGGTGCGGGTATCACTGCCCACCACCACCTCATTATAGATTCTGCCCACCGCCAGCCCAACCTTCAACGCCAGCTCGACCAGGCCGCCGCCGAAAAGCTCCCTGATGCCAGATGTGCCAAAAAGTCCCATTTTGTCCTCATTCTACTACTATGAACCCAAATGTCAATGTCATACCGGGCCACACCTGGCGGGAGAGGCCGGAATGAGAGAAGACTTGCGCCAGCGTCTAAAATGGCGTGGCCAGGGTGGGCAATGGCACCTCAATCACCGTGGGGCGTTTCTCGCCCAATGCCGCCCGCAGTGCCCCACCCAGCTCCTCGGGCCGGGAGAGCTTGATTCCGCGGGCACCAAATGTCTCCGCTAGACTGGCGAAATCAGGGTTGTGCAGGCGAGTGCCAATAATCCTGCCCCCGAAGCGCCGCTCCTGGTCATGGAGTGTAGCGCCGAAGGCGCCGTCCACAAAGACGATGTTCACCACGCTCAACCCCTCCTGCACCGCCGTGGCCAGCTCAGGGAGGGCATACATGAAGCCACCATCACCGCTGAGCGCCACCACCTGCCTCTTGGGGTTGCCCACCTTGGCGCCCAGGGCAGTGGGGAAGGCAAAGCCCAAGGTGGCGAAGTATGAGGAGGTGAGATAGGTGCGGGGCCGCTTCACCGGGTAGGCCAGATGGCCCCAGTAGGCTACGTTGGTCACCCCGGGCACCAGAATGGCGTCTTCGGCAAGCTCAGCACGAATCGCCCGGACCAAAGAGAGCTGAAGGGGAGCCACCTCCTCCAGCTCCGCGGTCACGGCATCCTTTATCTTCTCTAGCTCCTCGGGCTGCCAGCTGCTGCTTGCCGGAGGCAGTACCTCGGCTAGTGTGCTGAGAACGGTGCGGGCATCGCCCACGATTCCCAGCTGCACGGGATGGTTTCTGCCCACCTCGCTGGCATCTATGTCAATCTGGATGAGCTTCTGGTCTTGAGCAAAGGCCCAAGGAGCAGCGCCGCGGAAATAGAGGCGGCTTCCCACGACGAGGATGACATCAGCCTGCGCTAGCGCCCACTTGGCCGGGCCGAACCCATAGTAGAAGGTGCCGAGTGAGAGGGGGTGGTCACCAGGGATGGCTCCCTTGCCCTCGGGGGTGGTGATCACGGGAGCGTTCAGGCGCTGTGCCACCTCGGTAAGCTCGCTTGAGCCATCCGAGCCGATAACGCCCCCACCCGCCCAGATGATGGGGTGGTGGGCCGAGGCGAGTAGCTGCGCCGCTGCCTCAATCTGCGCCGGCTCCACCGGGGCGGGGGAAACCGGCTCTGGCTCTGGGATTTCCGCCGGCGCCGAGGCCTGCATTACATCCCAGGGAACCTCCAGCTCCACCGGGCGGGGTCTCCCTGTCTTCAATTTGAGCATCGCCTGCCGCACCGCCCCTGGAATCTCCTCCACCTTGCGCACACAATGGCACCATTTGGTCAGAGGCTGGAACACCTGGCTCTGGTCAGCCACCTCATGCAGCGCCCCGCGCTGCTGGCCCAGGTTATAGCTCTCCACCTGCCCGGAGACCAGGAGAACCGGGGTTGAGGTGGCATAAGCGGTCCCCAAGGCCGCGGTGGCGTTAAGCGCCCCCGGCCCGGGCACCACCAGCGCCACGCCTACCTTGCCCGTGGTACGGGCATACCCATAAGCCATATAGGCTGCGGTTTGCTCATGGCGCACTGATGCCCAGCGCAATTTCCCCTGACGATAGATGGCATCCAGCGCCTCCATTATCTGCACTCCGGGAAGGCCAAAGACGATTTCCACTCCCTCCCGAGCCAGGGAACTGGTCAGGGCTTCCGCCCCGGTCATCATAGCCATAGCTAGACCTCCGATAAGACGTAGTCAGCGCAGACTACTTTAGCACAAAGGATTATCTGGCGCAAATGGCCAACTGGACAAGAAGTCTTCCCTGACTTAAGGGGAAGACGAGGCCAAAGCTATCTATACCCTCAGCTCGGAGCGGGTGCGCAGGAACCTGGCCACGCCATCGCGGGTGACCAGTCCAACAACCCTCCCCTCGCTGACCACAGGCATCTGGTTGATGTTATACTCCTCCATCTGCTCCAGCATGCTCAGCACATCCTGCTCGGGGAAGGCTACTTTTAGCTTCTCCACCGGGGTCATGATATTCCTCACCCGGGTTATCTCCCAATCTGGCCGGCCGACCGACTTGATGTCCCCCAAGGTCAGAATCCCTTTGAGCTCCCCATCCTCGGCAACCAAGAAACAGCGGTGCCCAATGGCAGAGATATACTCCTGAACCACGTGGCTCACCGTAACCTCAGGCGATACCACCGGGCAGGTAGAGGTCATCATTTCGGCAGCGGTGACCCCCTCCAGCGCCAGCTGATATTGCGTCTGGCGGTAGCTGGCCGCGGCGACGTAGGTCAGGAACCAGCCGATAAAGGCAAGCCACAGACCATTGAACCACTGACGGGAGAAGAGGAACATGAGAATGATGCCACCGCCGATAAAGAGATAGCCGATGCCCTGCCCGACCCGGGCGGCAATCCGGGTGGCCCGCTGGTAATCACCGCTGAAGCGCCAGAGAAGGGAGCGAAAGACGCGCCCGCCATCCAGAGGAAAGCCAGGAATGAGGTTGAAGACCGCCAGCACCACGTTTATCTGCGCCAGCCAAAAGGTCATGGCGGCTATGGGCTCACTTATCCCCCCCAGTAGTAGATGGAGCAGAAAAAATAGCCCCCCAATGACCAGACTGGAGATGGGCCCGGCCGCAGCCATCTTGAGCTCCGCGCTGTGGCGCGCTGCCTCCCGGGTCATATGGGCCACCCCACCGAAAATAAAGAGGGTGATGCTCCTCACCGGGATGCCATTGGCTCGGCCCACCAGGCTGTGCGCCAGCTCATGTGCCACCACCGAGCTGAAAAATAATAAACTAGTAAATATGCCGGTGACCCAGTAGGTTGGCGCACCCCAGCCCGGATAGAAGGAGGGGAAGTACTGCCAGGAGAGGGAGACCGTGATGAGAACAAAGATGAAAAACCAGGTATAGTGCAGGCGGAACTGGATGCCGAAGATTTTGCCTAAATTGATTGCGCCACCCATGCTTTATCCGAGGTTAGCATCTAGGCGAGCTGACCCCTAAATACTTCTCCACCAGCTCCATGGCGCAGTATTTCCCGCACATACTGCAGGCCGGGCTCGCCGAAGCATGCCGGCAGTGCACCTGGCGGGCGTGTGCCGGGTCAAGGGAAAGCCTGGCCTGCTCCTCCCAGTCGAACCTCTTGCGCGCCATGGACATCCTCCGGTCCCATTCCTCAGCGCCCTTTACTCCTTTCACGATGTCACCAGCATGAGCGGCAAGGCGTGAAGCGATCACCCCCTGCCTCACATCTTCATGGTCCGGCAGGGAGAGGTGCTCGGAGGGCGTCACATAGCAGAGAAAATCGGTCCCTGCGGCGGCGGCGATGGCCCCACCGATAGCCCCAGTGATATGGTCATACCCGGCACCGATGTCAGTCACCAGCGGCCCCAGGACGTAGAAGGGAGCCCCCTTGCAGATGGACTTCTCCAGCTGAACATTGGCCTCGATCTGATTTAAGGGGAGATGCCCTGGGCCCTCAACCATAGCCTGAACCCCGGCCTCCTGGGCCCGCTGCACCAGCTCCCCTATGGTGAGCAGCTCCTCTATCTGGGCCCGGTCAGTGGCATCGGCCAGACTGCCTGGGCGCAGCCCGTCACCAAGGCTCAAGGTGAGGTCAAACTCCCTGGCCAGCTCCAGCAGGCGGTCATAGTACTCATAAAGGGGGTTTTCCCGCTCGTTATACAGTATCCAGGCGATGAGAAAGGCGCCCCCGCGCGAGACCACATCCGCCACCCTCCCCTGCTGCCTCAGCCGGGCGATGGCGGATTGGGTTACCCCACAGTGCACGGTGGCGAAGTCAACGCCGTCACGGGCGTGCTCCTCGATGACGGCAAAGAGGTCATCAGCTGTCATCTTGACGATAGCGCCATGCCTCTCAATGGCCTCAATGCCCGCTTGATAAATGGGCACGGTGCCGATGGGCACGGTGCTGGCGGCGATTATCGCCCGCCGGATGGCTGAGATATCGCCTCCGGTGCTTAAGTCCATCACCGTATCCGCCCCGGCCTCAACGGCCACTCGCAGCTTCTCCAGCTCAGAATTGATATCGCCGTAGTCAGGGGAGGTGCCGATATTGGCATTCACCTTGGTCCTGAGCCCCTGGCCAATGCCGCAGGGAACAAGCTTGGCATGATTGATGTTAGCCGGAATCACGATGGTCCCCTTGGCCACACCCTCCCGGATGAACTCAGCCTCCAGCCCCTCCGCCTCAGCCACCATCCTCATCTGCGGAGTGATGATCCCCTTTTTGGCTGCTTCCAGTTGCGTCATAGCCACCTCCACAAATTCAAAAACCAAGGGCTCCGGCTTGACTTCAAGACCCTTGGCCTAAGCTGCTGCCGCTTCCCTACGCTCGCATTACCGAGGTCAGGTCCACAGGGTTGGCGTTAGTGCCTCTCAGCCCTTTAAAGCACCCCTAGCGGATGGTTTCTACCTTGACTATAGCACAAGCCCTCCAAAAATGCAATCTGCCCTACCCATTGCCCCCCGGCCCCTTATCCTGTATTATATTTAATTAGGAGGTGACTGAGGTATGTGGCTTCAGGCAAGAATGTTCCTGCTCATCACAGTGCTATTTGGCATCCTTTACGGTGTGATCGCCGGCATCGGTACCTGGATGGGCGCCGGCAGCGCGGTTTCCTATATCATTCTGGCCTTCGTCTTTCTCGGCATTCAGTATCTGATTAGCCCGGCTATTGTCGGCTGGACGATGAGGATAAAGTGGGTTTCAGAGCAAGAAGCCCCAGAGCTGCACCGAATGGTGGCGGAGCTCGCCGAGAGGGCGAATCTACCCAAACCCAAAGTCGGCATCTCCCAGCTCTCCATACCCAACGCCTTCGCCTTCGGCCGGACGCAGAAAGACGGGCGGGTCTGCGTTACCCAAGGCATCCTGAGGCTGCTGAGCAAAGAGGAGCTAAAAGCAGTGCTGGGGCACGAGCTAGCCCATATCAAGCACCGTGACATGGCCGTCATCACCCTCATCTCGGTTATCCCGCTGATAATGTACTGGATAGCCTTCAGCATGATGTGGGGAGGCGCCTTTGGTGGCCGCAGACAAGGCGGCGGCTATGCCGCGCTCATCGGGCTGGGGGCCTTTATCCTCTATTTCATCACCAATCTCCTGGTGCTCTATGGCTCCAGAATTCGGGAGTACTATGCTGACCTGGGCAGCGTGCGCATGGGCAATATGCCGCATCACCTGGCCACCGCTCTCTACAAGCTGGTCTACGGCAACGCCCGCATGCGAACTAGCCCAGAGATGCGACGGGTGGAGGGGGTTAAGGCCTTCTTCGTCAATGACCCTTCACGGGCGTGGTATGAGGTAAGGGAACTTGCCCAAGTTGACCTGGACATGAGCGGCACCATTGACTATGATGAGCTCTTAGCGCTGCGCCAGAAAAAGGTGCGGCTTGATACCACCCAGAAGCTGATGGAGCTTTTCACCACGCACCCCAACATGCTGAAAAGGATAAAGCATCTATCCACCCTCACCACCTGATGCCCCCAGCCGCCCCCTCTCGCCGGGGGCATTTTTTCTTGACTTTTCCGCGGGCATGGGATAAACTATGAGTTTGGGCGACCAATAAAGGCCAGCTTCCACTAAGCCTGAGTACTTTCACAAAAAGTCTCAGCTTTAATTATGTCAGAAGCAAGACATTGATGAAAATTGCGATTAGTGGTAAAGGTGGCGTAGGCAAGACTCTACTGGCATCGCTGCTCGCCCACACCTTCGCTCAGTCTGGCTACACCGTCCTCGCTATTGACGCTGACCCTGATGCCAATCTGGCCGCGGCCCTTGGTTTCCCCCACCCGGAGAAAATCGTCCCCATCTCTGAGATGAAAGACCTCATCGCCGAGAGAACGGGAGCCCAGCCAGGGCAAGCGGGCGCTTATTTTAAACTCAATCCAAAGGTTGATGACTTGCCGGAGAAATACTGGCAGGCGCTTGACGGCATCAAGCTGATGGTCATGGGACGGGCCAAAAAGGGTGGTAGCGGTTGTTACTGCCCGGAGAACACCCTGCTCAAAGCTCTGGTCAGCCACCTGCTTCTGGCCCGCAATGAGGTGGTCATCATGGATATGGAGGCTGGCATCGAGCACCTGGGGCGGGCCACCGCCGGCGCCGTGGATAAGCTTATCGTGGTGGTTGAGCCAGGCCGGCGCAGCCTGGAAACCGCCCAGACCATCAACAAATTAGCCCAAGACATTGGGCTCAAGAATCTGGGCGCGGTGGGCAACAAAATCCGCAACCAAAAAGACCAGGAATTCCTGCGCTCCAGCCTTCCCCAGCTTGAATTCCTCGGCTTTATCCCCTATGACCAGGCCATCGTTGATGCTGAGCTAGCCAATCTTTCCCTTCTTGAGGCCAGCCCACAGGTGACCAACGAGGTGAGGAACATTTACCAGAAGCTCTTGAGTCAGCAACCAAGCCATCACCAAAAAATTAACATATAAAAAACGAAAGACAGGAGGTATCCGTGGCTTACGACGCAACCAAAATGAAGGACTGGCAGATCGCCGAAGCAGCTGAGGCTAACATGCCAACCCCTGATGAGTGGCGGGAGAGGCTGGGCCTGGAAAAGGATGAGATTCTCCCCTACGGGAGAGTCGCCAAGCTTGATTTCATGAAGATAATTGAGCGCCTCAAAGACAGGCCAGACGGCAAATACATTGAGGTCACCGCCATCACCCCCACCCCGCTGGGTGAGGGGAAGAGCACCACCACCTGCGGCCTCATCGAGGGGCTGGGCAAGCGAGGTTTGAACGTCGGTGGCTGCATCCGCCAGCCCTCTGGGGGCCCAACGATGAATATCAAAGGCACCGCCGCCGGTGGCGGCAATGCCCTGCTCATCCCGCTCACCGAGTTCTCCATGGGCCTCACTGGGGACATCAACGATATCACCAACGCCCACAATCTGGCCATGGTTGCCCTCACCGCCCGCATGCAGCACGAGCGCAATTACACCGATGAGCAGCTGGAGCGGCTGACCAAGATGCGCCGCCTGAACATTGACCCCACCCGAGTTGAGATGGGCTGGGTAATAGACTTCTGCGCCCAGAGCCTGCGCAATATCATCATCGGTCTCGGGGGCAGGATGGATGGCTACATGATGCAGTCCAAATTCGCCATCAGCGTCAGCTCCGAGCTCATGGCCATCCTGTCCATCGTCAACGACCTAGCTGATCTGCGGGAGAGGCTGAATCACATCACCGTGGCCTACGACCGGCAGGGTAACCCAATTACTACCGGTGACCTGGAGGTGGCCGGGGCCATGGCCGCCTGGATGCGCAACACCATCAACCCCACCCTCTGCTCCACGGTGGAGTACCAGCCACTGATGGTGCATGCCGGCCCGTTCGCCAATATCGCCGTGGGCCAATCCTCCATCATCGGCGACCGGCTTGGTCTGAAGCTGTTTGATTACCACGTTACCGAGAGCGGCTTTGGCGCTGATATTGGCTTTGAGAAGTTCTGGAACGTCAAGTGCCGCTTAAGCGGCCTCAAACCACACGTCTCAGTGCTCACCACCACCATCCGCGCTCTCAAGATGCACGGCGGTGGCCCCAAGGTGGTGGCCGGCATTCCTCTACCCGATGAATACACCAAAGAGGACCTGGGGCTCTTGGAAAAGGGGCTATGCAACATGCTGCACCACATCAACATCATCAGGACCGCGGGTATTAATCCCGTGGTGTGCATCAACCGGTTTGCCACTGACACTGACGCCGAGGTCGCCCTGGTGCGCAAGGCAGCCGAGGAAGCCGGGGCACGCTGCGCGGTATCCACCCACTGGGCCCACGGTGGTGATGGAGCCCTGGAGCTGGCTGATGCCGTGATAGAAGCCTGCGAGGCGGGCAATGAGCTGCGCTTCCTCTACCCCATGGAGACGAAGCTGCGAGAGCGGGTGGAGAAGATCGCCAAGGTGGTCTATGGGGCTGATGGCGTGAGCTGGACCCCCGAGGCCGAGGCCAAGGCCAAGGCATTTGAGGCCGACCCCAAATATAATGAATACGCCACCATGATGGTGAAGACACATCTCTCCCTTACCCATGACCCGGCGCTCAAGGGAGTCCCCAAGGGCTGGACACTGCCCATCCGCGATGTGCTGGTCTACTCCGGAGCCAAGTTCCTCTGTCCCTGCGCTGGCAGCATCAGCCTGATGCCGGGCACCTGCTCTGACCCGGCCTTCAGGAGAATAGACATTGACGTTAAGACCGGCAAGGTTCGGGGGCTTTTCTAGAGCTGGGCTGGGATGACCCAAAAACAGGAAGGTGGATGAGGAAAACGGCAGCAAAGAGAAAAGTAAACGTTCACTTTGACCCCGACAATGTTGACATTGCCGTGGAACAGGGGGAGAACTTGCTTCAGGCGGCCATCGCCGCCGGGGTGCGCATCCACGCTTCCTGCGGTGGCGCCGGCACCTGCGGCACTTGTAAGGTGTTGATTGAAGAGGGGGAGGTAGAGACCACCAGAACCAAAAGGCTCTCCGAGGAGGAGTATGAGCAGGGGATAAGGCAGGCCTGCCAGAGCCGGGTGCTCACCGACCTCAGCGTCTACGTGCCGGTGGAGTCAAGGCTGGAGAGGGCAGTTCTCACCCGCGAGGAGAAGAAAGTATCCCAGGTTCTAGCCACCGGCTGGAGATTCACTCCACCTTTGAGCAAGTTCTACGTGGAGCTCCCCCCACCAACCCTGGAGGACAACACCAGTGACCTATCCCGCCTGCTGAGGGGGCTGCGGCAGCGCTATCACCTGAGCAACCTCTCCGTGGACTTCAGCGTGGTGAAAAAACTGGCCAAGACCCTGCGCGAGGGGGATTGGAGGGTAACCGTGACCACTCTGGTCACCGCGGTCAAGCCCCGCGCCGGGGACCGGCGCCGGCCGAGGCTGATCAACATCGAGCCAGGAGACACCAGAGAAAAGCATTACTCCCTTGCCTTTGACATCGGCACCACCACGGTCTGTGGGCAACTGCTGGACCTCAACCGGGGCAACGTGGTCGCCGAGAGCATCGCCTACAATGGGCAGATAAGCTACGGGCAGGATGTCATCACCCGCATCGCCTACTGCCAGAGGCCGGGCGGCTTGAAGAGGTTACAGCAGGCGGTGGTGAGTACCATCAATGATATCATCGCCGAGCTCTTGGCTCAGAGCCAGGTTGAACTAGAGCACGTGGGCCATCTTATGGTGGCCGGCAATACCACCATGACCCAGATCCTCCTCGGGCTGGAGCCCAAATACATCAGACTGGCCCCTTATACTCCAGTAGCCAACTTCTTCCCCCCGGTAAACGCCAGCTCCCTGGGGATCAAGGTCAATGAGCACGTCTACCTCTTCACCTTCCCAGCGGTGGCCAGCTATGTGGGTGGTGACATCGTCTCCGGAGTGGTCGGCGCTGGGGTACACCAGCGCAAAACCCTGACCCTGTTTATGGACATCGGCACCAATGGGGAAATCGTCATCGGGAATTCAGACTGGATGGCCACCGCCTCCTGCTCCGCCGGCCCCGCCTTTGAGGGCGGCGGGATAAAGCACGGCATCGTGGCCTCCGAGGGCGCCATTGAGGAGTTCAACATCAACCCCTCAAACCTTGAGCCAGAACTCGGCACTATTGGCGGCGCCAAGCCAAAAGGAATCTGCGGCTCGGGGCTGATCAACATCGTGGCTGGCTTGCTTGAAGCCAGGGTGATTGCCCAGAACGGCAAATTCAACCCTGACCTGCCCACCAAGCGGGTGAGGCGAGGTAGCGACGGCTATGAATACGTCCTCGCCTGGGCGCCAGAAACCCAGACCGGCAAGGATATCGTCATTACTGAGGTGGACATTGATAACCTGATGCGGGCCAAAGCCGCGATGTATGCCGGCTGCCAAACTTTGAGCAAGAGCGTGGGGCTTGGCGGCTGCGAGTTTGAGCAGGTGATCATCGCCGGTGCCTTCGGCAGCCACATCAACATTGAGCGGGCGATCACCATTGGGTTACTACCTGATTTACCCCCGGAGAGGTTCGTCTTCATCGGCAATGGCTCGCTTCTGGGGGCTAGATTAACCTCCTTCTCCACTGATCTTTTGGATGATGCCCGCCGAGTCGCCCAGATGATGACCAACTTTGAGCTGAGCGAAAACGTTGAGTTTATGAATAACTATGTGGCCGCGCTGTTCTTACCCCACACCGATGCCAATGCCTTCCCTACGGTAAGCAAGCGGCTGGCCGAACTAGCCAGTAATCCCGAGCAAAGGATAAACGTTTGAGCGTGAGTATCGCTGTCGCCGGAAAAGGGGGTAGCGGCAAGACCACGGTGGCCAGCCTGGTCATCCGCTACCTACTAAGGAACGGCAAGGGGCCAATTCTGGCGGTTGACGCTGACCCCAACGCCAACCTGGGCGAGAGCCTGGGGCTTAGCCCAAGGCAGACCATTGGCTCCATCATCGCCACCTTCAATCAAGAGAAAATAAACATCCCTGCTGGCATGACCAAGGAAGCCTATCTAGAATTTAGGCTGAATGATGCCCTGGTGGAGAGCCAGGGGCTTGACCTAGTTACCATGGGCCGGGGCGAGGGGGCGGAGTGTTACTGCTACCCCAATATGCTACTAAGGAAATTCATGGACAACTTAGCCGGGAACTACGCCTACATGGTGATGGACAATGAGGCCGGGATGGAGCACCTAAGCCGCAGGACCACCCAGAATATTGACGAATTGCTCCTCATCACCAACCACTCGGTGAAGGGGGTACGCACCATCGCTCGCTTACGAGAGCTGGTGGATGAGCTCAAGCTGGTGGTGAAAAGAGAGTCAGTCATCATCAATATGGTCCCGGATAAGATAGACCCCTTGGTCAGAGAGGAGCTGGGTAGGCTTGGCATTGAGCCCGCCGCCATCATCCCCTTGGATGAGATGGTAAGGGAGTATGACCTGAAATTAAAGCCACTCACCAGCCTGCCCGATGGCAAAGCCACCGGGGCGGTTGACGCTCTGATGAGCCAGCTGCTCATGGAGAGAGCCCATACCTAAAACTTAGCCTAAAGGAGCAAAACAAATGACGGCAAAAATCATCAGCGGCACGGAGATCGCCAAGCAGATTCGGGAGGAGTTAAAGCAGGAGATTGCCGAACTGAAAGAAAAGCATAACCTGGTACCGGGCCTGGCCACGGTCCTCGTCGGTGAGGACCCAGCCTCCCAGGTCTACGTGGGGCAGAAGGAGAAGACCTCCATCGCCCTGGGCATTTATTCGGAAAGACATGACCTCCCCGCCGAAATCACGCAGCAAGAGCTGCTGGCGCTGATTGACCGGCTGAATAAAGACCCCAAGATTCACGGCATCCTGGTGCAACTACCTCTGCCCAAGCACCTCAATGAGACCGAGGTGCTTTACGCCATTGACCCGAAGAAGGACGTTGATGGCTTTCACCCGGTAAACGTGGGCAAGCTGATGATCGGGGAGCCGGATTATCTGCCCTGCACTCCCCACGGCATCCAACAGCTTTTAATCCGCTCCGGAGTCAAAATTGAGGGGGCAGAGGTGGTGGTGCTGGGGCGGAGCAATATAGTGGGCAAGCCCATTGCCAATATCCTTCTCCAGAAGAAACCAGGGGCCAACGCCACGGTTACCGTGTGCCACACCGGAACCCGGGACATTTCCTTTCATACCCGCCGGGCTGATATACTAATAGTGGCCGCCGGCAAGCCCAAAGCGGTCACCGCCGATATGGTCAAGGAAGGGGTGGTGGTGATTGATGTGGGCGTCAACCGGGTGGGCAAGACCGCCGAAGGCAAGGATATTCTGGTGGGAGATGTTGACTTTGACACGGTCAAGGAGAAGGCCAGCGCCATTACCCCAGTACCTGGCGGCGTGGGGCCGATGACGATAACCATGCTCATGCTGAATACGGTGAAGGCAGCTAAACTAGCGGCTGGCCTCGCTTAAAAGGAGGGTGACATGGAATACCAGATTGAGGAGAAGAGCGCTCCCGGCCGAGACAAAGTGGAGGTGCTGGGAGCCACCTTTGAGAAAGGTAAACCAGAGGGCGAGGAGATGGGGAGGTGGTGCCAGAAACTGGGGAGCCGGGAGGAAAAGCTCAAATACCTGCGCACCGCCCTGAGATACTGGTACAGCAAAGACTGGTTTGGCAGCGAAAAGCGAAAAACGCCAGCCTAAACAAAGGAGACAGCAATGGCTTTTGAGATTCCAAAGACCGTCTACACCGGCAAGATCAAAGAGATAAAGCTGGGCCAGGGAGACAAGGCGGTCATCGTCGGAGGGGAGACCGCCTATCCCTTCTACCTCTTTGAGGGCGAGATGCCCCATCCGCCCAGAATCGCCATGGAGGTTTATGACTGCCCTCCCGAGGAATGGCCTGAGGCCGCTTTGGAGCCCTTTAGCGGCGTCACCGATGACCCGGTCGCCTGGGCCAAGAAGTGTATAGACGATTACGGGGCGGAGATGATCTGCCTGCAGCTACTCAGCACCGACCCCAACGGCCTTGACCGTGGGGCTGATGAAGCGGCTCAGGTGGTGAAAAAGGTGGCCGATGCCATCGATGTCCCGCTCATCGTTTGGGGCACGGCCAACCATGACAAAGACGTTGAGGTTTTCCGCAGGGTGGCTGAGCTCTGTCACGGGAAGAACCTGATCATCGGCCCGGTTGAGGAAGGAGACCACAAGCAGATCGGCGCCGCGGCCATCGCCTACCAGCACACCGTGATCGCCTCAACGCCGATAGATATCAACCTGGCCAAGCAGCTCAACATTCTTCTGGGCAATCTGGGTGTCCCCGATGAGCTCATCATCATGGACCCCACCGTCAGCGGCATCGGCTACGGCATTGAGTACGCCTATTCGGTGATGGAGCGAATGCGGATGGCCGCCCTGACCCAGCAGGATGAGAAGCTCCAGTTCCCCATCATCTGCAATATCGCCAAGGAGGTCTGGAAGACGCGGGAGGTCAAAATCCCGGAGACAGAAGACCCCAAGATGGGGGATGCCAAAAAGAGAGGCATCTTGCTGGAGGCGATGTCAGCCATGTGTTTGTTACTAGCGGGGGCTGACGTTTTAATCATGCGCCACCCGGAGGCGATAAAGCTCATCCGGGAGATGATAACTGAACTTACCACGAAATAAGATGAAACTGAAGAGATTGGGGGATAAGTAGCATGGCAGAGGAGAAGGAAGCTAAAAGCATTGACCAAGCCACCGTTGACATGATCGAGAAAGCCACCCAGGATGGGGTTAGAATCGTCTTTGAGCGTGCCGAGGCTATCAAACCCTGCCCCATCGGGGCTGAGGGCAGCTGCTGCAGCCTTTGCGCCATGGGCCCCTGCCGGGTGCCCATGCCCAAAGGAAAAGAGGAAACACCGGAGGAAAAGAAGAAGCGAACCGGCGTCTGTGGGGCCACCGCGGAGACCATCGCCGCCCGCTATTTCACCCGCAAGATTGCCGCTGGAGCTGCTGCCCATGGCGACCACGGCCGCCGAGTAGTGGAGGCCTTTTTGCTGGCGGCGAGAGGAGAATCAGCTGACTTTCAGGTGAAAGACGAGCAGAAGCTGCTTCAGCTAGCCCTGGACCTGGGGGTTGAGATCGGCGACCGCTCTAATAATGAGATCGCCATTGATATTGGCGAAAAGCTGATGGAGGAGTTCGGCAAACAGGAAGGAGAGCTCCTTTTCTTAAAACGAGCACCCCTGAAGCGCCAGGAAATCTGGCGTAAGCAGGGCGTCGCCCCCCGGGGCATTGACCGGGAAGTGGTGGAAATCATGCACCGCACCCACATGGGCGTTGACCAAGACTACCAGAACCTGCTTCGCCAGGGCACCAGAGCCGCCCTGGCTGACGGCTGGGGTGGCAGCATGATCGCCACTGAACTGCAGGACATCCTCTTCGGCACCCCAGCGCCAGTGCTCAGCCAGATAAACCTGGGGGTGCTCAAAGAAGATGAGGTGAACTTCATCATTCACGGGCATGAGCCTCACCTCGCCGAGATGCTGGCAGTGGCGGCGCAGGACCCGGAGATGATTGAGTACGCCAAGTCCAAGGGGGCCAAGGGAATCAACCTGGCCGGCATGTGCTGCACCGCCAACGAGATACTGATGCGCCACGGGGTGCCCATCGCCGGGAATTTCCTCCAGCAGGAGCTGGCCATAGTTACCGGAGCCGTGGAGGCGATGGTGGTTGACGTCCAGTGCATCATGCAGGGGCTGACTGAAGTCGCCAGCTGCTACCACACCAAGATCATCACCACCGACCCCAGAGCCCGCATTGAGGGCGCCACGCACATGGAGTTTGACGAACGCAACGCCATGGCCTCAGCCAAGGCAATTTTAAGGGCCGTGATCGATAATTACCCCAATAGAGGCAAGAACGTCCGCATCCCGAGCCACAAAACGGACCTCATCGCTGGTTTCAGCCACGAAACCATCAACTACCTGCTGGGCGGGCTATTCCGCGCCTCCTACCGGCCCTTGAACGAGAACATCATCAACGGGCGCATCCGGGGCGTGGCCGGGGTGGTTGGCTGCAACAATGTCCGGGTCACCCACGATGACATCCACGTTACCCTGGTCAAGGAACTCATCAAGAATGACGTGCTGGTTCTGGAGACTGGATGTGCCGCCATGGCTTGTGCCAAGGCCGGGCTCATGGTTCCCGAGGCAGCCAAGGAATACGCCGGCGAGGGGCTGGCCTCCGTCTGCGAGGCGGTGGGGATTCCCCCGGTGCTGCACCTCGGCGCCTGCATTGACAACAGCCGCATTTTGATGGCCGCCACCGCCATGGTCAAGGATGGCGGGCTGGGTGACGATATCAGTGACCTCCCCGCCGCCGGCGCCGCACCCGAGTGGATGAGCGAAAAAGCCATCTCCATCGGTGAATACTTCGTCGCCTCGGGGGTCTATACCGTGTTTGGCGTCAACTGGCCCACCATCGGCAGCAAAGAGGTAACTGACTATCTCTTCAAGGACTATGAAGAGAAGTACGGTGGTATGTGGGCCTTTGAACCCGACCCATTGAAGATGGCCCAGCTCATGATCGCCCACATTGACAAGAAACGCAAAGCTCTGGGCATTGACAAGGCCAGAGAAAGGATTCTCTACGATATGGCGATGAGGCGTGAGCTGGAAGCAGTTTAAGCCCTAGCGCCAAAGAAGGAGGGTTACGGAAGTATGTCCAAGATTATTGCCTCAGCCGCGATCAGAGGCGCGTATAAGATCGTTGGCCAGGCCGAAGAAAAGTGGCAGCAGGCCATGGACAAATGGGGGGCCAACGAACCAGTCGGCTTCCCCAATACCGCCTACTATCTCCCGGTGATCTACGGGATCCTGGGGGAGAAGGTGGAAAAGCTGGGGGATATGGAGAGGATACTGAAGCGGTGTAAGGCCTTGCTCCCGCCACCGGTGAGGGAGGAGCATCCCCTGCCTTATCTGGCGCCTGCCCTTGATGCCGGCATGGCCACCTTCTTCGCTGAAGAGATCATTGAAGCCATAAGATACCTGGAGCAGCCTGACTTCTACCTCAAAGGGGAAGATGTCACCGATGAGAAGATCTGGCTCGGGGCGGCCGATGACGTCATCATGAGAAAGCGTGGCATTGAGTTTGTTGATGGCACCGCCCCGGGGTTTGCCGCCATCCTGGGGGCAGCCCCAACCAAGGAGATTGCGGCGCAGATCGCCCAGGAGCTCCAGCAGAAGAATATCTACGTCTTCATGGCCGCGGACTATAACGGGAAGCGCTTTGCCGAGCAGCTTGTCGAGGCGGGGGTACAGATTGGCTGGCCCACGCGCCTGGTCTCCTTCGGCCCAGATATAACCTCGGCGGTATTCGCCATGGGCTTCGCCACCAGGGCGGCTCTCTCCTTCGGTGGCATTGAGCCCGGCGACTACCGAAAGGTGCTCATCTACAATAAGGACCGCATCTTCGCCTTCGCCATGCCCCTGGGCTTCGTCACCGACGAGTGGTACGCCAACGCCGCCGGGGCGATAAACTTTGGCTTCCCCACCATCGCCGATACCCCGATACCTGAGGTCCTGCCCACCGGCATCACCACCTACGAGCACGTCGTCTCCAACATCCCTCACGACCAGATCGTGGCCAAAGCCATTGAGGTCAGAGGGCTCAAGGTAACCGTGGCTGAAGTGCCCATCCCAGTCGCCTTCGGCCCGGCCTTTGAGGGGGAGAGGGTGCGCGGGGATGACATTTATCTTGAGGCCGGCGGCGGCCGAACCCCGATGGTGGAGTGGGTCACCAGCAAGCGGATGGAGGAGGTGGAGGACGGCAAGATTGAGGTGATTGGGCCGGAGATAACCGATGTCCCCCCCGGCTCCCAACTGCCCCTGGCCATAGCGGTTGAGGTCGCCGGGAGAAACATGCAGGAGGACTATGAGCCCATCCTGGAGCGGCAGATTCACCACCTCATCAACTACGCCCAAGGATTGATGCACATCGGGCAGAGGGACATCGCCTGGCTGCGCGTGAGCAAGCAGGCGGTGGAAAAGGGCTTCAAGCTATCTCACATCGGCACCATCCTCCACGCCAAGCTGCACCAGGACTTCGGTCGCATCTTTGATAAGATGCAGGTGAAGCTCTACACCGAAGAGGATAAGGTAAGAGAGATAGTGGAGAAGGCCAAGGCGGTTTACGCCGCCCGGGATGCCCGCATTGAGGGCATGACCGATGAAACCACCGAAATCTACTACTCTTGCACTCTATGTCAGTCCTTTGCCCCCAGCCACGTTTGCGTCATCAGCCCGGAGCGAACCGGGCTCTGCGGCTCCTACAACTGGATGGACTGCAAGGCCGCCTATGAGATCAACCCCACCGGCCCGAATCAGCCGGTGCCCAAGGGGGAGTGCCTTGACCCCAAGCTGGGGCGGTGGAAGGGCGTTGACGAGTTCGTCACCAAGGCCTCCCGTGGCAAGATAGACCACTACTATTTCTACAGCATCGTCCACGACCCGATGACCACCTGCGGCTGCTGCGAGTGCATCGCCGCCATCCTGCCCCTGTGCAACGGGGTGATGACGGTAAACCGGGAATATACCGGAGATACCCCCTGCGGCATGAAGTTCACCACCCTAGCCGGAACGATCGGCGGCGGAGTGAGCACCCCAGGCTTTGTCGGCCACGGCAAATACAACATCACCCAGCGCAAATTCCTTATCGGCGATGGCGGTCTACTGCGAATGGTCTGGATGCCCAAGATGCTCAAAGAGGAGATTGGTGAGCGGCTGAAAGTAAGGGCCGAGGAGATGGGGGTGCCCAATCTGCTGGAGATGATCGCCGATGAGACCATCGGCGTTACTGAGGAAGAGATTCTCCCCTTCCTACAGGAGAAAGGGCATCCCGCCCTGAGTATGGAGCCGATACTGGGCTAAGAAAGGAGTCTGCCATGCCACTTACCGGAATTGAGATATTCAAGTTACTGCC
Organism: Dehalococcoides sp. JdFR-56; assembly: GCA_002011495.1. GTDB lineage: Bacteria > Chloroflexota > Dehalococcoidia > Dehalococcoidales > RBG-16-60-22 > JdFR-56. Next base: position 22,559 of record MTNR01000046.1, on the reverse strand, counting down.
CAAGACCAACTGTGGGGAATGCGGCGTGCCCACCTGTCTTGCCTTCGCCATGAGCCTGGCCTCAGGCAAGGTGGAACTAGCCGCCTGCCCCCACGTCTCCGAGGAGGCGAAAGAGAAACTGGCTGAGGCGTCGGCCCCGCCTATCCTGCCAGTCACCATCGGCACTGGGGAGAGCGCCCTCAAAATCGGCGGGGAGACGGTGATGTTCCGCCACGAAAAAAGGTTTGAGAATCCCCCGGGCATAGCCATCCTGATAAAGGACACCATGGATGAGGCCGAGATAAAGGCCAGGCTGGAGAAGGCAAGTCAGTTCCAGTATGAGAGAGTTGGGCTCACCCTCCGCCCGGAGCTGGTGGCGGTAAAGGGTGAGTCTGGAGACCCGGCAAAATTTGAAGGTGTGGTGGGCCAAGCCAAGCAGAAGGGTGGCTTGAGCTTGATTTTGATGAGCGATAACCCTGATGTCTTGGCCGCTGGCCTGAAGGCCTGCGCCAGCGAAAAACCACTGCTTTATGCCGCCACCAGGGATAATATAGACCGCGTGGCCGAGCTGGCCAAAGAGAATTCCTGCCCGGTAGCGGTGAAGGCCGCCGGCCTTGAGGAGCTCGCTGAGCTCACCACCAAACTGACCCAGGCCGGCTTAAAGAACATCGTCCTTGACTCCGGGGCCAGGACCACCCGCCAGGCATTTGAGGACCAGGTGATCATCCGCAGCGCCGCCCTGAACAAAAAGTTCCGCCCCTTCGGCTTTCCCACCATCACCTTCCCCTGCGAGATGACCGATGACCCGATGAAGGAGGCGGTCATCGCCTCCATGTTCATCGCCAAATACGGTGGCATCATCGTCCTCTCTGACTTCCGCGGGGAGAGCCTGTTCCCGCTGCTCGTGGAAAGGATGAACATCTTCACCGACCCGCAGCGCCCGCTGGCCACCTCGGAGGGCATCTACGAGATCGGTGGCCCGACGGAGAATTCACCGGTGCTGATTACCACCAACTTCTCGCTCACTTACTTCCTTGTCTCTGGGTATCTGGAGACCAGCCGGGTGCCCAGCTGGCTTCTGGTCAAGGACACCGAGGGGCTCTCCGTGATGACCGCCTGGGCTGCCGGTAAGTTCAGCGCTGATGTCATCGCCCCCTTTGTCAAGAAGTGCGGCATTGAGAGCAAAATCAAGCACCGCAAACTGGTTATCCCGGGCTACGCCGCCGTGGAAAGCGGCGGCCTGGAGGAGGAGCTGCCTGACTGGCAGATTCTCATCGGCCCCAGAGAAGGCGCCCATATTCCAGCCTATGTCAAGGCGTGGACACCATAGGAGGGAAAGATGGTTCTTATTGGGGAAAACATAAACATTATGTCAAAGACCATCGGCCCGGCGCTCAAAGAGCGGGACCCCAAACCGATTCAGGAACTGGCCAAGGCGGAAGCCGAGGCCGGGGTGGACTACCTTGACCTCAACATCGGCCCGGCCCGGAAGGCCGGAGAGGAACTGATGACCTGGGCAGTTAACACAGTACAGGAGGTCACCGATAAGCCCTTATCCCTGGATACCACCAATCTGGCCGCCATGGAGGCGGGGCTGAAGGTGGCCAAGAACCGGCCCCTGATTAACTCCATATCCTTGCAGCCAGACCGAATGGAGCCTGGGCTCAAGCTGGCCAAGGAGTACGATGCTGATGTCATCGCGCTGCTCTGGGGTGCCGAGGGAATGCCCCGTGATGCCAACGAGCGGGCCATGCACACCGTTGACTTCATCTATAAAGCCAATGAACTGGGCATCCCCAATGAGAAGATCTGGATTGACCCCATCGTCAGCCCGGTGTCAGTGGAGATAAACCAGGTAAAGGCGTGCCTAGAGTTCATGGCCATGCTGGGGGAGATCGCCCCAGGCTGCAAATCCACGGTGGGCCTATCTAACATCTCCAACGGCACCCCCGCCCACCTCCGGCCCTGGCTCAACCGGACCTACATGGTCATGCTGATGCGCTACGGGCTGTACTCGGCTATCGTTGACGCCTTTGATGCTGAGCTAGTTAAGCTCGCCAGAGGGGAAAAACCGGAGATCGTAGAGCTAGTGCACCGGATAATGGATGGGGAAAAGCCTGATTTTTCCTCCCTAACTGAGGAGGAGGTCAAATACGCCAAAACGGTGCGGGTGCTGAGTGGTGAGTCGCTCTACTCTCACTCCTGGCTGGAAATATAGTTCTAAGAGGTTTACGCAGGATTAATAGACCAGTTACCAGATGGAAAAGAGAACGTTGACACTACCCAATAGTCAAAAAGATGACTATGGCTATGAGCTGGCCTTCCGGCTGGCCCGTGAGGAGCTCGCCCAGATTGATGATATTGAGGAGCAATGCCGCCGAAGTGGCGCCCAGTATCAGGAGGCCCAAAAAGCGGCGGTCATCGCATATTTAAATCAGCCATATCTGCTCACCATCCCTGACGGTACCATCTCCTTCATGGACAAAGGTGAGGAGGTGCCACTGCCAGATAAAATCCTCCTCCTTCATTATTTCACCCAGGCAAAGGGCACGCCCCTCTCGGGCAAGCTGATATCCTTCAAGGAGCTGCCCGAGGGCGCTGGCTATTTCCCCACCTTCTACAAGCGAGCGGTAAAGCCCCTGGTCAGCAGCTTCGGCAGCGAGCCTCATCACCTAGTGGAGATGGCCAAATTACTGGGTGGCCGGGAAGCTGAGTTCGGCGACGCCGCGGCCACCTTAAACGCCCTACCACGGGTGCCGCTAACCTTGGTTCTGTGGCGGGGCGATGAGGAATTCCCTCCCGAAGGAAACATCATGTTTGACCGCACCATCTGTGACTACCTCCCCACCGAGGATATCATTTATCTCTGCCAGAGCGCTGCCTGGAAGCTGGTCAAACTGCTAAAGAGCAGGAGGTGATAATCCTGGCCGAAACTGAGGTCAAAGATAAATTAGACGAGATTTTATCCCACCATTCCGCAAACAGGGATGAGCTTATCCCCATCCTGCAGGAAGTTCAGGAAGCGCTCGGCTACCTGCCCCAAGAGGCAATGCAGAAGGTGGCCAGGTTCCTGCACCTCCCAGAGAGCGCCGTTTTTGGGGTGAGCACCTTCTACGCCCAGTTCAAATTCTTCCCCACCGGGAAAAAGAAGGTGAGGCTGTGCCGTGGCACAGCCTGCCATGTCAGGGGAGCGCCACACATCCTGGAGGAGGTGGAGAAACGCCTGGGCATCAAGCCGGGAGAGACCACTGATGACCTGGAGTACAGCCTGGAAACCATCGCCTGCTTTGGTTCCTGCGCCCTGGCCCCGGTCATGGTGGTTGACGACAATGTCTACGGGCGCATGACCCCGAAAAAAGTGGCCCAAATCCTGGGTGACAAGAAAAGAGATTAGGAAAGAGCCAGCCTATGAACTTTACTCAGATTAAAAACCGGGCAATCGCCGAGTGGGAAGCGCAGCGGAAAAGCGATAAACCCCATATCTTGGTCGGCAGCGCCACCTGCGGCCGGGCGGCTGGTGCTGGGCCGGTGCTTGAGGCAATCAAGGCTACCCTAGCCCAGCATAACCTGGAAGCCACCATCACTCAGGTGGGCTGCATCGGGCTTTGCTACGCTGAACCCCTGGTTGACATAGTTAAACCCGGCCGTCCGCGCATCTCTTACGGCAATGTCACCCCCGAAATCATCCCCCAGCTGATAGAGGATTACCTTATCCATGATAACCCGCGGGCTGATTTGGCCCTGGGCACGCTGGGTGAGGGAGATATCGAGGGCATACCCAAGCTCTTTGAACTGCCCATGCTCAAACCCCAGGTACGAATCGCCCTGCGCAACTGTGGGATTATTGACCCAGAAAACATCAATCAGTACATCGCCAACGGTGGCTACAGCGGCCTGGAGAGGGCGCTGAGCCTATCGCCAGAGGCGGTCATCGAGGAAATCAAGAAATCGGGCTTGCGGGGCCGGGGCGGGGCTGGCTTCCCCACCGGGCTAAAGTGGGAATTCTGCCGTAAGTCCCCGGGCACTATAAAATATATCATCTGCAATGCTGATGAGGGCGACCCAGGCGCCTTCATGGACCGCTCGCTTCTGGAGGGAGACCCGCACGCGGTTCTGGAAGGCATGCTCATCGGCGCCTATGCCATCGGGGCCACCGAGGGCTATATCTACGTGCGCGCTGAATACCCCCTGGCCATCCAGCGTCTGAAGCTGGCCCTCCAGCAGATGGCAGAGTACGGACTATTAGGTGATAATATCCTCGGCTCCAATTTAAGCCTTCACCTAAAAATCAAGGAGGGGGCAGGAGCCTTTGTCTGCGGTGAAGAGACGGCGATGATGGCCTCGATTGAGGGCAAGCGAGGCATGCCTCGCTCCCGTCCTCCCTTCCCCGCCCAGTCTGGCCTGTGGGGTAAACCGACCAATATCAATAATGTGGAGACTTGGGCCAATGTATCGGCCATCATGCAGCGAGGCGCAGATTGGTACTCAAGCTACGGCTCCGAGAAAAGCAAGGGCACCAAAACCTTCGCCCTGGCTGGGAAGATAAACCGCACCGGGCTCATTGAGGTGCCCATGGGAATTTCTTTGGAGAAAATCGTCTATGATATTGGCGGCGGCATCCCTGGGGGCAAACGCTTCAAAGCCGTCCAGACCGGTGGCCCATCCGGGGGATGCCTCCCGGCAAGCCAATTGAACCTCCCGGTTGACTATGAGTCACTGACCGCGGCCGGCTCCATTATGGGCTCGGGTGGTATGGTGGTCATGGATGAGGATACCTGCATCGTTGACGTGGCCCGCTATTTCCTCTCCTTCACCCAAGCTGAGTCCTGCGGTAAGTGCGTTCCCTGCCGCCTGGGAACCAAACAGATGCTCGATATGCTGGAGAATATCTGCCGGGGCCAAGGCAAACCTGAGGATATTGACCTGCTCCTTGAGCTGAGCCAACGGGTCAAAGCCGGCTCACTCTGCGCCTTGGGTGGCACCGCCCCCAACCCGGTACTGACCACCATCCGCTACTTCCGGGAGGAGTATGAGGCGCACATCAAGGAAAAACGCTGCCCAGCTTTGGCCTGCACGGAGCTCATCTCTTACTATATCCTGCCCGATAAATGCCAGGGTTGCGGCATATGCCTGAGGGACTGCCCCGCAGAAGCCATAGCTGGCGGCAAGCGGATGGTGCACGTGATTGACCAAGATAAATGCATCAAATGTGGCACTTGCCTTGACGTCTGCCCAGAGCGGTTTGGGGCGGTGGTCAAGGTCTCTGGAGAGGAGATAGAGGTTCCCAAGGAACCAGTCCCGGTGGCAGCAGCAAAACCAAATACCCAAGCTTAAAGAGGTGCAGCATGGAGATGATTACTTTAACCATCGACCATAAAAAGGTTGAGGTCAGCAAAGGGACAACGGTGCTGGAGGCAGCCAGCAAATTGGGCATCTACATTCCAACCCTGTGCTATCACCCCATGCTGACCCCAGATGACTCCTGCCGGCTCTGTCTAGTGGAGATTGAGGGCATGGAGGAGTTCCCCACCGCCTGCAACACCCAGGCCACTGACGGTATGGTGGTGCGCACCAGCACCTTCCAATTGCAGGAGGCACGACGGGAGGCACTGAAGCAGCTCCTAGCCTATCATCCCTGCGAGTGCCTTACCTGCGAGCGCCGGCACCGCTGCAGCCCGTATGATATCTGTCTACGCAACGTGGCGGTAACCCAGCGCTGCGTGCTCTGCCCCTACAACGGGCAGTGCGAGCTCCAGCAGGTGGTTGACTACATCGGGCTGGAGGGGGAGGAGGTGAGCTGGAGGTACCGGGGTCTCCCGGTGGACAGAGAAAACCCCCTCTACGAGCGAGATTACAACCTGTGCATCAGCTGCAGCCGGTGCGTCAGAGCCTGCAAGGAGATACGGGGCATTGAAGCCATCAAGATGGTTGACCATGAGCAAGGGCGCTGGCCTGAGCCAGCGAATGGCACCCTCGCCGAATCAGGCTGCAAGTACTGCTGCGCCTGCGTTGAGGTCTGCCCCACCGGGGCTCTGATTGACAAGGATGCCAAATGGCGGCCGGAGATCAACCATGAGGAGCTGACCAACCCGTGCAGCTACGCTTGCCCGGCCCACATTGATGTCCCCCGCTACGTCAGACTCTGCGGTGAGGGCAAGTTTGCTGAAGCCCTGGCCGTGATTCGGGAACGGGTCCCCTTCCCTGGGGTCCTGGGGCGGGTCTGCATCCATCCCTGTGAGCTGGCCTGCCGCCGCCAGGCCTTAAATGAAGCCATCTCCATCAAATTCCTCAAGTGGGCAGCGGCGGAGCGCGGCGGAGAGGAGTGGAAGAAACGCGCCAAGAAATCCCCACCCACCGGGAAAAAGGTGGCCATCATCGGCTCAGGACCGGCGGGACTCACCGCTGGTTACTACCTAGCCAAACAGGGACATTCAGTTACCGTTTTTGAGGCGCTCCCAGAGCCTGGGGGCATGATGCGGGTGGGCATCCCAGATTACCGCCTGCCGCCGGAAAAGCTCAATGAAGAGATTGAGATAATAAAAGAGGCCGGCGTTGAAATCAAACTGAACACCAGGGTTGAGTCCATTGACAGTCTCTTTGAGCAGGGCTTTGACGCCGTTTTCGCCGCCCCTGGAGCCCACCGTGGCATGAAGCTGGGGGTGGAGGGTGAAGATAACCCCGGCGTCTTTGATGGCGCCACCTTCCTGCGGGAGGTGAACCTGGGCAAGAAAGTTGACGTCGGGGAAAAGGTGGCGGTCATCGGTGGGGGTAATGTGGCCATTGATGCGGCGCGCGTTTCCCTGCGCATCGGAGCCAAGCAAGTTACCATTATCTACCGCCGCACCCGGGCGGAGATGCCCGCCAGCCCAGAGGAGGTGGAGGCCGCTTTAGAAGAAGGCATTGAGATTCTCTACCTGGCCGCGCCGGTGCGAATCGACCGGGCAGGTAAGCGCCTAAAACTGACCTGCATCCGCATGGAGCTCGGTGAGCCTGACGCCAGCGGACGGCGCCGCCCGGTACCGCTAAAAGGGAGCGAATTTGCCACCGAGTTTGACTCGGTGATCGCCGCCATCGGGCAGATGCCGGATATCCCCGATGGCTTCAAGCTAAAACTTGGCAGAGGCAACATCATCCAGGCCGATTCAACCACACTGGCCACCAACGTCAAAGGTGTCTGGGCCGGTGGTGATGCGGTGAGTGGCCCGGCTTCGGTGATTGAGGCGATTGCCGCCGGCCGAAGAGCCGCAGCGGCCATTGATAAGTACCTTGGCGGGAGCGGAGATATTGAAGAGGTGCTAGCCCCAGAGGCCAAATTTGACCCCTGCGTGGGCAAGACGGAGGGCTTCTTCAACCTGCCCAGGGTGAAGATGCCCGCTCTCCCCGCCGAACAGCGCATCAAAGGCTTTGAGGAGGTAGAGCTTGGCCTGAAGGAGGCTGACGCCATCCAAGAAGGCAAACGCTGCCTGCAGTGCGCGGTGAGGTGCCTCATCACCCCGCCACCGCTGCCGCCCAAGCATGGCAAGAGCAAATACCAGCGGCGAGAAAGGGTAGCTGTCCAGCGATGAGCGAAATCAGGCTAATCATCAACGGAATCAAAGTCAAAGCGAACAGGGGGGCGACGGTGCTGGAGGCCGCCCAGGCGGCGGGCATCTATATCCCCACCCTCTGCGCCGACCCTGACCTGGAGCCCTACGGGTCCTGCCGGCTCTGCGTGGTGGAGATCGAAGGCATGCGCGGCCTGCCCACCGCCTGCACCACCCCCGCCACGGATAATATGGTGGTGCATACTGAAACCCCCGCCGTCAACGAGGTACGCCGCACCGTGATTGATTTGCTCATTGCCGACCACCCCATGGACTGCCTCACCTGCCGCAAAAATCAGCAGTGTGAGCTGCAGAAGGTAGCCGCCTACCTCGGCATCACCGAGCGGCGCTTCCCCCGAACCAACCGCTCTTTCCCGGTTGATACCACCAACCCCTTCTTTGACCTTGACCGCAATTACTGCATCCTCTGCGCCAAATGCGTGCGCACCTGCCATGAGGTAACCGGCGTTGGGGCGATTGACCTGGCCTACCGTGGTTACACCGCCAAAGTGGCTACCTTTGGTGATAAGCCCTTCATGGAATCAATCTGCAAGTCCTGCGGCGAATGCGTGGTGCGCTGCCCGGTAGCTGCCCTCGTGCCCAAGGAGACACGCCAGCCAACGCGCGAGGTGCTGACCACCTGCCCCTACTGTGGTGTGGGCTGTCAGATGTACCTGGGCATCAGAGACGGGGAGATAATCAGCGTCCGCGGAGATAGAGATAATCAGGTCAATATGGGCCGCCTCTGCGTCAAAGGCCGCTTTGGCGCCACCGAGTTTATCCACCACCCGGAGCGCCTTTCTAGCCCTCTGGTGAGACGAAACGGGGAGTTTGCTGAAGTTAGCTGGGAGGAGGCGCTGGATGAGGTCGCCGCTAGACTGAGACGCTACCAGCCCGAGGAGATAGCCATTCTCTCCTCAGCCAAGTGCACCAATGAAGAGAATTACCTCCTTCAGAAGCTGGGGCGGGCCGTGCTGGGGACGCATAATATTGACCACTGTGCCCGCCTCTGCCACTCCCCCTCGGTAGCTGGGCTGGCCACCACCTTCGGCAGCGGGGCGATGACCAACTCCATCGGTGACATCAAGGATGCCGCCTGTATCTTCGCCATCGGCACCAACACCACCGAGGCCCACCCGGTTATCGGCTTTGAGATGAAGAAGGCGGTGCGCCGGGGCACCAAGCTCATCGTGGCCAATCCCCGTGAGATAGAGCTTGTCCGCCATGCCGATATCTGGTTGCGGCAGCGCCCGGGGAGCGATGTTGCCCTGCTCATGGGGATGTGCCGCGTCATCGTCGATGAGGGGCTGTTTGACGCCGCCTTCATCGCCGAGCGCTGCGAGAACTTTGACGCCTTGAAATCGTCTCTCCAGGCCTTTGACCTTGATTTTGTCAGCCGGATTACCGGGGTACCCCAAGAACAGATAGTTGCTGCCGCCCGTCTCTATGCCACCAGTCGCCCGGCGGCTATCTTCTACGCCATGGGCATCACCCAGCATTCCCACGGCACGGATAATGTCATCGCCACGGCTAACCTAGCTATGCTCACCGGAAACGTGGGTAAGCCGGGGAGCGGGATAAATCCGCTGCGAGGCCAGAACAACGTGCAGGGCGCCTGCGATATGGGTGCTTTGCCCAACGTCTACCCCGGCTATCAGGCGGTCACGAGCGAAGCAGTCAAGGAAAAGTTTGAGGCTGGATGGGGCTGCTCACTCCCGCCGACTAAACCTGGACTGGCGGTAACCGATGTCTTTGAAGCTGCCTATAACGGGCAAATCAAGGCGATGTATATCATGGGGGAGAACCCGATACTGAGCGAACCTCAGGCCAAGCATGCTGAGGAGGCGCTACGAAGGCTGGAGTTCCTGGTGGTTCAGGATATTTTCCTCAGCGAGACGGCGCGGCTGGCGCACATCGTTCTTCCCGGGGTGACCTTCGCCGAGAAGGATGGCACCTTCACCAATACCGAACGGCGGGTGCAGCGGGTAAGAAGGGCGATAGCGCCCATCGGCAACGCCAAGCCGGACTGGTGGATTATCTGCCAGATTGGAAAGAAGATGGGGAGCCAAGGCTTCAATTTTGCCGGTCCCTCTCAAATCATGGATGAGATCGCCCGGCTCACTCCCAGCTACGGGGGCATCTCCTACCGCCGGCTGGAGAAAGGGGGACTCCAGTGGCCCTGCCCGACCAAAGAACATCCGGGCACGCCCATCCTCCATACCCAGGCCTTCACCCGGGGCAAAGGACAATTCATGCCGCTCGAATTTAAGCCATCTATGGAGCTACCTGATGACGAGTATCCGCTGCTGCTGACCACCGGCCGCAGCCTATTCCACTTCCACACTGGCACCATGAGCCGGAAGGTGAAAGGGCTCAACGTATTTCGGGGGGAGGAGCTAGTGGAGATCAACCCGCAGGATGCCGAAGCTTTGGGCATCGCTGACGGGGATACGGTAAAGGTGGTCTCACGGCGGGGAGAGGTAACAGCGAAAGCTAGACTAACTCAGGCCTCACCAGTGGGCGTGGTGTTCATGACCTTCCATTTTGCCGAAAGCCCGACCAACCAGCTGACCAACCCAGCGCTCGACCCGGTGGCCAGAATACCGGAGCTCAAGGTATGCGCGGTGAGGGTCGAGAAAAACGGCTCCTCTGGCTAGGCAGGCCCAGGCAAGCCCCCGGACAAATATTGTATCATTAATACCGTAGCCTGACACTGAGGGCTACGCAGTACCTGGAAAGGAAGCCACCATTATTAAGTTCAGCTTGCGCTCACTTTTTTCTGGGCTGGTTCCCGTCTTCGTGCTGGCACACCTCTCCCATCACCTGGTGACGGCGCTGCCGGTACCCCTTTTGCCCTTCATCCGGGACGAATTCGCCCTTGATTACACCCGGGCTGGCTTCGTCATCTCCGCCTTCGGGCTGGTCTACGGCGCAAGCCAGCTACCCGCCGGGTGGTTGGCTGACCGCATCGGCCCCCGTGCCCTGCTCACCATAGGCATCAGCGGCGTGGCCCTGACTGGGCTCTTAACTGGCCTCTCCCAGAACTACCTGATGCTGATCCTGAGTTTGGTGCTGATGGGGATACTGGGTGGTGGCTATCNCCCCGCCTCAACGACCATGCTCTCGGTGGCGGTTGCGCCGAAAAACCGGGGCCAAGCGCTGGGCTTCCACATGGTCGGCGGCAGCGCCAGCTACTTCCTAGCGCCGCTCATCGCCGCCGGCATGGCCGCTATCTGGGGATGGCGCAGCCCATTCATCGGGCTGGCCATTCCTGCCTTCGGCCTGGGCATTCTGCTTCATGTGCTGGTGAGGCGCCGGGTAGCCCCCAGGAAAGCTGAGGCCAAGGCCAGCCTCGGCCCCAGTGGGGCACCCCCCACCCCTGGCCGCATCCCCCGCCTGGCCGCCTTGGTTATTTTGAGCACCTTTGTGCAGGCCATACTCATGTCCATAGTCGCCTTCGTCCCGCTGTTTCTGGTTGATAACTTCGGCACGAGCAAGGAAACCGCCGCCGCCTCAATGTCCTTAATTTACGCCACCGGGCTTCTGGCCGGGCCTCTCGGCGGATACTTAGCCGACCGCTTCGGCAAGGCCTCCATGATACTGGCCATGTCCTTCCTCAGCGGGGTGATCATCTACCTGCTCAATGTAACGCCATATGGGCTGGGCATCGCCGCCATACTGGTCCTCATCGGCACGGCGATGTACGTCAACACCACCGCCTCCCAGGCATACATCGCCGACCAGATCTCAGAACGCAGGCGCTCCACGGTGCTCGGCCTTTACTTCTTCGGCAACATGGAGGGCAGTGGTATCCTCACCCCAGTGCTGGGCTACCTCATCGACCAGCTCGGCTTTCAGCCTACCTTCGCCATTACGGGGGCAGCTCTGCTGGCAGCAAGCCTAGCCTGCGCTATCTTTCTCTGGATAAGACCACGCTAGGCACCGAATTCCCCAGAAGAGATATTAGAGCCCACGGCGGGCTAGCGCCCTCTCTATCTGCACTAGACAACTATTGACGGCAAAAGACCCTGCCGGGGAGGCTTTATCTCTGGTGAGCACGTTGACGCAACCCCCGTGGTCAAGGCCGTCCTCATCAGGCTCAAGCCAACAGCCCGCGTCCAGGCTGGCCACCCCAGGCATGATATGCTCAGTCACCCGGGCCGTGGCCAAAAGCTGCCCGCGGTCATTATATACCCTCACCCTGTCCCCGTCGGCGATGCCTCGGGGCTGGGCGTCAGCGGGGTGGAGCCAGACGGCATCATCGGCCAGCGCCTTCAGACGGCCGATATTGTGCCACTGGGAGTTGACCCTGGCCCTGGAATGGGGGCTCACCAGCTGAATGGGGTAGCTCTCACTCCTGGGGTCGCCTGGGCCTTCCCAGGCCTCAATGTACTTGGGTATGGGAGGAAGCAGCGGCTCCTGCCTCTCGGCTATCTGCTGGCTGTATATCTCAATCTTGCCCGAGGGCGTGGGGAAAGGATGATGGGCGGGGTCCTCAATCTGCTCTCGGAAGGCCACCCAGGGCCTCTCCAGCGGGATGCGCTGGACTCCCTGGCGCCGGAAAACCTCATATTCGGGAAGGTCTGGGGTGGCGGCGACAAATTCCTTAAGCCACTCCTCATCAGATTTATCATTGTAGCCGGTTATGCCCAGACGGGCGGCCAGCTCGGTGAAGATGGCCAGGTCTGACTTGGTTTGAGATAATGGCTCTATGGCCCTATCCATATAGATGAAGTAAGGCCCTCCCGTCCAGGGCTGGCCGATGTCCACTCGCTCCAGAGCGGTGGTGACAGGGAGAACGATATCGGCAAAGCGGGCGGTGGGGGTGAGAAAGAGCTCATGAACCACGATGAACTCCGGCACCCGCAGCGCCGCCACCCCTTTGTTCGCGTTGAGAAACTGGTTTAACATATTGCAGCCCACGATGTAGAGCAACTTGATATCGCTGGGGTAGCCGCCGGCTCTCCCTCGCAGTAGGGCATCATAGATATCCGCCACGTGCACCACTGGAGACTGGCACTCTGGCACTGGCAGAGTTTTGCCCAGATAACCCAGGGGAATGCGGCCGCTGCCTCCGGCGGCATAGCCACCTGCGATGCCTATATTGCCGGTCATGGCGGCTAGGGTGCTCGCCGCCCGGTGGTACTGCTCGCCGAAGGCGGTCCGCCCCGGCGCCCAGCTGGCATAAAGGGCGGCTGGTTTGATGGTGGCGTAGTCCCGAGCCAGCTGCCTTGTGGTTTCAGCGGGCACCCCGGTAATGGCCTCCGCCCACTGCGGCGTCTTGGGTACACCGTCCTCCTCGCCCATGACGTAATCCCTGAATTTGTCAAACCCCACCGTGTAGGTCTCTATAAAGCGATGGTCGTAGATATCCTCATCTACCATGACATAGGCCATGGCGATGAGCAGGGCGGTATCCGTCCCTGGCTTTATGGGAACCCACTGCTCGGCCAGAGCCTTGGCGGAAACGGTGAACCGCGGGTCAACGCAGATGATTTTGGCCCCATTTTTCTTCGCCCTGGATAGATAATAGACAGTGTCAGAGCCGAAGCGGGTGGCCACCGGATTCCAGCCCCACATGATAATGAGCCTGGAGTGGAGGAAATTATCGCGGGTGCTGCCGGTGAAGGTGGTGCCGAAAGTGACCTTGGAGGAGAAGATAGCCGCTTCCTGAGAGGTATTGCCCCACCAGGTGGTGCAGCCCCCGAAGAGGGAGAAAAAGCGGCGGCCAGCCTTCCCAACGCCATGCAGCGGGCTCATCGAGCCATAGTGGTCCATGAGGAAAATGGCCTCCGCCCCATAGCGCTCTTTAACCCGCTTGAGTTCCCGAGCCACCGTATCTAGTGCCTCCTCCCATGGAATGGGCTCAAATTCGCCGCTACCCCGCTCCCCTACCCTTCTTAAGGGCTGCCTGAGGCGGTCTTGGCTGTACACCACCTCTTTCTGAGCTAGCCCTCTGGGACAGGCCTTAACGCCAGGTATCAGCCCGCCGTCAGCATCAATTCTGATGATCTTGCCTCCAGCAACGTGAACCTTCAAGATACACCGGCCACCACAGTCATAATTGCAGCTGGTGAGCACCACCTTCCCTCGGGAATCGGCTGCGGCCTCTTCTCTCATGGTTCGTTCTCCAATATTTTAAGTTTAAGTATAGCAGTTAATTCTCTGGGATAACCAGAGGAGTTTTTCTAAGGAAACTTTAGTCTACTTCCCCAGGATTTACAGAATGAGCCTGGCATTACCTGTACTCTTTATTCCGCGGGAATCGAGAGGAGTCCAAATCTATACTTGAAGTTTTGCTCTCCTCTGAGATGAATAACCAATGAAGTTGGTTCAGGGACGGAGAAAGAGACATGAATGATACCGGGAAATTGCACGAAAAGATGAATTGTTCACTAAGGAGTACTTGCGATATCCAACCTGGAACGTGGCTGCGAAAATCGCCCACTACCGCGAGCGAAGTTCACTGAGCGGTTTAATGTTCAACTCTTTGGCCAAGTTAACTAGCTCCTTCCATGTCGTGTCCTCTATCGGTATGCCATCCCTCATTCTCCTCTCCGCCTCGCGGTCCTCAATCTCCCCAGGGATGAGTATCTCGGTAAAGCCATCCGCCAGAGGGCATGACTTGACATTGCTGATTAAATGCAAGACATCTTTCTTATATTCCTCGTAATCCCTGAACCTGCCGATATCAATAACCGTAATAAAAAAGCCGCCTTGTGTTGATGGATGTACTTCTATGTATTTGCTCTGTAGAGCACCAAGCAAGGCGCTGGTTAATACCTCGATAGCCAGTACCAGTCCATAACCCTTATATCCACCAAAGGGAAGAAGAAATCCGTCCAATGCCTCCTTGGCGTCGGTAGTCGGCTTACCCTGCTTATCTAAAGCCACCCCTTCCGGTATTTTCTTCCCCCGGCGAGCTGCCACCATAATTTTGAAACGGGCAATGCCACTCGTGGCCATATCTAGAATTATCGAGTTCTCCTCATCCATAGGAAAACCGACACACATAGGGTTGGTGCCAAACATATTCTCCCTGCCACCCCATGGAATCATAACCGCCGGGGCGTTGACACAGGCAAACCCGATAAAGCCGTGCCCGATAGCTTTCTTCAGGTAATAAGCCAGCATCCCCACATGCCCAAGATTCCTAACGCCGACTACGCCAACTCCTGTGGACTTCGCTTTATCAATGGCTAAGTCGGTGGCTCTGGTGGCTACCGGAATGCCCAGGCCATTTCCCCCGTCCAGCAGGGCTATGCTTGGCGAATCCTCAACTACGCGAACATCAGAGCTGGGCTGCACCAAACCCTTACGAATGCCCTCTATATAGTAGGGAACCCGTATAATTCCATGAGAGTCAACCCCCCTCAAGTTTGCCAAAATAAGGTGATCGGCGATATTCTCCGCATCCTCCTTGGGCACGCCGAATTTGAGGAAACATTCAACGCAGAATTCCTGTGCTTGCTTAGCTGAAACCTTAACATTCTCCATAATTATAGTTCCCTTAACTTAGAATTGGTCTACCCGGCCCAAAGAGAAATTACCACATTTAGCCTATTTCTTCAATCTTCTTTACTCAGCTTACAAGGGCTTGACAAAAAGCCAAGGTCATGATAGATTGGCTCCACATATGAAGCTTGGTTCCGCTTATCAAAACGCCAAACAGCGAAATCTTAACCACCCACAGTAAGGCCCACCAGAGGAAATATGGCAGTAGTAAGCAGCGTGGAGAGATTTCTAGCCACGCATCCCAAATCAAACGAGCTAACGGCACAAGCCTTGAGATTGGGGCGTGGCCTTCACACCGATGCCATTTTCAGCCCTCCTCCTTATATTTACATCACTCATGCCAAGGGCTCACGCAAGTGGGACGTGGACGGCAACGAGTATATTGACTATGTCATGGGGTTTGGCACATTGCTACTCGGGCATGCCCACCCTGCCCTGGTGGAGGCGGTGACCGAGCAGGTGGCCAAGGGGACCCATTATGGAGCCGAGAACGAGCTGGAGCTGGAGTGGGCGGAGCTGATATGCCAGCTCATTCCCGCCGCCGAGAGGGTGGAGTTTGTCCTCTCCGGCTCGGAGGGCAACATGCTGCTGGCGGCGCTGGCCCGGGCCTACACCGGGAGGAAGAAGATCCTCAAGTTTGCCGAGCAGTACTTTGGCTGGGCGGATGGCCTGCTTCCAGGTATCGCCCGCCCGTACGATAAGCCCTTCGCCGGGCAAATCCCCCCTATCAGTGATGATGCCGTGGCTGAAGGCACGGTGGTCATCCCCTGCAATGATGAGGTAGCCATGGAGCGGGCGCTCGCCAAGAAGGATATCGCCGCATTGTTCCTGGAAGGCGGCGGGGCAAACTGTGGGCGCATCGGCATGCCGCCGCAGCTGGTACATAAGGCGCGGGAGCTAACCAGAGAGTATGGCACCCTGCTGGTTATCGACGAGGTCATCACCGGCTTTCGCTGGTCCCCAGGTGGCTATCAGGCGGCGATTGGGGTTACCCCGGATTTGAGCACGCTGGCCAAGCTCAATAGCGGTGGTGTCCCTGGCGGCGGCGCCGTGTGCGGCCGGGCTGACGTCATGGAGCTACTTCAGCTGAAACCCGGGGACACCGAATGGAACCGCTTTCGTCACGTGATCCACCGCGGCACCTGGAACGGTAATCCACTGACCGCTGCCGCAGCGGTGGCCATGCTCAAGATTGCCGCCCAGGGTGAGGTCCAGAAGATTGCCGAGGCCAGGGCAAAAAGGCTGGTGGAGGGAATCAACCGTGAGATAGAAAAGCGGGGTATAGAGGCCTGTGCCCACAATGCTACTTCGGTAGTGCATATCTTCATCGGCAAGTGCCAGCGCTGCGATAGAAGCATTTGCCTAGATGCCGCCAAATCCATGCCTCCGGAGCTTGTCCATGCCTTTAACTGGCACCTCCTGCTTAATAGTGTGCACTTCCACCGGGGAATCCAGGGGTTGGTCTCAGCGGTGCACAGCGAGGAAGATATCGACCAGACCATTGCCGCCTTCGGCGCTGCCTTTGATGGCATGCTGGAGGAGAAGATTATCGAGCCAGCAAAGTAGACCGGCAATAAACAAGGTGGGGGTAGCAGAGACAGAGACTAGCTCTGCTAAGAGCTACCTACAAGTTAAGAAGGAAGGGAACAGATCGCTAATTAGGCGGTGGCGCTTTTGCCGGCGCTATCCAAGCACCACCTTGAACGTGCTTTTGACGCCGAGCTGGTTCATTATCTGACCGGAGCTGAGGATAGAGTGCTCCCAGGTTGTTCTACAAGGCGAAAGATAGACTTAAAGTACCTGAAGATGCGCATCACCTTCACACTCCAATGCCTTCCCTGGGGCCAGATTTTCCCCTCAGAAAATGAGCATGGCATCCCCAAGCAATCCTATTACGCTTTGAGGGACTTCTGGCGTAGCCTTATGGGTAAAAGGTTCAGCGACTACAAACCAGAACGGGGAGGTAAGCTTCAACGCTATTCCTGGCATTTTTGAAGTTACCTTCGGTGAGCAAGCCGAAGTCATTCACATTGCAAAATAGCATGCAGCCAGGCATCAGCAGATTAATGAGCGCGGAAGCCACTCAGGGTAGGATTTAGTCCAGAGCTGTGTCCACCAGCCCACGAGCTTAGAGTATGGAGGTGCAGTCTAGAGGTGCTAGTGGGTTGAAAGATATATAGACAAACAAAGCCCCAATAAGTGCCTCTCTGGGGACACACTTTAGCGTTTTGTCCAGTGTCAACAGACGCATCTCCTGAGTTTCCTCGACTTCTCTTTTGGTCAAACTAGGGGCATACGGCCGCCTTGACCGCCGGTTTGAGATAAGTTACGATTTGGCTAAGAGCCCCGTGTCTGCTAAACCTCCCGGGGAGATGTCAGTGCCTACTAGCCAAGCGCAGGTGGGGGACACGGCTTAACATGCGTCACCTGGTGGTTCTTGTACTCTTCGTATTGATATTGTCAGCTTGTGGCCAGCCCACTGAGACGGCCACTCTTCCCATGCCAACCAGCACTCCAAAAGACCAGGCGGAGGTGGTTTTCGCTAAGGCCAGAACGCGGATGGTGGCGGAACAAATCCGTAAGCGGGGCATCACTGACCCGCACGTGCTTGCGGCGATGTCCAAAGTACCACGGCATCGTTTTGTCCCAATAGACTACTTAGATGAAGCTTATGCTGATTACCCCTTACCCATTGGCTACGGTCAGACAATTTCCCAGCCTTACATTGTTGCCCTGATGACTCAGTATCTGGCACTTAAGCCCGGGGAGAAAGTGCTGGAGATTGGCACCGGCTCTGGCTACCAGGCGGCTATCCTGGCTGAACTCACCGACCAAGTTTATAGCGTAGAGATAATAGAGCCTCTGGGCGAACGGGCGGCGACGACGTTGAAAGCACTAGGGTATAATGTTCAGATCAAAATTGCCGATGGTTATTATGGCTGGCCGGAATACGCTCCCTTTGACGCCATCGTTGTCACTTGTGCCCCTGACCATGTGCCCCAACCATTAATCCAGCAACTTAAGGATGGGGGCAGACTGGTCATTCCCATAGGTCCTCCCGGGTTTTACCAGACCCTCTGGCTCATCGAGAAAAAGGGCGAACATGTCATGTCCACTAATCTCGGTGGCGTGAGGTTTGTACCCATGTTGGGGGAGCACTAGCCGGCGGGAATGCCACGCCCAGGTGATATTCGTCTCATTTCCTTCAGCCAGTAGAGGGCGATACCAGCAGCAAAGAAATAGGCGCCGCCGGCGGCTACCAGGACCCAGGAAAACCCTACCGCCAGAGCTATCATCAGCGAGAGAATGGAACTGACTACAGAGACACAGCCGTTAATACCCCAAGCCCAGGGAATCAAATCGGGAGATAGAAGGCTTATCATCCTTATACCACATGGAAAAGGAACACCCATGAGAAAGCTAAGTGGTGCCAGGGCAACCAGAGCTATGACTAACCTGACGAGGAGAGACTGCCCTAGCCATGCCTCAAAGAGATAAGAGAGTATCACCGGATAAAGAAAAGCCAGCAGGCTGAGACTGACGACAACCTGAGGTAGCACTTTTCCTATTTTGGTGGAAAGGAGGCTTCCAAGGCCAGAAAAGACAAAAATGGCACCCAGAACTGCAGCAAAGGCATAGACGGGCTGGTCCAGGAAAAGGATAAACTTCTGCATCAGTGGGATTTCAACGAACATGAACCCCAGACCGAGCCCTGCAAAATAGCCAAAAACTTGCCAGTGTGCCCCAGACATGAGCGTCTGCCCAGTCTTTCCTTTCTCCCTGGGGCGAAAGTAAAGCGGAAGCAAGATAAATACCACAGAAGCAAGGACTGCCGTGAGCAGCAAAGCAACTATCAACAGATAGCCGAACCCCCCAAAGGGCTGCCAAGTTTTACCCAAAGCTGACCAAATATACGGAACCTGCTGCCACTTGAAGAAGTGAAAAAAGAAGGGCCTATTGTCAGTAGGAGGGGAGATGTCAAAGGGATAGTTGTCCAAAAAAGTCCCCCTGGTTGAAGGTGTCAAGAGGTTAACCAGAGCCTCATAATATACCTCGCGCGGCAGTACATTATAGCGATTAAGGTCGGCTATGTTTATCCCCGGGAAATAGACCACATCAAAGCCAAGCTTATCAGCAAAATCTCGGATTATGGCAACATCCTGCTGACGGAAGGGGTTTTCCTTTACCAATACGGTGAGTGTTTGGAAACTGCGAATGGCGGCCACGTGCTGCTCTGGATGGGTTACCCCCAACTCTTCCAGAGTTGTTATCACCAGTGCCATCAGGCGGATTTCCTCACTGGGCGGTACCTGAAGCCAACGCGTAACAGATAGAATCCCCCCTGAAGCCAAATGCTCATAATACTCCTTAAAGGCTTCTAGGGTGTAACGATAGTTCTCAGACAGGCTATAGGCACCAGCTCCCAGTACACGGAAACTATCCGTCAACGATAACTGGATGATATCAAACTCTTCCTCCGAGTGCCTGAGATAGCTCCTAGCCCCCTCAACAACTACCTTGACCCTAGGGTCATCAATCCAACGACCTTTCTCCCCAAACTTTTCCACAGCTTTAACAACGAGAGGATTGGAAAGCACAGCCACTACCGAAGAACTCCGATGATGGAGCGCCGTCAGCACATCCAAACCGCCCTGAGGCTCGATGACGAGAACTTTGGCATTAGGCAGTAGCTGGTAAGCCAAGGCACCGGGCAAATAGTTTGTGAAGTCAGCCTGCTCAGTTTCAACCTGACTCAAAGGGCTCAAGTCGGCGCCGTCTACCGTAATGCCCAATTGCGGCGGAAGTGCTTGTCTGTAATTGAGGCTCAGCCCAGGAGCGATGTGAATACTATCGCTTTTAACCACGTCCACCCGAGAGAAAGCATTCCATCCTGTCCACAAAATGCGTGTTTGCGGCTGAAACAAGAGCTGACTCAAGCTTTTATAAGGCGACATCCTTATCTCCAGCCCTGCTGATGAGTTAATGAGTAAGATAATAAGCCCGACGATGCCAGCCGTGGCCCAACCGATAAGTAACCTGAAGCCAGGCAGAGAAAGAACAAGGGCGGCCACTAGCCCCAGCCAAGCAGCCAGTACAACGGTGCCATTGATGCCAAAGAATGACGGGGTTATTAGCACTAGGAGGCATCCCAGTCCTGACCCGACCATACTGAACCCGTAGAGTTTCCCAGCCTGGGACGGCAGCTGCGAAAGAGCTACTCCAAGAGCTAAACCGGTAAAGAAAAAGGGAACCGCCAGCGAAAGATAGTAGACCGCCAAATAAAGCAATTGACGGCTCTCCCACGCTAGACGGTAGGAATCAAAGGGGATGCTGTTCACCACGAGATAGCCGCCAAGGCTACCCACGGAGAAAAGACCGGCACAGACCGCCAAGCTATTTTTCAGCTTCACGCCTAGCAGGCGAGGAAACAGGGATAGAAGAGAGCCGCTGGCACCGAAGCCAAGCAGGGCTAAACTGACCACCATAAAGGCAAAATGATACCATTCGGCGACAGAAAACACCCTGGTCAGGGTGATCTCAAAAAGCAGTGTTGCCGCTGACAGTAATAGAATTCCGAAGCAGATCTGGAGCATCTCTGGCCCTGCCACAATTCTAACACATATCGCCCGAATGTATGATTGAACTCGCAGAAGATGCCCCTTGGTAGCTATAGCTCCGAACACGTCTGGTCACTTGAGTGCCATTTGTCTCTTCCTCACTCCACTTTCATATGGGGCCATTGAACGGATGTCCAGAGTGTGTAAAAGAAAAGTGGCTTCTTCCTTGATTGACGTTACTGATAGAATCTGATTGTAATGGAGAAAGCAAGGGAAGAGGAAAACCCATGCCATGCAGAGTAGGAATAACCACAGATCCTGACGCAAGACGAGCGTACTGGCAGAACCAAGTCGTGGGATTTACGAACTGGCGGATACTGAAGAGCTTCAAGCGTAGAGCAGAAGCCCAAGAATATGAGACCCAGTATGCTGCAAGGTACGAATGTCAGGCTGCTCTAGGTGGTGCTGATGCGTCCGGCATATATAGTATGTCTACCGCTTTGATTATACTAGGATGCGCGGTTGAGGCATTAGCGGCAGCCAACCAAAAGCTTACACAATGTGCCAAGCTCGTACTCCACAAACTGACCGAATGCCAGAATTACAGACGGGGGAAAGATAAGAAAGACAAAAGAGAACGGTTGCTTGCCACTGCAATACTCATAGTAGCGATAATTGCAGCAGGCATTCAGCGCATGGCAAGCGTGGGAGGCAAAGGAGGCACAGAAAGGCGTTCAGACTGCTGAGCAACGCATGTATGACTTAGAAGTATCGCTTCATGCCCCGAAGTTAGAGGTCAGGAGGTTTACGCCATTTAGCAGAAAGTTAGCTGACCCAAGAGATTGGCAACAGCTGCAAGCCAACGGTATTACTGCGTTGAAGGTGGGAACTCCTTGGAAATACCATGATAGCGGCGATAATAAAGTTGTATGTTTGGGTGGTAATTCTAAACAATGGCAATGGACCTACTGAAGTGTTACAAGTCGAAAGTTTTCGCTACGCAATTGATGGAGAAACCAAGGCTAGCGATCCGCTACCTTTCAGTCCTAAGGAGTTGTCACTACAACCAGGTCAAGCTATATGCCTCTTCCTCAGAGAAATAGGCACTTGGAGAATTGAGCCCTCAGGGCAGACTGTCTGGTCATTGTCCATGCTGGAGTTTGAAACCAAGATCTGGGTTAAGCATGCCCAACTCATTCTGCCTAAAGAGCCCTTGACAGAAGGACTTGAACCACCACAACAGTGGGGTGGAGAACTACGATACCCTCAAGACGTGGAACTTGACCGGCGGTTGTAGCATTCAAAGCCGGACTGGTCAGCCATAAACTGTACATGTTTCAGGAAACTTTAGGCGGGCTTGGTGATGCCACCATTGGGCATGGTAGCCAAAGCTAGGGAAGGCGCTTGCTAATCTGCAAATTTGGTGTGTCGAGGGCTACATGACTGTAGTCGGGTCAGGCCTGACGCCTGACACGGAAACGTGTCCGTAGCGGCCCGCGGCATATTTAAGATTCAAAGGCCTTATCTATAGGGATGTGGTCAACCCTGATTTTGAGGTCTTCCTCACTCAGGGACTCCGATAACATAAGGTGTCATCGGTAGCCATAGACGGGGGTCAGTGAACAATCTAGCCTTTCATTTACCGCCTACAAAAGGGGCAGATGTTCAGCGGCGAAAAGTGGCAAGCGCTCAAGACGGGAATACCATCAACTATATCTTGAGGCTAGCTAGCCGTATGCCCTGCCTTTTATTCTAAATGATGCTCCAAGCTCAGGACTCAAACCTCAATCGGCAATTTGCCGTACTGGTCAATGAGCTCCACCACCCGGCGCACCCGGTTGATATCACCATCAAAGGGCAGGTTATCCCCCATCCCCACGATGAACCGGTAGCCCGGGGCCATCTCCCGGAACATGTTCTTAAT
>MTNR01000045.1 GCA_002011495.1 Dehalococcoides sp. JdFR-56 | reverse complement strand
TGTGGGTTTGCGCCAGCGCCCAGCGCCTCTTCAGTCAGCTGGATGGTCTTTTCGCGGTCACCTTGGTCAATCGCCTGAGATAAGAGAGATAAATCAAACATCAGGACCCTCCTTTCCCGAATACTACTGCCCAAACATCATGCCGGGAAGCCACAAGATAATTTGCGGGAAGAGGATGCACAGTATCAGCCCGGTCCATTGAAGCATCACAAAAGGAACGACCCCCCGGTATATGTGGGCTATGGTCACCTCTGGAGGGGCAATTCCTCTCAGATAGAAAATAGCGTAGGCAAAGGGTGGTGTCAAGTAGGACATCTGCAAATTGACCATAACCAGAAGCGCAAACCAGATGGCGTCAAAGCCCAGCGAGGCAGCCACGGGGGTGAACAGGGGGACGATGATGAGCACGATGCCAATCCAATCAATGAACATCCCCAGGATGAACAGGATGAACATCATCACGCCAAGAACCCCCCACTTACCGAAGGGCACCGAGAGCAGGAGGTTGCTGACGAAGTCCCCACCCCCAAGGCCCATGAAGACGCTGGTGAACATACTGGCTCCGACCACCACAAACATAATCATGCTGGTAATCCTGAGGGTCGAGAAGACGGTATCTTTCAGCGTCTCCCAGTTGAGCTTGCGGTAGGCGAGAGCCAACAACATGGCGGCGAAGGCACCCAGAGCCGCCGCCTCGGTGGGAGCAGCTACTCCCAGGAAAATCATGCCCAAAACAGAGATGATAAGGAACACAGGGGGCACTAGCCCAGTGGCGGCCAGGAAGAGCTTCCTGGGCAGAGACACCGCCCTCCTTTCCTCAACCGGCATCGCCGGGCCCAACTGCGGCTGGATGAAGCATCTCAGCGCGATATAGGTCATGTACAATGCGGAGAGGAGCAGGCCAGGCATGAAAGCCCCAAAGAACAGTTTGGCCACGGACAAATTGGCCATGGGGCCATAGACCACGATCATGATGCTGGGGGGAATGAGAATGCCTAGGGTGCCTCCGGCAAGGATACTGCCGGTGGCTAACTCCTTGTTATAGCCTCTTTTAAGCATTGGTGGCAGGGCCAGCAGGCCCATGGTCACCACCGAGGCGCCCACTATCCCGGTAGCTGCGGCGAAGATGGTGGAGACAAAAACGGCGGCGATAGCCAGCCCTCCCCTTATCCCGCCCATCAACAGGTAGGCAGCGTGAAACAGCCTTTCCGAAGACCCGGAGCGCTCCAGCATTATTCCCATGAAAACAAAAAGGGGAATGGCCGCGAAGATATAGGTCTTCATTACGGCAAAGGTGCGGAAGAACAGTGAGGGCACAACCTCTGGCCCCCAGGCCACCAGACCAAAGGATAAGGCCAAGCCACCGAGGACAAAGGCAATGGGGTAACCCGAGATAACGGCAATTAGCACCAGAGCAAACATTATGGCGGGAAGATAATCTGCTATTTCCACTCCGGCCTCCCTCGGTTGATAACGGTATACAGGTCACGAATGAATTCAGCCACCCCCTGAAGCAGCAGCATCAAAGAGACCAACGGGATCACCGTCTTGAGAGGATAGATAGGAGCCCTGAGAATGCTCTCCACAGCCCTTTCCTTGACTTGCCAGGAGAAAATGACGTTATCCATGGAAAAGTAAATGAGCATGAAAAACAGGGGGAAGAAACACAGCAGACTGAAGAACATGTCAAGAAGGGCTTGTCCCCTTGGGGAAAGGAAGCGATAGATGACGTCTACCCTGACATGTCCTCGGAGACGTAGGGTATAAGCAGCCCCCATCATAAAGAAAACGGCGTAGGCCATATAGGTGAAGTCATAGGTCCACAGCGGAGCACGGTGGAAGGCATATCTCATCAGGGTTGAATATACCATGCCCAAAACTAGGGCAACGATCAGCCAGGCAAAGCTCTTTGCCAGCCATTCATTGATAAGGTCAACGTACTTTACGTAGCCTCTGATGATTCTCAATTGGCCGCTTCGCTCCTTTCAGGCAACACCNCCCTCTTCCCTGAGGGTGGTGTTGCCTGAAGCTCTCTCCACCGTTGCTACTCGACCTTAATGGTGTATGGGTACATCTTCTCCGCGTAGGTAGAGTAGTTATCGTGGAAGGCCTTGGCTGCCTCCAGCGCCTGGGCGGTCATGGGATCTTTTGCCGCCACCTCATCGTAGACTTCACCAAGCAGTCGGAACATCTCCGTGGGCACTTCCTTGTCAAGTACCGTTATGGTGAGCTTACTCTGCAACTCAGGCATCAGTTCCACATCCCGGCGCGTCCCTTCCAGCAAGAACCACATGGTAGACTCTTTAGCCGCCGCCTTGACTATTTGCTGAAGGTCTGGGGTTAGCGCTTCCCAGGAGTTCTTGTTCACCCCCAAGTCAAAGGTGGCGTGCGCCTGCCGGAATGCGGTCACTGCGGCGTACTTGGTAACGTCCTGGAGGCCCAGAGCCCAGCTCTCGCTTATGATGCTCCACTCGGTAGCATCAATGACCCCTCTCTCCAGTGCCGGGAGTACCTCGGCTCCGGGCAGGGTGACCACGGTGGCCCCCATTTTCTCAAAGACCTCTGCCCAGTAGCCCGAAACACGGAACTTCAGCCCTTTGAAGTCCTCCAGTTTCACCAAGGGCACATTGGACCAGGCAAAGACCTCGGGCGGGATGATGCCCAAGACCTCAACCGTCCCGATATTAAATCCGGCATCGGTATACGCCTGGCGCCATAGGTCTAGGCCACCATCCTGATAAAGCCAGGTGAGCCAAGGTATTGCTGAAGAGGAAAACGGGATATCACCGCCGAAGAAGGGCCCAGAAGGTATTGTCCCCAGCCAGTAACCGGGCCAGGCGTGATAGGCATCAAGCGTGCCAGCACTGGTGGCATCCAGCACCTCAAAGGGACCAACTATAGAGCCACCACGCAGGCTCTCAATCTCCAGACGTCCGTCACTCATCTCTTTCACATTGGCAGCAAACCTATCCGCCAGTTGCTGCAAGAAGCCGCCACCCCATGCGGACTGCATCTTCCACTTGATCACCTCAGGGGGAGCTGCCGGTGCTGGAGCTGGAGCAGGAGTTGGGGAGGGTGCGGGTGCTGGCGCCGGGGCTGGGGCGGGTGCTGGCGCCGGGGCTGGGGCAGCACAAGCGGCCACCAAGCTGCCCAGCAGAACTATTACTGTAATCAGGGATATCGATATCTTCGCTCTCTTAGTCACTTCTCCCTCCTTTAATTTCAAACATTGAGCCCTCACATTCTCAAATTTTGATTTGAACGCCATCACCCCCTACTCAAGTAACTTAAACTGATAAGCTTCCCGGCTTGGCCTTCGCCAAATGTTTTATGGGCCTTTGTCTCTTTGATGGGCTACTGCATGCGGTGGACCTTGTCTGACCCGGCACAAAGCGAGGAAGGCACCGGTCATTGCTATTAAGAAGCCTTTCCAGTGCCCCTAGCGTCACCCACCTCATTGTCCCTCTTCCGCTCTCAAGGCCAACTTGTACCGGATAGATTATAGTCTATAGTCCACTTGGGCAATTGTCAATCCCTTCCAAGCATGATGAAGCCTACTTGCTAGCTACACCCTCAGCTAAAGCTCAACTAGGGACAATCGTTAGTCACCATTACTCAGATTGTTAACCTTGCTCTGAAGCCTCACACAGCCTAGAATCGGGTTCTCCATCGGTTGTGGTTGATTATTGTTCTTTATTCGTTTTATACTTCGATTTAAATGCGTAAAGACGTAGCAAACGAAAAATGTTTACAGTAATAATTCTCGTCATCGCTCTTATTCTCAGTTGGGTTCTTCTCAACCAAACCAAAGACATGCCTATGACAGAGCCCTTGTATCTCCCTTTGAGAATAGGTGCTTTGTTAATTCCTTTTATTGGCGTTGGCATCATCTTTCTTGTTGCTTACTTCAAGCGAAATAACTGATGAGATTGACATTAATTCCTTAAATTTGTGTCTGTATTAACCCCTTTTTCTTAATCTCACTGGCCGACCTCCTCTAGATGGATGCCTGCTGATAACCCTTCCACCTCTACCGACATACAAATCACCTTTAGGCATATGCCTTCGTGTTGCTCTAGGCATCGGGGAACTTGTGCGCACTCTAATCTTCGGCTCTTTCAAAGCTGCGAACCTTACCTTCTCTGTGCCAATTACTAGCTGCGGCATTTGAACCACATCCCGCCAATTCTTGTAGGGGAACTTGATACCCGCCTTTTCCATAGGTGTGTGGTCGCCTAATGCTTCGTGTGGTCTGAAAAAGTTATAATGCACCAGCCATCCTTGAGTAAGTAGTCTAGCTGTTTCCAGCTTCTTTAAGCCACGCATTACCTTTGTGCGTGCTTTAAGTGTAGAGTGAAACCGCTCAATTAACTGCGTGCCGGGAGTAGTCCGCAAATTCTTGGCTGGTATGTGCTTCGTTTCAGCACCAAAGTTAAGCTCTACCCCATCAATATAAGCGGCAAGCTGGTCAGTAACTACCACCTTTGGCGGCTTACCCGCCCTTCTTGCTGCCCTTGCTAAAAGCACTCTGGCATCAGTAGTAGTCCTGCGAGTAGATAGATGAGAAGCCAGCAAAAATCTGGTCTTGGCATCAATAATGTCCCAGAACCAGACCTTTTGCCCGCCGATATTAAGCACCGTCTCATCAGCCACCCAGACATCGCCCACCTCTGGCTTATATTCTCTGGCTCGTTTGATAGCATCCTTGCTGAACCTTACCAACCACTCATAAACTGTGCTATCAGAAGGGTAATTCTTGTGCATCTGCCACAGGTGTCTACGTATGGCATTGAGAGACATACCCTCGTAATACATATTCAGCGCTGAATGCCCCTGAAAGTGCCATACTTTACGATGTGCCTTGACCCGCAGTATTTACACTTGAGGTCATCTATCGTGTATCTTGTTACCATCCAGTTACCCCCATAGGCGTCAACCCAAATAATCTCTTCGTCTTGCATTTGACCCTCCAGCCTTTTTGACTAGAGGGTATAAAATTTTTAGCCGAACTACCAACCACCGAGCAGAACCGTAAAAGGGCTATCTTGACAAGAACCACGACGGGGTCTAAAATCCTGGCAAAATCCAGTTGTGCAAAAACGATTGAACACCGCAAGGAAAAAGAAACTCGATAAGGTTCCGCGGAAAAGTGAGATGATTCTATGTTGAGGAATCTGGAAGCCATCTCCTTGACAGCTATTGTGCTCGTTGGTATCGGCATGCTAGCTTTACTGCTAGCCGGGGCGCTTGGCAGGCGATTGAAGAATAAGGTTGGCGGACTCATCATTGTAGGAGTAGGAATTGAGATATTAGCGCTGTCACTTGGGTGCTTCAGTTGGAACCAATTGGTCGGTGCGCTTGCCACTATCCTCGCTGCTCTTTTTCTGCTCTGGTGCGGAGTTAGCTATGTCATATATCGCATATACTGTGCTCGGATCCACCGGCAGCACTGGGATGGCGAAAGCACCGCCACCGGCAACAACTGCGAATGCGTCCCCAGCTTGGATGAAGGAAAAAGGACTACTGTGCCGTTTAAGAAGGACAGGTGGTGGACTCTGCTTCTTGGGCGTTTCGATGTTGCCCCGACTAGTAGGTCCCTTAATGAGCTCATCATGTGCGGTGGCACAGCTTACTATGGTTTCTATTTTACCTGGGGCGTCGTTACGACTAATATCATCGTTTCAATAATCTGTAAATTGGTGGAGGACAAATGTGAGATCTTAACTAGTGAAAAAGGACCTAAGGAGGATACGGACGGGCCTGTTCGAGTTTGCACGGCCAACGCAATCGAAATCTCCGGCGACACAGCTACGATAGCCGTCGAAATGGCCGCGGCGTTAAATGCCTCTGGTGGTCCAGAAATCAAAGTATCCAAAGGGCCAGTCGGGGTAAGTATATCTTGGCCGGATGCAGAAGAACATCGTATTGAGTCAATGGGCACTTACCGGTGGAAATGTGTGAGAGAGGAACGAGAGGCGCCAGGGTAAAGAAGATCGATACGCCCTGTTGCTTCTCATAGCCGGTACCCAATAGCGGCAGGGAACCGCAGGACCAGCTTGAAGCATCAGCTGGGTGCACGAAAAGGGTTCTAGTGGCTGGCTAATGCGGCAGGACTTCGTGGGCGAGCAGCGCTGTGTTGCTTAATCGTGTAGCAGCTGGCCGAGTGTTTCGTACACAGACGAGATACACCGAGCAATGCTCACTTGCACTGTAGACCTTCCTGAACATCAACGTCTAGACCAGTTTCGTGGCTCTGGCCACTTACCCCCTGGGAGATTGTATTGGCACGGGAAGCTCATTTCTACGGCCCAGTGAAGGCAAGGTTCTAGATTTCACCCAGGTGCCACCGGAAATCTAGTTGGATTGCGGAGCCGTGTTTGTAGGCTGCTACGCGCGTAAGGGTCTTCCGTAGCGTTACTAAGGAATGCTTCGACCCGGTAAGGGCAATGGATGCACTCTCTACGAAGGCAACCAATGAGAAACACTGATTGCGGTAGAAGGTGGGGAAGGCCCTGAACGCTGTGGCAACAAAGCCCTCCTACGTTGGCAGTGGCTTTCAGATTACGACAGTTTATTTCGTGACTATGGCTTCGCATATGGCAAGGCTGATTTTTTGGGTGGCGGAACGCCTTTACAAATGTTGCTTTAGAGAAGATTCATACGTAGTAGGCGCAACCGGGCATAACGAACAGAAGAAGCAAAGCCCTAATAAAGCTAAAAGACTGCTGTAAAGGCTCCCCCGATGCGCAAAGGGGCGGTCAGGAGGCCAACGACCATATAATGAAACCATTTCACACAGGTGCTCCTCGCTCGTATACGGGCAAAGTTGAGACGCACCAGCTTATGAGCTTTACCCTGCGGCTGAAGGAACATATCTCCTCCAGCTAATTAGCAGCTTGCGCCAAAAGGGCGTCTCCGGTTCGTCGAGCTTTCAGATTGACCTCTTATTCACGATAGGGGGCTACCCCCTAGCTGACGCGTCCAATACTAACTAGGTAAACTGCAGCCTCGTCCTTCCCATCAACGCCGACAAGCCGATTTATCTCGTCGTCGAAAAAAGCACCGATGCCACACGGGCCGAGTCCGAGGGAGGTGGCTGCCAGATAGAGGTTTTCGCCCAAATGCCCCGCCTCCAGAAGGACATAACGGTAGGCACGCTCTTGGTACTTCCACCGCGTGCGCTGGAAAATTGCTGCTATCACCAGTACAACACTGGCCTGGAGCACCATGTCCTGTCCCCCAGTGCCCGTGAGCAGCGAGGAGCGGAAGTCGCCTTCCTTGATCAGGTCCAGCGAGTGATCCCTGGGACGATAATGATAGACTCCCCTTGCCAATCCCGAGACGACGTTTACTATCGGGTAAATCTCCAGAGGGTAGAGCGCCCCAGCTGAGGGACTTGCTCGCAATGGGTGGGAAGGCTCAGTAATACCATAAGCGGAGTGAAGGAGAAGCGAAAGTTGTTCCAAGGTCAAAGGCTTCCCCGAATAGTCTCTTATAGAGCGTCTCCGCTCTATGGCCTCCTCGACAAACAGCCCGCGATAGCGAAAATCTCTGGGCAAAGCTATGCGCTGCGCCGCGGCGTAGTCCTTATAAAGTGGCGGTCGCTTACCCCAGTAAAAGGGCTTGCGTATCATACCCCATAAACCCGGCTTGCTCCACTGGTGGTAGACAGATCCCAAATCGGCACCCTCTAACTCCGAGGGGGAACGTTCTAATGGTAGCCAGCGCCCAAGGAAAAAAGCTGCTACAGCTGCTGTGCCAGAGATGAGCAGACTCCGCCGAGAAAGCGATGGCACCCTAGCTGGCGCACCAGGCTTGCCCTCGGCGTGTTCTGGACGAACTGCCGGCTTAGAGCGAAGCCCGGTAGCTCCCTTTAACCGCAGCCATAGCTGATGGCGTTTCAGGATGATATGTGAGACTACCAATGCCACGAGGCAGTATGCACTCAGGCGGTGGTATAAGCTGCGCGGAATTCCCAAATAGTCGGCCAGGAGTCCACTCAAAGCTGTGGTGGTTAATACTAGCAATAGCAACAGGGTGATTATCAGGTCAAACCTCTTGCCCCACATAGTGCCACCTCCTGCCCGAAGTCAGATCCTGATAAGAAATCTAATTGTCTCAGCGGTCTGGTATTGTAGTTGGGAAGTAGCGAGGCACACCACCGCTCCCGCTGGCCGCGCAAGCAGAGCCGCAAAGCCAGTGTGCTCCGCCCACAGCTACAAATCCTCGCTCGTATTATAGGCCAGTGCCCATGCTAACTCAACAGCGCCACAACCGTGAGTGTTCTCCTCCAAGTGATCAAACTGCTAACAAGACACAATAGATGGCAGGCGGGCAACCTTTGCTTGTTTTGTATGATGTGCGGGAACTTTCGGGTACACTAACTGACATTGTACAATCTCGCTGCCTGAGTCAGGATGAAGCGCACTCTTTACACGCGGAATAAATGTTTTGAAATAATTTCTCCAGCTTATCAGTCGGTGTGGAGGCAAAGGCAATCCGCAACAGATTCTTCTCCCCGTAGCAAATCACCCCGGTATTGTATCTACTCAGTAACACATCCCAGACTTTAGCAGCATCTGCATTTTTCAGCCTAACACACATAAAATACCCTGAGTTAAACGGCAGGCTCTCAAAATACCTCCCATATTCTTTATGCGCCTCCAGGATTTCCTTAACTTTCAAATAGCGTTCCCTTATCTTCTCCTTATTCCTCTCCTTGTCCTTCTCATATGTTTCCGACCCCAAGGTCTTCAGGAAGAGCGACTGAGATAGCAGGGAAGCATTGGAAATATTCCCCCTGACAGCTCCGGCGGTTTTGTCCTCCAGGGCCCTGTACAACTCTTTATCACCATTCTTTATGCCGTAGGTTATGAACCCCACGCGTAAACCCCAAGCGTATTCTTCCTTGGTAATGCCATCTATTTTTATAGCCAGCAGGTTTTCATGGAGATGAGATAGCTGCGAGAATAGGGATTCAGTGAATACGTTATCTTCAAAGACAAGGCCGAAATAAGAATCGTCCAGAATAACAGCTACTTTATTACCGGCTTCGGCAGCCTCTTTCAGGACATCGATTATCTCGCTAGCCACTTCATTACTCGGGGTATAGCCAGATGGATTATTTGGGAAATTCAGAAGCACGATTTTCTTCCCAACGGCCCCCGTGTTAATGGTCTGCTTGAAGGATTCGGTGTCGAACACTCCATGGTCAAAAAAGTTAAAGAATTTGAGCTCTGCGCCATACGCATTGGAGAACACCAGGTCATAATTTTCCCAATAAAGGTCAGCAACGATGATATCGTCAGCCTCTTCCACAAACATATAACCCACCAGACTGAGCCCGTTGGTGACTCCGCAAGTGACCACTGGCAAACTGATTTCCTTTGTCCCAAGGGAAGGATTCTTTGCCCTTATTAACTCTTGCCATTTGTCTCTCAGTGGTTTGATTCCCTCACTTGGGGCATAAGGGAAGGCATCTTTCCTGTCAAGTTCAAGAAAGCGGGCCATGCTGGGCAAGACCATGGGCTGACCGTCATCTCCGTAGGCGATGCCTATCGTAGCATTGATCTCCTTGCCTCTGGCCGCCATTCCCTGGGCCAAGATGCCTCTCCTGGGGAAGTAAATCGCTTTCCCCTTTCTGGATAATAACTCATACACGGTTGGACTGTGAGTTTCTATGGTACGATTAAGCTCCTCCGCTTGTGGATTCAGCCTTGCCATAGTAGATTCTCCTCAAATTATTCTTCCGCCAGATTTTTGTCTGAAACCGGCGGCGGCAGATTCCGGTGACCAGAACACGAGCTTACGCCTCTGAATATTCCCGGAAAACCAGCACCGAATTATGACCGCCAAAGCCAAAGGAATTGGAAAGGGCAACAGCGACCTTGGCCCGGCGGGCCACATTGGGCACATAATCCAGGTCGCACTCTGGGTCAGGGTGCGTAAGGTTAATGGTGGGCGGAATGATGCCATGGCGGATAGCCATAATGCAGATGAAGGCCTCAGCCGCTCCAGCCGCTCCAATGAGGTGCCCCAACATTGACTTGGTGGAGCTTATCGGGACTTTGTAAGCATAATCACCGAAAACGGTTTTTATGGCTCT
Organism: Dehalococcoides sp. JdFR-56; assembly: GCA_002011495.1. Taxonomy (GTDB): domain Bacteria; phylum Chloroflexota; class Dehalococcoidia; order Dehalococcoidales; family RBG-16-60-22; genus JdFR-56. Next base: position 37,877 of record MTNR01000045.1, on the reverse strand, counting down.
GGTCTCGGTTACATCATTGAGCGGGGTAGAGGTACCGTGGGCGTTGATGTAATCAACTTCCTCAGGGGCAATACCTGCCTTTCTCAGCGCTATCTGCATGGCTCTGGCGGCGCCCTCGCCGCTCTCCAGTGGCTGGGTAACATGGAAGGAATCAGCAGTGGCACCATAGGCGACGATTTCTGCCAGGATATTGGCGTCGCGCTTGCGAGCGTGCTCCAGACTTTCCAGGACGAGCACGCAGGCCCCTTCGCTGATGACGAAGCCATCACGCTCCGCATCAAAGGGGCGGGAAGCCAGCTGAGGGGCATCATTTCGGGTGGAGATGGCTTTCAGGGCGCTGAAGGCAGTGATACCCAGCGGATTTATGATTGCCTCGGTGCCCCCAGCCAGCATGATCGGGACATCCCCGTGCTTGATAATCTCATAGGCGGCACCAATGGCATCCGAGCCACTGGAGCAGGCTGAGGTGGTGCAGAAGTTAGGCCCCTTAATCCCCAGAGCAATTGATACCTGAGCAGCGGCGATATCGGCAATCATCATTGGTGCCAGGAATGGGCTTACCCTGTCTGGCCCTTGCTCCAATAATATCTTAGTTTGTTCAAATAGGGTGGTCAGGCCGCCAATCCCGCTGCCGATAATGACGCCGATGTCATCATCATTGCGATGGTCAATTTCTAGCCTAGAGCGTGCCACCGCCTCGCGGCTAGCAGCTAATGCCATCTGGGCAAAGCGGTCCATGCGGCGGGCTTCTTTGCGCTCCATATAATTCAGCGGGTCAAATCCCTTTACCTCACCGGCGAACTTGGTTTCCACATTCTCAGGGTCAAACAAGGTGATATAGTCAATCCCCGAGCGGCCCGCGATAAGCCCTTCCCATGTAGTATCAGTATCCAGACCAAGGGGGCTGAGAATGCCCATACCGGTAACGACAACTCTATTATTGACACTGTTCATTGGTCTTGCCTCCATAGAGCCAGAAATGCGATATGAGGTGATTACATCTTACTCCGAAGGAGATGGGTTTGGGTCAAAGTCACCTCTCGGGTTATCTCCTCAACACCGTTTTCCCGCTCTTGCTTTGGCCCAAAATGCGGGCAGGCGTAATCGCAGCCGCCGGAATAAGAGCGGCCATGAAATTACTATCTCTCAAAGCTCTCAGGCGAGATGTAGTCACCAAAGCGTTCCTTGGCTTGGAGCAGGCGCTGGCGTTGCTCATCAAGCACCCGGAAGACCTCCGCCGGCGTATCGGCCACCTTTTCCCGGTAGAATCGCTCCACTCGCTCAATCTTGGCCAGATTCTCAGGAACGCGAATGGTGAATTGCTTGAGGTAATCCTCCTTGGTGTAGTCTTTGCCCAATACCTGACGGAAGAGCTGACGCAAATCCTCGTATTTGGGAAGCCAGCCGGTGGGAGACTTTATCGCCTCAGCGTCATTATGTGCGCGTAGCTCCATCCACTTGACCCACACGTGCTTATCGCGGCGGTCGTTTAGGAATTCCCCTGTTTTCAAGTCCCTCAGGAAGTAATTAACGCCAAAGATCAGCGGTGCCTTCTTGAGCCCCTTTCCAAATTCGAGGTAGTTCTTGAGATACTGCCCCAGGGGAATGGAGATAAAGTCCTGAATGCTCATGATATTGATCTCATATTTCCCCTCCTCCTCAACAAGGGCAAAGGTCGTTTCCGTCTCCAGAGCCGCGCCATAGGCGATAATGCCGTGCTCCCAGCTAAAGCCCTGCTGGACAGGGACATAGCCCCGGTAATCGCGGCCACCATACATTATGCCTGACAGCTCCACTCCCAGCGGATTCTCCAGCTCAGAATCACAATTTGGCAGTGCCTTGAGGGCCACGGTATAGCGGGCGTTCTTATGAGCTGGCGGGATTTTTTCACCGGTCTCATCGGTCTTGCCTTCATACCAGTACCCGGAGTAATTCATACCGCTCTTGGGAAGCTCGCAGCCCATTCCCAACCACCAGGGCTTGGCATCCTTGATTAGCACATTGGAAAAGATAATCTCTCCAGGACTGGTGAGCACCTGATAGATCAGGGGGTCATCCTCCGGATTGACATCATGAATGATGCCGAAGATACCCGCCTCAATATTCACCGCCCGGCAAACCCCGTCAATATTGCGAACATAACTGATATCATCAGCCAGAATGGTCTCCCCGGGGAGCATGGCCGTAGAGGTCTTGCCGCAGGCACTGGGAAAGGCACCAGCTAGGTAAGTCTTGCGGTCACCCGGACCACGTACTCCCATCATCATAAAATGCTCGGCCAGCCACCCTTCCTGATGAGCCTTGCGAATAGCCAAGCGAAGGGCCAGCTTCTTGAAGCCCACCGAGTTGCCGGCGTACTGATTATTAACACTGTAGACGGTGTTTGTTAGGTAATCTATGTAGATGCGTTTCTTGTCGGGTTCCAGGCTCACCATGTTATCATCCAACTTCCCTGCCGAGTGCAAAGTCTGGAAAAATTCTGTCTCCGGCCCTGCCTGACAGAAGGCCTGGTAACCCTTCCGGTAGAGGAGGTCCACGCTGTGAGCTACATACCACGAATCAGTGCACTCCAGGCAGTGGACGGTAAACGGGGAGCTGGCTGGCCCCAGGGTAAGGAAGCGGACAATCATGGTACGGCCCTTCATTGCATCCCTCAGGAGACCCTTTACCTCAGCCAGCCCTTCATCCCGGTCAATCTGATTGAGGGCTTTGCTCAGGGAATCTCCCTTGGGCACGAGGAACCGGGTAACCCCGCGGTCTCGCCCCTGGTCCTGGGGCCCGTCAAAATGGAAGGTATGCCCCGGAGTGGCTAAGGCAGCGCTCTCCTCACGGCTGACAATGGCCATGTTTCGTATATGGGCGATCTCATCAGGGGTATCGCTGCAGATGAAGACCCTATCCGGGTTGCAGAGTTCAGCCGCCTCAGCGATGGCCTGGTGGACTTTAGGATTGTCTAGGGCACACAGCTTACGGTAGTCATCCTGGCTGGTTCTTGCTTGTAGCGCCTCAAGATATTTGTTCGACATCATACCTCATACCTCCTAGTCAGCAGTTTACTTTTTGTCGCCCTGAAGTTTAAGGCTCTATTCCAACCTAGAGATTCCCTCACTTCCGTACTATCCCCTGCCATCGGCTTTTGAGAATTTCAGCCCGCACCTAACAGCCTCCTGTGTGCCTCTAGATATTTCTTGCTGGTTTCCTGTACCACCTCGGGCGGGAGCTCTGGCGCCGGAGGATTCTTATCCCAGGCAATCGCTTCCAAGTAATCCCTGACAAATTGCTTATCAAAGCTGGGCTGAGGCTTCCCCGGCTCATATCCCTCTTTCGACCAGAACCGAGACGAGTCCGGGGTAAGGAGCTCGTCTATCAGGACAAGCTCTCCTTCAGCAATCCCGAACTCAAATTTAGTATCAGCAATGATAATTCCTCTATCCTCAGCATATTCCGACGCCTTCAGGTATATGTTAAGGGAAATTTCACGGAGTTTTGCAGCAAGTTCCACTCCCACCAAATCCTGTAGCTCGGCAAAAGTTATGTTCACATCATGGCCAGTTTCAGCTTTGGTTGACGGGGTGAAAATCGGCTCTTCAAGTTTTTCCGACTCTAAAAGTCCCTCACCAAGCTTGAGCCCTGACACGGCCCCGCTGCTCTGGTATTCCTTCCAAGCTGAACCCGAAAGATACCCTCTTACAATGCACTCGACAGGAACAGGATACGCCTTCTTCACTATCATCGCTCTTCCATCTAATAGCTGTCTCTCCTCCTCAGAGAGGAATGAAGGTTCTTCGGGGATAAGGTGATTAGGGATGATACCCTGGGTGAAGCCAAACCAGAAGAGGGAAAGGGCAGTGAGGACTTTGCCCTTCTGCGGTATGCCATTGGGAAGGACCACATCAAAGGCGGAAATCCGGTCGGTGGCAATGATGAGAAGCCGGTCCCCCAGCTCGTAGATATCTCTCACCTTCCCCCGCTTGAAGGGTGTAAAACTTTCTATATTGGTATCCAAAATAACCTCGTTCATCACCTCTCCTCTTTTCTCGCCAATATTTATCCTTCACAACTTCATCGCCTTGACATTGACACCACTGTCAGCAGCTAGTAAAATACGAAAATGAATGTACGTAATACAGTTCCCATTTTAGACCAGCAGGTCTTACGATGTCAACAAATTTTTCCAGGAAGGGCCAAGTAGATGGGGCAGTGGACTTTCCTCTCCAACCACGGACGAGTGTTTGTTTACATTACAAAGCATCCGAGAAGTACAACTGAGGCGATTTCGCGAGAGGTAGGCCTCAGTCAGCGAGGGGTTCAAAAGATAATTGCCGAATTGGAGGCCGCGGGTTACATTGCCCGGCGCCGGGAAGGCAGGTGTAATCACTACACAGTCCACCCGGAATTGCCAATGCGACATCCATTGGAGCGTGAGCATGCCGTGGGCGAGCTGCTTCTGGCGCTGGGATGTGACCTACCGGGGAAAAGTGGGCGTTGAGGAACTAAATACCGGCGGTTAACCCGGTTCGAGTGCGCGGCATAGCAATATCGCCTGAGCGGTTTACGCTGAAAGGGCAAGGGCAAATATTTGTTCTGGACATCACTAAAACTCAGCTTATCAATCCAGGCGACAAACGCCTGTTCTATTACATCGTATCTGAGTTTTCCGAGCTCATCATAAACTAAAAATTGGGGTTGCCCGCTTTGATGCTTCTGCCGCATTCGTATCGCATATTTGTTAGAAGCATACGATGCGATGAGAATAAATTAACCAGGGCATAGGAATGGATGCGAATGAAACATCGACCCAACGCCTCTTCCCCGGGTGCGGATTTTCCCCTCAGAAAATGAGCATGGCATCGCCAAAGCTGTAGAAACGGTAGCCCGAGGCTATGGCTTCCTGATAAGCCCGCTCGATGAACTCCTTGCCGGCGAAGGCGCTGACCAGCATGAGCAAGGTTGAGCGGGGCAGGTGAAAGTTGGTGATCAGGCCGTCGGTCAGGCGAAACTGGTATCCAGGCAGGATGAACAGGCTCACCCAGCCCTCAAATGGCTGTAATTTCGGGGGCTCACTGAGCTGGGCCACGTGCTCTAAAATCCTCACCGCCGTGGTGCCAACGCAGATGACCCTCCTCCCCTCCTTTTTGGCCTGGGATAGCTGCTGGGCGACTTCCTCACTTAGCACCCCATATTCACGGTGAATACGATGCTCGCGTGGGTCATCCTCCCTCACCGGGCTAAAAGTATCCAGCCCAATGTGTAGACTGACAAAGAGGAGGTGAACTCCCTTTTCTTCCAGTTTTCTGAGCAGTTCCGGGGTGAAGTGCAAGCCAGCGGTTGGCGCCGCCACGCTGCCCGCGATTCTGGCGTAAACTGTCTGGTAGCGCTCCGGATGGGCTAGGGTGGTGTGGATATAGGGGGGAAGCGGCACCTCCCCCAGCTCTGGAAGCACGGTTTCATCCGAGAACCGGAGCACCTTGGTCCCGCTCTCCCCATGGCCGATAACTTCCGCCCGGACTCTGGGCAAGTTATCCCTCGCCTCATTTAGTATCTCCACGCTGCTGCCAGCGCGCAGGCGCTTACCGGGCTTGACCAGCGCCTCCCAGACATTGGCCTCAAGCCGGCGCAATAGTAAAATCTCCACCTTGCCCCCGGTATCAACCTTCCTCCCCTTGAGGCGCGCCGGGATAACCCGGCTATCATTGAAGACAAGAACATCGCCCTTATGCAAATAATCAACCAGCTCAAAAAAGTGGCGGTGCTCCACTACGCCATCCCTGCGGCGCAGCACCATGAGCCGGGAGTGGTCTCTGGGCTCAACCGGGGTCTGGGCGATAAGCTCAGGGGGAAGATAATAGTCAAAGTCACTGGTCTTCATGGCTCATAGAACCACCTAAGAAAATAATAGAGGAAAAGTTAAAGATAAAGCTAGTATAGAGGGATAAGCCTGAAGGCCGTTTTTTGCCTTTTTAGATGGTAGGTCTGGGCATAAGTCCCGCCCTCTCCACCAACTCCGGGACGATATCCTCCCAGCCCACCGCCATAATATGAATCCCGTGAACCCCCGGTATCTCCTTGAGCTGCGCAATAATCTCCAGAACGATTTTCAGCCCCTCCTCCTTGGCACTCGCCGCCTTCTCCATTCGGGTGACCACCTCATCAGGCACGATGACGCCGGGGACGTAGTCTCTCATATAGCGCGCCATACCGGCTGACTTTATCGGTATCACCCCGGCTAGTATATGCACTTGTCTATCCAACCCCCGTTCTCTCACCATCTCCATCCACCGGGCAAACCTGGCCACATCATACACCGCCTGGGTCTGGATGAAGTCAGCGCCCGCCTTAACCTTCTTGGCCAGACGGCTTGCCCGATACTCAAAGGGGTCAGCGAAGGGATTGGCCGCCGCCCCGATGAATATAGGCACCTCCCCAGAGATATCCTCGCCGCAGATGAACTTTTTCTCATCCCGCATCCTTTTTAGGGTCTGAATCAGCTGGATGGAGTCGATATCAAAGACACCTTTGGCCGTGGGGTGATTGCCAAACTTCTGATGGTCACCGGAAAGACAGAGGATATTGCTGATGCCCAGGGTCACCGCCCCCAGCACGTCGCTTTGAATCGCCAGGCGATTGCGGTCTCTAACCACCATCTGCATCACTGGCTCAACGCCCTGCTCTTTTAAGAGGAGACAGCCAGCCAGGCTAGACAGGCGCACAATCGCCGTCTGATTATCGGTGACGTTGACCGCATCGCAATAGTTGCGAAGCAGCTCGCCTTTCTTCTTTATCACCTCAGCATTAGTGCCCTTGGGTGGACCGGCCTCAGCAGTTACGGCAAAATGTCCGCTCTCTAAAACTTTCTCCAGTTTGGTTCCTGCTTTCATCGCGGCTCCTCCTAGGAAAGGCTAGTGCATTCCGCCTCAATATCAATCTTCCTGGGCCCACCCGAGACGCTGACGCTCCAGTCTTTAGTTGGCTCAATTTCCTCCAGCTCCTCCAGCCGCCCCATCTCCTTCAATCGCTCATAGATCAGCTGCCAGGCGCAGGGGATATCAGGAGACACCTCACATTTGCCCTCCGATGAGCCCCCGCAGGGCCCATTGAGCAGGCTCTTGGAGCATCTGACCAGCGGGCATACCGCCGCCGTCCGCCCCAAGACGCAGCTACCGCACTGCAGACAAACCTCGGTGAAATGGCCCGGGCTCTCCTCCATGCCGATGAATAACGTGTTCAGCGCCGGGTAAACCGGCTTAGCGTCCTTGAGGTGAAGGCTTATCATCTGCACCCCGATGGCGCAGGTCATCGCCAGAACACAATCAGCAGCCTTGATTCTCTGCGCCTCCTCCTGCAGGGCATACTTGGTCAGCTCATCACAGGCGGTCGGGATTATCATCCAGCCGCTAACTTCCTTGCCCGCGGCCTTGAGCTTCTCCTTCATCTCCAGAACCTCAGATTTCCCACCGGTATGACATAAGGTAGCACAGGTGCCACAGCCAATCAGGTACACCTTGTGGCATTTTGCAAGGTATCCCATCACCTCTTCCTGTGGTTTCTGTCTGGTGATCGTTTTCATCACCACACCTCCTTAAACTACGACCCGCTTCTTGTAGGCATCTTTGAAATACTGCAAAGTATCCATTACCGCATTGGGCGCCGCCTGCCCCAGGCCGCACAGAGAGGTGAGCATCATCACCTGGGACAGGGCCTCTAGATTTCTGATGTCTTGCTCTCTACCCTCACCCCGATGGAATTTCTCCAGTATCTCCACCATAACCTCGGTCCCCTGTCGGCAGGGGGTGCACTTGCCGCAGGACTCCTCGGCCAGAAACTCCATGGTGCGATAAACGATGTCAATCACATCCCGGCTGCGGTTGTAGACGGTAACCGCGCCAGCGCCGAGGACAGTTTCAAAGGCAAGGGGAGTATCAATCTTCTCATAAGGCAGAATCCTTCCCGTGGCACCACCTATCTGAATCAGCTTAATATCTTTGGCCGAGGCTAAATCCTCAACCAGTTCCCGCAATGGGCTCCCCAGAACCAGCTCATAGACCCCGGGGTTTTCTACATCGCCACTTATTGAGAAGACCTTAGTGCCCTTGCTCCGCTCCGTGCCCATCTGGCTGAACCAGCCAGCCCCATTGAGGATGATTTGGGGGATATTCATCAGGGTTTCCACGTTATTGATGATGGTGGGTTTGCCCCACAAACCTGAGGTGGTGGGGAAAGGCGGCCGGTAGCGGGACTCACCCCTTTTACCCTCAATGGAGTCCATCAAGGCTGACTCCTCACCACAGATGTAGGCGCCCGCCCCCTCCCGAATCTCAATGCGGAAACCATCGAGATACCCAGATTTTTTGGCCTGGTTGATGGCGTTCTGCAATAAATCAAAGAGGTGGTGGTATTCGGCGCGCAGGTAAATATAACCTTGCTTGGCCCCAATGGCGTAGCCGGCAATGGCCATCGCCTCAATAAGGGTAAAGGGGTCTCTCTCCAGGATATATCTATCCTTAAAGGTGCCCACCTCACCCTCATCGGCGTTGCAGATGACGTATTTCTCCTCCCCGGGCGCTTGGCGGGCTCCCTCCCACTTTATCCCGGTGGGGAAGCCAGCCCCTCCCCGCCCCCGCAGCCCCGAGGCTTTAATCTCATCAGTTACCTGTTCCCGAGTCATCTCCCGACGGACTTTGGCTAGAGCCTTAAATCCATCTCTCTCCAGATAGGTCTCAATGCGCCTGGGGTCAATCACCCCGCAATTTTTTAAGACAACCCGTTGCTGCGGCACTTGACCGCCTCCCTATTCCGAATAGTCCTTATTTATACATCCGTAAAATCTGCGTTATCTTCTCCGGGGTAAGCTCAACATGCGCGTCCTGATTTATCAGCATCGCCGGCGCCTGGTCGCAGAGGCCAATGCAGTTGGCTAGCTGGAAGGAGAACCTGCCATCAGGAGTGGTCTCCCCGGGTTTAATCCCCAGCTCTTTCTCCACAGCTTCAATTACCGTCTGCGCGCCCTTGAGGTAACAGGGTAAGCTCCGGCAGATTCTGATGACATTCCTGCCCAGCGGCCTGGTGGAGAGGAAAGAGTAAAAGCTGGCCACCCCGTATACCTCATTTATCGGTATCTCCAGGGATTGGGCCAGCTCCGCCATGACCTCCTGGGGCACATAGCCAAACTTGCTTTGTGCCTCCTTCAGCCGCAGTATCAGCCCCTCTCGCCCCAGCGTTGAAATTCCTTTCTCACTCATCTTGACTCCAATCTTCAGCCTTTGATGATGAGCGCTTTTTCTGCCCTCTCTTCGCCAATCTTTACTGGTTTTCTCAAGGCCCCTGACGGGCAGAGAGCGATGCATCCGTCAAAATCGGGACAAACCGCGGCCTCATCCACCAGCTGGTCACAGCCAAAGACAACCTTGCTCTCAAAGCCGCGGTAGGCGACGCTGAACATTGAACCATTTCCGGCACTCTTACAGGCAATTACGCACCGCCGGCAGAGGATGCACTTGGACATATCACGGATAATATGGGGGTTTTCATCCTCCACGGGATAGTAGTGCTTACGGGCATGAAAGCGGGGCAGCCCCACCTCTAGGTCAGCCGCAATCCGGCGCAGCTCACAGATATTGGCCTTATCACAGACCAGACACGAATCAGGGTGGCTCGCCAGCAGGAGCTCAACCAGTATCTTGCGTGCCGCCAGAACCTTGGGCGAATGGGTATGGACCACCATGCCCTCGGTGACTGGGGTGTGGCAGGAGCCCACCAGCGTCCGGGAGCCCTCCACCTCAACCACGCAGAGCCGGCAGGCGCCCATCGGTGAGAAATCCTCAAGGTAACACAGGGTGGGGATGTCAATGCCATTTTCTCTAGCCACTTCCAGAATGGTCATCCCCTGACGCGCGCTCACCGCTCGCCCGTTCAGGGTCAAGTTCACTTTGTTCTCCATTGGCAGACCTCGCCGTATCAGGGCTTATCCTGGGAGAGCTATAGAGGGCCCAAAACCGAGAAAGCCGGGATGGTAAAAGGAAACGGGGATTGAAGCACGATGAGGATAACTGAGGCAGGCAAAAATATTGCGACCACTTAGCGCGGCCGCAACCCTCTCTGGTAAGCTCTCCATAGCCAACTACCATATTATCACAGAGCCGCCTTTTGAAGCAAGCCCACCCCGCTTAAATCAAATAAATAGCCCTAGTCAGCATCACGTTATCCATTTGCCGCCACTGTCCTGGCTATGATAAACTGGAAAGAGTCCCACATGAGAATACTCCTGACCAATGATGACGGCATCTTCGCCGAAGGGCTGTGGACGCTAGCCGGAGAGCTCAAGAGCGTGGCCCAGGTAACCGTGGTCGCTCCAGATAGAGAGCAGAGTGCCGTTGGCACCGCGGTTACCCTCTGGCAGCCCTTGAGGCTGAGGGAGGTAAACCCCATGGTGCCAGAGGTGGAGACCTACGTCGTTGAGGGCACGCCCTCGGATAGCGTTATCCTGGCGCTGGACGGCCTACTCAAAGGCAAGGTGGACCTGGTTATCTCCGGCATCAACCACGGCCTCAACCTGGGCGATGACGTCTACATCTCAGGGACGGTGGCCGCCGCCCTGCAGGGCTATCTCCACGGCATCCCTTCCCTGGCCATCTCCACGGCTCGGGGAAATAGTCACCTAGCCATCGGCGCCAAGCTAGCGGCACTCATCGCTCAGAAAATCGCCCAAAGCTCACTAGATAACCTTCTCCTCAATATCAACCTGCCCAATTTACCTCTGGACAAAATCGGAGGCATTCAGCTTACCCGCCTGGCCACCAAGAGCCACATTAACAGCGTTGAGGAGGGGTTTGACGGCAAGAGGAAATACTATTGGCTAGTGCGCCAAGGCGATAACGAGCCCAGCGAGATAGAGACCGATATCTGGGCGATCAAGCAGGGCAACATATCCATCACCCCCCTCTCCAGCACCCTATCCCATAGCTCTCCGCCTCCTCTCCTGGACGACCTCTGCTCTAATCTCCTTCAGGAGCTGAAAAGGGGGTAGCTTCCCATGGCCCACTACATCGGCGTTGATATCATTGAGATAGCCCGCATCCAAAAGGCGATAGAGCGCTGGGGGGAAGCCTTCCTGCGCCGGGTCTACACTGATGCCGAGCTTGAGCTCTACCGGGGGAAACCCTCGTCACTGGCCGCCCGCTTTGCCTGCAAGGAGGCGGTGATGAAGCTCTTGGGCACGGGGAGAAATGGCATCCGCTGGCGGGAGATTGAGACGCTTTCCCACCCCCGCGGCAAGCCCCGGCTCAATCTTTACGGTAACGCCCGAAACCAGGCGAGCAAGCTGGGACTCAAGGAGATCGCCATCAGCCTCTCCCATGCCAAAGACTACGCCATCGCCTCGGCGAGCGCCGTCTCGGAAAAGGAGCCCCGGTAAAAAGAGTATCATTTTTCAGCCTTTGTTAGAGGTAAGAAAGTAGCGATTTTGGAAAGCAGCCCAGCCAAGACACCTTCTTCTAGAAAACCCAAGCCCTTCTACGGCTATTGGATAGTATTAACCGCCTTTCTCTGTCTTGCCATCTTCTCAGGGACCGGGGTTGGCGCCTTCAGTCTTTTCGTCACCCCACTACAGTCAGACTTTGGCTGGGGCCGGGGGGAGATAATGCTGGCCTTTACCATCTTCTTCCTGCTCACTGGCCTGGCGGCACCCCCGGCTGGTGGCCTGGTTGACCGCTATGGAGTGAGAGGGGTTATCGCCGCCGGCGCCCTGATAGCCGGCCTCGGCTTCGCCTCCCTGAGCCTGATGCAAAGCCTGTGGCATTTTTATATCGCCTTTTTCTTTATCGGCGCTGGGATGGCCGCCTTCGGTCAAGTCCCGGCAAGCGCCATGGTCTCTAACTGGTTCGTTAAGCACCGGGGCATGGCCATCGGCATAATGTCAACCGGGATAGGCGCTGGTATCTTAGTTCTAGCCCCATTTATCGGGAGCTTCCTCATCCCCACCTTTGGCTGGAGGGTGGCCTATTTCGCCCTGGCCATACTCGTCTGGACGCTCATCCCCTTAGCCGTATTCGTGGTGAGGACAAAGCCAGCCGATATGGGGCTCTACCCTGAGGGCATAGCTGGCCCCGAAGATATGGCCAAAGCCCAGGCCTCGCTTGCCACCGCCCACGGCCTTAACCTCAAGATGGCCTTGAGCACCTCAGCCTTCTGGCTGCTTGCCATCACCTTCTTCATTAGCGGTTTCAGCTCGCTGGGCGTTATCCAGAACCAGGTGCCCCACCTTCAGGACATCGGCTACCCCTTGGCCATCGCCGCCGGCGCCCTTACCGGCCTTGGCCTAGGGAGCACCATCGGCAAGTTCATCTTCGGCTGGCTCTGCGACCGGATACAGGCGAAATACGCCTGCGCCATCAGCCTGGTGCTGCTGGCAGTGAGCACCCTGATATTGATGAGCATGGGGCCAACGTCACCCATGGCCATCATGTGGCTCTACGCCATCATTCTGGGGCTGGGGGCTGGGGGTTGGTTACCGACGATGTCCATGCTGGTAAATGTCAACTTTGGCCTGATCTCCTACGGTGCCATCTTCGGCATGATTTCCCTGGCTCAGGGCATCGGCGGCGCCCTCGGCCCGCTTGTTGGCGGATACATGTATGACACCATGAGCACCTACCAGTGGGCCTTTGCTCTCTTCCTCGCCCTATACGCCATAGCCATACCGGCCATTTTGCTGGTACGCCGTCCCAGGTTATAATAAGAGGTGGCCAATATTATGTTCCGCTGGAGATACATTGCCCTCCCTGCAACCATTCTGCTCCTCTCTGTAATACTTACCGCCTACTTCTACCGCCTGCTCCCCAGTGAAGTGGCCTATCACTTCAAGGGTAGCTCGCCAGATAGGTGGATGAGCCGCGGCGCCATCACCATCTGGTTATTAGCGCCCCAGTTCATACTGACGCTGCTGGCCAGCGTCATCGTCTGGGGAATGGCCAAGCTGAGCCTCCACTTCCGGCAAACCCCTAGCCAGTGGATAAAGAGAATGCTGGCTCTCATGGGCAATATGCTCGCCCTGCCCCAGATTATCCTTGGCTTTGCAACGCTCCAGATTTTCAGCTACAATTGCTATCAGATATACCTTATGCCTCTGTGGACATTCGCCCTGATGGTCATGGGGGTGGGAGCGGTCATTCTCGCCGTGTTCTTCACCATGGCCATACGCCAGATCCGGCGGGGCAGTCAAGAGAGCACCCGATAGCAAGTTTCAAGGAGTGAAGTAATGGCCGAACAAGCACCGAGCAAGGTTACCATGGAGAAGCTCGTCTCTCTCTGCCAGCGGCGCGGCTTTATCTTCCCCAGCAGTGAAATCTACGGGGGCCTGTCCAGCCTGTGGGATTACGGACCACTGGGGGTGGAGCTAAAGCAGAACGTCAAGCAGGCCTGGTGGCGGGCCATCGTCCAGGAGCGGGATGACGTCGTCGGGCTGGACGCCAGCATTATGATGCACCCGCAGACCTGGGTGGCCAGCGGCCATCTCCAGCAGTTCGCCGACCCGCTGGTGGAGTGCAAGCGCTGCCACCTCCGCTGGCGCACCGATGAGGCCACCGATAATAGCTGCCCCTCCTGCGGCGGGGAGCTGACCGAACCGCACCTCTTCAATCTGATGTTCAAGACCTTTATGGGGCCGGTTGAGGAGGAGGCCAGCGTCATTTACCTGCGCCCGGAGACGGCCCAGGGCATTTTCGTCAACTTCCAGAATGTGCTCAATACCACCCGGAAGAGACTGCCCTTCGGCATCGCTCAGATAGGCAAGGCCTTCCGCAACGAGATCACCACCGGCAACTTCATCTTCCGCAGCCGGGAGTTTGAGCAGATGGAGCTTGAGTACTTCGTCAAACCAGAGACCGCGGATGAATGGTTTGACTACTGGGTTGAGGAGCGCCGCAAATGGTATGTAAGCTTAGGCATCAAGGAAAATAACCTGCGCCTGCGCGAGCATACCAAAGAGGAGCTGGCCCACTACGCCCGCAAGTGCTATGACATTGACTATCTCTTCCCCATGGGCTGGGCCGAGCTAGAGGGCATCGCCAACCGGGGTGACTTTGACCTACGCCAGCATGCCCAGCACAGCGGCAAAAGCCTGACCTACCTGGATGAGGAGACCAAGGAGCACATCGTCCCTTACATCATTGAGCCATCAGCCGGGGTGGACCGCTCGGTGCTGGCCTTCCTCTGCGATGCCTACGATGAAGAGCCAGATAAGGAGGAGATAAGAGTGCTGCTCCACCTCCACCCAACTCTAGCACCCATCAAGGTGGCGGTGCTGCCTTTGAGCAAGCGGGAGAACCTAGTGCAGCTGGCCAAGGAGATTTACGCTGACCTGCGCCGCTCTTGGATGGTGCAGTATGATGATACCCAGAGCATCGGGCGGCGCTACCGCCGCCAGGATGAGATTGGCACTCCCTTTTGTGTTACCATTGACTTCCAGTCGCTAGAAGATAACCAGGTTACCCTCCGTGAGCGCGACACCATGAATCAAATCAGGCTGCCCATCGCCGAGCTCAAAAAAACCCTCGCCGCCAAGCTTGCCGGCGAGCCGCTCTTCGTGCTTCCCCCCGGCGGCCAGATATGGAAGGAAGAGAGAAAAGAATAAAAAGCCAAAAATGAAAATCATCCACTTTTCCGATTTACACCTTGGCATTGAGAGCTACGGGCGCATCAACCCGGATACCGGGCTCCCCACTCGCCTAGAGGATTTCCTCTCCGCCCTTGACCAGGTGGTGGACTACGCCCTGGAGAACAAAGTGGACCTTGTCCTCTTCTGCGGCGATGCCTACAAAACCCGCGAACCAACCCCGACCCAGCAGAGGGAGTTCGCCAAGCGCATCAACCGCCTCTCCTCAAACGGCATCCCCATCTTCCTCCTCGTCGGCAACCACGACCTGCCCAACGCCATCGGCCGGGCAACCACCACCGAGATATTTGACACCCTAGCGGTGCGAAATGTTTACGTCTCCAACCGCCCCGATGTCTACCGCATCCCTACCCGCGGCGGCACCATTCAGATTGCCTCCCTGCCCTGGCCCAGGCGCAGCACCCTGCTGACCAGAGAGGAGAGCAAAAACCTGAACCTGGACCAACTCAAGGAAAGGCTGGAGCAGGCGCTGACCCGGGCGATCGAGCGCAACGCCGCCAAGCTTGATAGCAGCCTCCCCGCCATCCTCGCCGCCCATGTCTGGGTGGCTGACGCCCGGGTAGGCTCAGAGAGCCTGATGAGCATCGGACAGGAGCACCGTCTATTGCGCAGCGTCATCGCCAACCCCGCCTTTGACTACATCGCCCTGGGGCATATTCACAAGCACCAGGTCCTGTCCAATAGTCCCCCGGTGGTCTATGCCGGTAGTCTCTCGCGCGTTGACTTCAGCGATGAGGAAGATGAGAAGGGCTTTTACCTAGTGGAGATTGAGCCTGAGGGAACCACCGGCAAAAGGCAGGTCTCCTTTGACTTTCATCCCGTAAGCGGGCGCCGCTTTCTCACCATCAACGTGGCTATTAGCGAGCAGGATATTGACCCCACCGCCACCGTGCTCGAAGCAATCGCCCAGCGGGAGGATGAGGTAAAAGACGCCATCGTACGGCTGAACATCACCCTGCCGGCGCCGCTTGAAGGCCAGCTCCGCGACGCTGACATCCGGGAGGCGCTGAGAGAGGCTAGCTACCCCATAGTTGTCCGGGAAGTCCAGCGGGAGACGCGCCTGAGGTTGGGTGATCTAGCCGCCGAAGAAATCACCCCCCTGAAGGCGCTGGAAAAGTACCTGGAGCAAAAGCAGGTCTCCCCAGAACGCGCCAAAGTGCTGATGGAGTATGGGGAGAAACTGATACAAGGGGAGAGATGAAAATCCTTATGTAAAGGAGAGCGTTTAAGAGGGGCTTTGCCCCTTTTTTAATTTTTATTGAGTCCCCCTCTCCTTCAAAGGAGAGGGGGACTCAAAGGGGGTGAGGTAACGCGCTACTTATACCATTTGGTAAACTCTTCCGGCTTTTGCTTTAGCGCCCGGTAGGTATTTAGCCTCGCCTCCATATCTGGATAGCCCATTGATATGCCGATAATCAGCTTCTTCGTTTCCGGTATACCCAGAAATTCCCTCACCGCATCCGGATAATTGGTTACTGACGCCTGAAGACAGCTTTCCACCCCAAAGGAGTGCGCCGCCAAGATGAGGTTCTGGGCAAAGAGCCCCATATCAAATATTGACCACTCACCCAGCGTCCTATCCATAAAGAGGAAGATAACGCAGGGCGCGCCGTAAAACTCATAGTTCATCAGCCGCAGCTTCTCGCGCTGTTCGGCATCCTCCCGCTCCACCCCCAGCGCTTTGAGCCGCCGGGCACCGTGCTCCCGGGAGCGCTGCTCCAGCTCCGGCGGCCAGGCCTGGGGCAAGGGCAGGTCAGGAGAGGGCGGCGCTGACTTGGCCAGGTCAAGGAGAATCCGGCTCAGCTCCTCCTTTTTCTTGCCGCTCACCACAGCCACCTCCCAGGGCTGGGTATTGGTATAAGAGGGGCTATTGCTGGCGGCCCCTAGGATTTTGCCCATTATCTCCTCAGGAATGGGCGTGGGCTTGAAGGCACGGAAACTGCGCCTGGTCTCAATCCCTTCCAAAAGCTCCATGAGCATACCTCCATATGTATACTGACGGATACTTTAGTTCACCACTTCAGCCCTTGTCAAGGAAACTAAAGAATTAGCTTTCACCTGGGCTATTCCCCATGCTATACTAAAAGTAAATGGCTGCAAAATGGGGTTGGTTCAGCATCCCACCCCAAAAAGGAGGTAATCCATGAGCAGTACGCAGGAGAATCTGAAGGCCGCTTTTGCCGGGGAAAGCCAGGCCAACCGTCGCTACCTGTTCTTCGCTGAAGCCGCGGATAAAGAGGGGCATAGACAGATCGCCAGGCTATTCCGGGCGGTGGCCGAGGCGGAAACCGTCCACGCCCGCAATCACTTAAGCACCCTGGGAGAAATCAAGTCAACCAAGGAAAACCTTGGAGTGGCCATCGGCGGAGAGTTCTACGAATTCACCAAGATGTACCCTGAATTCATCGAGCAGGCCAAGGCGGAGGGAAACAAAAAGGCTGAGGTCACCTTTGACTACGCCAACAAGGTGGAGAAAATCCACCACACCATATACACCGAGACGCTCAAGGCGCTTGAAGAGGGCAAAGCGCTAAAAGACGAGCCCTACTTTGTCTGCCAGGGCTGCGGCTACACGGTGGCCGGGGAGGCCCCGGAGAGATGCCCAATATGCCAGGCACCACGCAGCCTCTTCAAGCGCATAGAATAAATAAGTTTATTTTCCTCATCCCCTCAGGTTTTTATTAGTATTTCTCCTTGCCGAAGAGAAAGGGATAAAGAGGACATCAAGGCTTGCCGGGTGTGAGCGAGTCCAAGGGCCTCTTTCACGAGGTTTTATTCCACAAGTTCTTGATAAATATCACCAGGCTGCCAATGACCCCCACAGCGAAGGCCAAGGCACTGGCTATGGCAATAAAGAAAAAGACAGACTCATCTCCCAAGCCCACCCTGTCCCAGAAGTCTGGCCCAAGAAAGTGAATGAACAGGCCATAGATGGCGTTATGCAGAAGGACGCTGATGATAAAAATGGCCAGCGATATTCCAGCTACCAGCAAGAATGCTCTCAGCATCCCCGCCCTCTTCGTCTTCATGCTGCCGTCTCCACAGCTTCTCTAACATACACCTGATATTGAGCTCTGTCAACACTCCACATAACCCTTCTTTCCCAAGCATTGGACCCAAGGAGCTCACCCACTAGCAAACCCAGGGGTGAGTTATGGTATAATCTCTGGCAAAAGAGGTGTTCAATGCCAAAGTGTCCTAACTGCGGCCTTGAGACAGCGAGAACTGAGGACTGGGCCTGCCAGTGGTGTGGCCATCCCCTGCTCAGGAAAGGTTACAAAAAGATAGACAAAACTTACAGACAGCTCCAGGAAGAGAGATACCCCCGGACGCCACCGATGAAACTGGAGCCTGAGGCCGAGCCAGAAATTCAGGCAGAACCTGAAACGGCGCCCGAACCTGAGCCAGTCCCAGAAGCGGTGCCAGCCATCCCGCCGGATTCAGAACCAGAGCCGGAGCCAGCGCCGGCACCCGAGCCAGCTCCAGAATCAGAGGCAGCACCGGAACTCCCCCCAGAGCCATCTCCGGCCCCAGTCGCGGAAGCGCCCCCAGAGCCCACGGCTGTCTCAACCACCGAGCCCAAGCTTGAGCCAGACCCAGAGACCGGGGCCATCGCGGTGACGGTTGAGGAATTGAACTTGGCCTTCGGCGCGGATAAGGCTGCCACCAACGCCAAACTGGCCGATAAAACCCTTCGGGTAAGCGGCAGGGTTGACAAGATAATCGTTAAGGATTATCTTGATATTCAATATATCCTTCTCACCAGCAGAGAGGGAACGGGGAGGTGGAACGTCAGATGCACCTTTGACCGCGAACATGGGGCCAAGCTGCTCCGGCTCAAGGCGGGGGAAACGGTGACGGTGCAGGGCAGTTATGACAGCTGCGAAAGGAACATTATTCTGAGAGATTGCCTCCTGATTGGCTAAAAAGAGGATTTATATTTTAGGGGGAGAACCGGCTATGATGACTTGGATTGGCATCGCGATAATCATCATCCTTCTCGTGATATTCTTCATCGTTAGGAGCAGGCGCTAGAGCCCGGACAGTTCCGCCCAGAACTGCTCCAGCTTTTGAAAAAATTTTTTAAAAAAATTGCCCTCAGTTTGGGCACCTTGAGTACCAAAATTTTAATCTGTTTGTGCTATACTTAGGGTATGCTGGAAGGTAGATGTTCCAAGTGCGGCGCCCGTTACTATGGCTGGGCACTGCGCTTCCCGCGGCATCAAACCTGCCCAACGTGTGGCGTTGGCCTCACCATTATCGAGGATGGCCAGGTCATCTCCGAGGGCTACTCCCCCTTTACCGCAGAAAGATACCAACCCCCTCTGCCCACCAAAGCCCCAAAGGAGAGGGAAGAAAAACGCGCCAAAAAGAAGTAACATCCCTCCGCTAAAGCAGCGGGCTTTTTTTACTCCCTTTTTCCAATATCGCCTACCGCCTGGGTATTGACCAAGACTATTTTCCCCTACCATGGACAGGAGCCGGAGTAAGGGCTATAATCTCGGTAGATATGGAGTCTCAACCCAAGCTCCGCACCCTCTTCAGCCGAGAGGAACTGGAAGCCGCCGTCAGCCGGCTGGCAGCTGAAATCAGCCGTGACTACCGTGATAAGTGCCCTCTTCTCATCGGCGTTCTGAAGGGCTCGTTTATCTTTATGGCTGACCTGGTCCGGCGCCTTGATTTCCCGCTGGAGGTGGACTTCATCGCCCTATCCAGCTACGGTAAAGATAGCCATACCTCAGGGAAAGTCGAGGTGGTGCAGGACCTGCAAGCGGTGATTGAAGGTAGGGAGGTGCTGGTGGTTGAGGACATCGTGGACACCGGGCTCACCACCGCCTTCCTCCTTGACTACCTGCGGAAGAAAANCCCCGCCTCTATCAAAGTCTGCGCCCTAACTGACAAACCCTCCCAGCGGCAGGTTCCGATTAGCATTGACTACCTGGGGCTTACCGCGCCCAATAAATTTCTGGTTGGTTATGGTCTGGACTTAAATCAGAAGTTCCGCAACCTGCCTGAAATCTGCTTTATCGAGGACGGTGACTAGTGCCAACCAAACTGGCTCATTTGATTTCGGTGGCTAGAGGAGAGCGCCCCGCTGACCTCATTCTGGCCAATGCTAGGGTGGTAAATACCTTCACCGGCGAGATTGAGCCGGGGAATGTGGCTATCTGTGGAGACCAGATCGCCGGGGTGGGAGATTACCACCAGGCAAAGCAGATAATAGACCTAGCCAATAGATATATCGCCCCCGGCTTTATCAACGGCCACACCCACCTGGAGAGCTCCATGCTTGATATCGGCCAGTACGCCCGGGCCGTGGTCCCACGAGGCACCCTGGCACTGGTGACTGACCTGCACGAAATCGCCAATGTCTGCGGCCTGGAGGGGATGAGGTATGTGCTCGATTACGCCCGTCGCTTACCCCTTGACCTTTTCCTGATGGCGCCTTCCTGCGTCCCGGCGACGCATCTGGAGACCGCTGGCGCCAGCCTTGAGCTTGAGGAGATTCGCCAGATTCTGAGGTGGCCAGAGTGCATCGGGCTGGGCGAGGTGATGAACTTCCCCGGGGTGCTCGCTGGCGATGCCAGTGTGCTAGCCAAAATTGACTTGGCTAGAGGCCGGCGCATCGATGGCCATGCTCCCGGTGTCGCCGGAAAGGACCTTGCCAGCTACATCGCCGCGGGGATTAACTCCGACCATGAGTCCGTCTCCCTTGCCGAAGCCAGAGAGAAGCTAAAGCAAGGCATGTTCATCATGGTGAGGGAGGGGTCTTCGGAAAAGAACCTGGAAGCCCTGCTGCCCTTGATTACCGATAAAACCTATAGGCGATGCTTCTTTGTGGTTGATGACCGCAGCGCAGCTGACCTATTGCGGGATGGTGATATTGATGCCGTGGTGCGCAAGGCAATCCGCTTGGGCCTTGAGCCGGTGCGGGCGATTCAACTAGCCACCATCAACGCCGCCGAGTATTTCCATCTGGATAAGTTGGGGGCGGTTGCCCCGGGCTACTTTGCCAACCTCATCGTGCTTGATGACCTGGCCAGCCTGCGGATAAATATGGTCTTTTACCGGGGCAGTCTCGTGGCCAGAGAAGGAAAAACTTTATTCTCCCTGCCTCAGCCCCAACAGAGCGGCATAATGAGCACGGTGAAGGTTAAGCCCTTTCCCATGGAGTCTTTAAGGCTCGCGGCCAGAGAAGAGGTTATGCCCATTATTGAGATTGTTCCCAGCCAGATAATCACGCACAAAAAGCGGGCAAAGGTCAAGACTAGGGATGGCGCCGTCGTACCTGATACTGAGCGGGATATCCTGAAGCTGGTGGTGGTGGAACGGCATAAAGCCACGGGCAATATCGGTCGGGGGCTGGCGAGCGGCTTCGGCTTAAAAAAAGGGGCGCTGGCCTCTTCCATCGCCCATGATGCCCATAATATCATCGCCGTGGGCACGAGCGACGAGGATATCTTCACCGCGGTAAAAGAGATTGAGCAGAGACAGGGGGGGCTGGCGGTGGCCGCCGGGGGCAAAGTGCTGGCCAGTTTGCCCTTGCCCATTGCCGGGTTACTGTCCACTGAGCCGCTGGAAAGCGTGGTGGCCGGACTCGAGAATCTGGAGAAACTGGCCAGAGACCTGGGCACTAAGTTACCTTCGCCCTTCGCCACCCTGTCTTTCCTGGCTCTGCCGGTAATCCCCGAGCTTAGACTTACCGACCTGGGGCTGGTAGATGTCAGCCAGTTCAAGGTAATCAGCTAAAGACGGAGGAGAAAGATGCGCCTTGCCAGACAGCAGCCCGTCTTTGAGAACCGCTATGATGCCGGAAGGCAGCTGGCCACCAAGCTGGCCGAGTACAAGAACAGAGCCACCGTGGTGCTGGGGATTCCCAACGGAGGCGTGCTGGTAGCGCTGGGGGTGGCATTGGCCCTCAACGCTGATGACTTCAACCTCATCATCTCGCGCAAGATTCCCCTGCCGCTCAGCCCGGAAGGAGGCTTCGGCGCCGTCACCGATGACGGCACCACCATCCTCAATGAAGAAATGGTGAAGAGATTTAATTTAAGCCCACAGCAGATAAACTATCAGGTGAGCCGGGTGAGAGCTGATATTCGCCAGCGAAGCCTGCTCTACCATAAGGACCGGCCACCTTCAGTGGTGAAAGCTAAGACGGTGATCATCGTTGATGACGGGCTAGCTTCAGGCTACACCATGATGGCCGCGGTGGAGTCAATCCGTTACCGCCAGCCCAAGGAGATAATCGTGGCAGTGCCGGTAGCCTCCGCCACGGCGTTGAGCAAGGTGGAGAGGATCGCCGATAGCGTGGTCGCCTGCGTGGCTGGCTTCGGGCCTGAGTTCTACGTCTCCGATTTCTACCGTTACTGGCATGAGCCCAGCGCCGATGAGGTGCTTCAGTGCTTCAAGGAATGGGGGTTGCGCCGCCGCCCCAACATCGAGGCGCTGGGAAAGAAGATAGGTAAGCTTGATATTTCAAAATTAAGGCGAGGGTGAGGCATGGGGAAAATTGATAAAAGTATCTTGACAAACCGGTAACACTGTGTTAATTTAATCGTCGTATCGGAATATCGTATACGAATATTGATTGAGCCGTCAAGCTCGAGGAGTGGCAGAGAAAAGAATACTAGGCTTACTACTAACTGACCAAGAGGCTTGTGGTGGGGGGCAGTGAGCCGCCGTCCGTAGCTGGTCACTTGAATGGCGGGGAGCCAATAGTGAAACCGACCCAGAAAAGGTCGGTTTTTAATTTTTGTTATTTAGTCTGCTCCAGGTCGAGGGGCAGTGAAGAAACCTGAAAAGAAAGGAGGTAAAAAAGTTGCCACGATTTATTGCTGTCCACACCGTGCCCTTCGCCGAGGAAGACCTGAAAAAAGCTGCCAAGGATATGCCACCTCAGCTTCCGGCAGGTGTTTCCTGGAAGCAGACTTACTGCGATTTCGCTGACAACAAGTTCTTCTGCGAATGGGAGGCACCCAATAAAGAGGCGGTCGAGCAAATCTTTAAGGCGAACAACTTGCCTTTTGACGCCGTCTACCCAGTACGGCTACTCGACGTGGCTAAGGCAGAGCTTGAGGCATGAGAAGAGTTCCAGATCGAAGGGCGATAAAGGAATCAGAAAAGAAAGGAGGTGAGAAGGAGTGAAAAAGTTAATAGCAATAGTAATAGCATTACTATTGTTGCTGGTAATGGCAATCCCCGCGAGCGCAGGGACGGCAAAGGTGGTAGAAGGCGAATCCATTCAGGCGGCTATTGATGCTGCTAGCGACGGTGATGTGATCTTCGTTGGTTCCGGCACGTATGCCGAGAACATCATCGTCAACAAGTCAGTTGCCATCAAGGGAGCAGGCTCAGCAAGGACGGTGGTGCAAAGTCCAGACGGCAATACAGTATTTACCGTGGTGGCTAGCAACGCCAGCATCACCGGATTGACCATTAAGGATGCCAATAATGTCTGGCAGAGCGGTATTTTCATCTCAGGTGCCGACAATGTAAGCATCACCAAGAACACTATCGAGCGTAATGCTAATGGCATCACCATCGCAAACAGCAATGGGACTTCCATAGTCAACAATGTGGTTCGCTACAACGATGCCTCCGAGGCTGGTGACTGGTGGTTATGGCCACGCGTCGACAACGGAAACGGTATCATCGTATGGGACAATGGCGGTGGCGCAGACCTCAACACCCTAATAAAGAGCAATGACATCTACTATAACTTCAAGTTCGGCATCTTTATTGGAGGCGCTACCGATATGAATGCCGATGGCACCAAAATCAACGGCAATAAACTCTATCGCAACGGTCACTTCAGCATCGATGCCAACTGGCTCGGTATGGGGTTCATGAATGCCATGGGTACCATATTCGTTAGTGGAAACAACGTCTTTCCCACGGCTTCTGGTTTAGAGTACTGGGTATTCAACTCCCCCGGACTCGTGTTGAAGGGCACACCCTCCTACCAGGGTATCCCAGTTCCTCCCGCCCCATGATACTGACCTGCAATCCTGATACCAAGAATAAGGAGGGGGGCAAGGCTTAAAACCTGCCCCCCTTCTTAATTAATCCACTATACCTGTTTTAAATTCCGCCCATACCTCCATCCACCCCCAGCACCTGCCCGGTGATGTACCTTGCCTCCTCCGAGGCCAGAAAGGCCACCGCCTCGGCCACATCACGCGGGGTGCCCAAGAAACCAAGCGGAATGCGCTTGAGTAGCTCTTGGCGCTGCTCCTCCCCCAGCTTCTGCGTCATCGGGGTGTCAATAAAGCCGGGGGCGATGGCGTTAACCGTGATGCCGCGGGAGCCCACCTCGCGGGCAATGGTACGGGTAAAGCCGATGATGCCCGCCTTGGCTGAGGCGTAGTTAGCCTGCCCGGGGTTGCCCACGATGCCCACGATGCTGGAGATGCTGATGATTCTGCCCCAGCGCTGCTTTACCATGTGCCTCAGCACCGCCCGGGTGCACAGAAATACGCTCTTTAAGTTAACATTCAGCACCGCGTCCCAGTCCTCGTCTGACATCCGCAGCAAAAGCTGGTCCCGGGCAATGCCAGCGTTGTTCACCAGGATATCAACCCGCCCATAACTGCTCACTGCCATGTCCACAAGTCTGGCCACGTCCGATGCCGAGCTCACGTCAGCCTGAACCGCCAGGCTTTGCCGCTTCATGGCCCTGATTTCCTGAGCCACCGGCTCGGCATCGGCCAGGTCACTAACCACCACGGAGGCCCCAACCTCAGCTAGTTTCAGCGCGATCTCCCGCCCGATGCCGCGGGCACCGCCGGTAACTATGGCCACTTTTTGGGAAAGGTCCATCGCTGCCTCCTAATGAACTTTTCGCTTTAAAGGAGAGTGGGAAGATTTCATAAGGGGACTAAAGCCCAGATTCCCCGAAATTTTTACGTCCCGAGCAGGTCATCCACACTCTTCACCGCCTGAGCGTCCCCGATGTTCACCGTCCCCACGTCCCGGCTGATGCGCTTAATCAGGCCAGTGAGCACCCTCCCTGGCCCGAGCTCAATAAAGGTGGTCACCCCCTCAGCTATCATGCGCTCAATGGAGCGCTGCCATTGAACACAGTTACATAATTGCCGGATCAGCTCCTCCTTCACCGCCTGCGCTGTGGTCAATGGCTGGGCAGTGGTATTGGCGATAATGGGTATAACCGGGTCACGGAAGGAAAGGCCCTCCACAATCTCCGCCATTTTATCCACCGCGGGCTGCATCAGGGGGGTATGAAAGGCGCCACTCACCGCCAGCGGGACGACGCGGGGAGCCCCCTTGGCTTTGGCCAAGTCCATGGCCTGAGCCACATTATCCTTGTCACCGCTGATGACGAGCTGGCCCGGACAGTTGATATTGACGATATAAGTACCGGTCTGGCGGCACACCTCATCAAGCTGAGACTCCTTAAGCCCCATAACCGCTGCCATGCTCCCGGGGCGGGCCATCCCCGCCTCATGCATCAACCTCCCCCGCTCCCGGGCGAGATAAACGGTGGTGGCGAAATCAAGCACCCCAGCCGCTGCCAGCGCCGTATACTCCCCCAGACTGTGACCCGCCACAAAGGCGGGCGAGGGAAAATCCGGGGAACTCTCACGCACCGCCTCCAAGCAGGCGTAGCTCACGGTCAATATCGCCGGCTGGGCGTTTAGCGTCTGGCGGAGCTCATCCTCCGGGCCTTCAAAGCAGAGCCGTGATAGGGCAAAGCCCAAAACCTCATCCGCCTGGGCGAAGATGGCCCTGGCGGAGGCGAAATCCTGGTAAAGGTCGCGCCCCATGCCCACCCACTGCGAACCCTGCCCAGGAAATACATAGGCTATCTTGGTCAACTCAGCCATGGCTAACTCTTCGCTGGCTCCAACTATATCTCCCCAAAGGAAAGAGATAGGGAAGCGCCTCTAGTATCGCCGCCGCTTACCGGCCATCACCCGGAAGTGCTTTTCGGCCCCTTCACCTCGATGATCTCTCTGCCCGCGTAGGTGCCGCAGGTAGGGCAGACATGATGCGGCAGCTTGGGACTATGGCACTGGGGACAGCTATCCAAGTGGGGAGCATTCAAGCTAAGATGACTGCGCCTTTTATCCCGGCGCGCTTTAGACGTCTTTCGTTTTGGTAAAGCCATAAGTTACCCGTTTCCTTTTTGAAGTAATTTGCTCAATTCAGACCAGCGCGGGTCCATCACCCAGGACGAGCTATCCAGAGCCTCACCTTCCAGATTTTGGCCGCACTCCGCGCGCAGCCCGGCACAATCCTCCCGGCAGAGCGGCTTCATTGGCATCGCCAGCAGGGTGTACTGGCGTATTGCCTCGCCCAAGTCAATAACGTGGTGCTCATCGATCATAAAGACACCTGATTCCTCTGAACGCGACAGCGGAAGCCCGCTCACGATATCCACCGTGGGGATGTACTCCTCCTCAAAGTTTATCGCCAGTGGATAGTCAAACGGCCTCAAACACCGGCTGCAGGTGAGCTCCACTTGCGCCCGCAGCTCTCCCTTGACCAGAATCCCCCGCCGGGTGCGCACCAGCCTGACCTCGCCCTGAACCATCTGGTCGTCACCCTCACCAGTGACGTCAACCACCTCACCCAGCTGATAGGTGCGGGATGAGCCGACGAGCTCTTTGAGCAACTGCGCTACATTTACCTGCATGGCCTAGCTTAGCTCCCACCAAATAATCCATTATAAGCCAAATGACATACCGCCGCAAGCTTAAAATTGAGAGAGGCGAAAATAGACCCGGCACCCCGTTACCTGTTCTTCAGCTTGTCTATCAGCATCGGCACCACTTTGAACAGGTCGCCAACGATGCCATAGGTGGCCACCTCAAAGATGGGGGCATTGGGGTCATCATTGATGGCGACGATGATATCCGAGGTCTGCATGCCCACTAGGTGCTGCACCGCCCCCGAGATGCCGACGGCAATATAGAGCTTGGGGCAAACTGTCTTGCCCGTCTGCCCCACCTGATGAGAATAGGGAACCCACCCCTCATCCACCGCCGGGCGCGAGGCTGCCACCGCCGCCCCCAGCACCGAAGCTAGCTCCCACAGCATGTCAAAGTTTTTCCCGTCGCCCAGCCCCCTGCCCCCGGCAACGATGATATCCGCCTCCTCAATCCTTATCCTCTCGGTGATATCCTCAACAAACTGAAGCAATCTGGTCCTTGAGGTGACGCCTTCGCGGTCAAAGTCTACCTTGACTATCTCCCCTTTTCTTGTCCCATCCGGCGGGTTTTTCTTAAAGACGCGGGGGCGGACAGTCGCCATCTGTGGTCGCCCCGCAGGACAGGTGATCACCGCCATGACGTTGCCCCCAAAAGCCGGCTTCGTCTGCAGGAGCAGGCGCTTATCGGCGTCGATATCAAGCCCGGTGCAGTCAGCGGTAAGCCCGGTCTTTAAGATAGCCGCCACACGGGGGATAACCGCGCGCCCGAACGCAGTCGCCCCCGCCAGCACTATCTCCGGCTTATGCTCACGAATCAGCTTCACCAACTCATGGGTGTAAAGGTCTTCTTGACTATCGGCTAGTTCCGGGCTATCCACGAGATAGACCTTGTCGGCACCATGGGCGATGAGCTTATCTACCTCATCAATGCCATAGCCCAAGCAGACGGCGCTTATCTCAGTTTTCAAGGCACTAGCCAGCTCTCTCCCCTTGGCCAGCAGCTCGTAGGCCACGTCCTTCAGCTTGCCCTGGCGCTGCTCGGCAAATACCCAGATTCCCCGGTAGCTTTCGCCTTCCATACCCACCCCCAGCTAGATTACTCCGGCATCCTTCAGCCGGCTAACCAGACATTCCACCTGACCCTCCAGCTCCCCCTGAAGCACCTCACCTCGGCAGGTTCGCTGCGGGGAGAACACCTTGATTACCCGAGTAAAGGAGCCGGAAAGCCCCACTAGTTTCGGGTCAAGGCCCAGTTCCCCGGCTGTCCAGACCGGGATAGCCGCACTCTTGGCCCGGGCAAGGCCACGGAGCGAGGGGAGACGGGGCACATTTATCTCTTTTACCACGGTAATCACCGCCGGCAGAGCAGCCTCAATGACTTCATACCCCTCCTCAACCATCCGCCGCACCCGCAGCCGCTGGGGAGCTACCTCCTCTATTTTGCTGACATAGGCGATAAACGCCACCCCCAGCATCTCGGCCAGCTGCGGGCCCACCTGCCCGGTATCCCCATCCAGCGTCTGCCGCCCGCAGATGACGATATCATACTGCCCCAGTTTACCTATCGCCGCCGCCAGAGTATAGGCGGTGGCCCAGGTATCAGCCCCGGCGAAGGCCTTGTCACAGATGAGAACAGCCTCATCCGCGCCCAGTGAAATCGCCTCCCGCAGCGCCTCCTCCGCCTGGGGTGGCCCCATGCTGATGGCAGTGACCTTCCCGCCGCACCGCTCTTTGAGCCGAACTCCCTCCTCCAGGGCGTAGCTGTCCAGCGGGTTGATGATGCTTTTGATGCCCTCTCTGATAATGGTATTGGTCTGGGGGTCAACCTTGACCTCGGTGGTGGCGGGAACTTGCTTCAGGCAAACGATGATATTCATTCCGTTCTCGCCTTCCGCTTCCTGAGCTCCACGGCGATGGCATTGCGCAGGACTTGGTTGGCGCCCTCATAGATCTGGGTGATTTTGGCATCCCGCATCATTTTCTCCACCGGGTAGTCCTTCATATAGCCAGCCCCGCCGCAGATCTGCACCGCATCAGTGGTGACCTTCATCGCCGTATCCGAGGCGAATACCTTGGCCATCGCCGATGCCTCGGTGAAGTTCCGGGCGCCGCTGTCAACTGTCCTTGCCGCCGCGTAGACCAGAGCTCTGGCCGCCTCTACCTGAATCGCCATCTCCGCCAGCATATCTTGAACTACGGGCTGCGAAATCAGGGGGTGGCCGAACTGGATGCGCTGCTGGGCGTAATCTACGGCGGCCTCAAGAGCCCCTTGGGCTATCCCCAAGGCCTGAGCTCCTATCCCCGGGCGCGAGCGGTCGAGTAACCTCATCGTCATCAGAAACCCCATCCCCAGCTTGCCGATCAGATTCTCCTCCGGCACAAGACAATTGCGGAAGATTAACTCCCGCGTCGCTGAAGCGCGGATGCCCATCTTTTTTTCCTTCTTGCCGAAGGAAAAGCCTGGGGTATCCTTCTCCACGATGAAGGCACTGGCACCACGGGCGCCTCTGGTCTTATCAGTGAGGGCGATAACGGTATATATCTCCGCCTCACCACCGTTGGTGATGAACTGCTTGGTGCCATTGAGCACATAGCCGCCCTCAACCTTCTCGGCGGTGGTCTTGATGGCGGCAGCGTCGCTCCCCGCCGTGGGCTCGCTTAAGGCAAAGGCGGTGAGTTTCTTGCCACTGGCGATATCAGGCAGATACTTCCGTTTCTGCTCCTCACTTCCGTAATCGATGAGGATAAAGCTACCCAAGGCGCTGGCGGCGTAGCTCACCGCCACCCCGCTGCATATCCGGCTCAGCTCCTCCACCACCAGACACAGCTCTAGACACCCGTAACCCAGCCCCTCATACTCCTTAGGGACAAAGACGCGGAACATGTCCGCATCCGCCAGGTCTTTCATTATCGCCCAAGGGAATTCTTCCTTCTCATCCAGCTCGGCGCGAACCGGCAGAATCCGCTCCTCGGCAATCTTTCTCGCTAAACTCTTGATCGTCTTCTGCTCTTCAGTTAAGAAATACTCCACGAGAATCTCCCTAAAGAAAAATCAACTTAAATTATAGGCAAAGCGGCGCGCGAGCGTCAAACCGCCTTGACATCGCCCACTATGGCAACTATACTACCGATTGTCCGAGCTGGTCGGAAAGGGGGTGAATTCGGTGGCAGCTAAAGCTTTCGTCCTGATTGAAACCACAGTGGGCAAGAACAAGGAGGTAGTTACCGCACTCGGCAAGCTTAAAGGGGTGGTTTCGGTTGATATCGTAACCGGGCCCTATGATGTCATCGCCATCCTAGAGGGGGAGAGCCTGAACGATATCGGAGACCTAGTTACTGGGAAAATTCATCCCATCCCCGGCATCTCCCGTACGGTAACCTGCCTCGCTATCTAGGCCACTGCTCCAGTTTCTTTAGCACCTCTTCCACCGTTTCCTCATCGGTGGAAGCCCCGGCGGTGACGCCGATGTGTCCTTTCCCCTCAAGCCAGGAGGATTGGATCTCCTCAGCCGTCTCAATGAGATGGGTTTCCGTCACCGCAGCGCACAGTTCCGCCAGACGGTTGGTATTGGCGCTGTGATGCCCGCCCACCACCAGCATCAGGTCCGCCCGCTGCGCTAATTTAAGGGCAGAGGCTTGGCGCTCCCTGATGTCATGACAGATGGTATCAATCACCCTCATCTCCGAGTCCCGGATGAAGGCGATGTCCACCAGCTTCTTGACAAAGGCGGCAAACTGCGCTGGCACCTGAGTTGTCTGGGACAGAATCCCCAGGCGGCGGGGGATGCGCTCAAAAGTGCTGACAAATCCCTCATCCAGGCTGGCGATTCCTCGGCCCTTGGCCCAGCCGAGGATGCCTTTAACCTCAGGGTGGTCAGCATCGCCATAGATAACCACCAGGAAACCGGCCTCAGCCAGCCTCCGGGCGGCAACTTGAGCGCGCAGCACGAAGGGACAGGTGGTGCTAATGATGTCAATATTGCGGGCCCTGATCTCCTCCTCCAGCTGCGGGCTTATCCCATGGGAGCTGGTGACCACGGTGTCGCCCTGGATGCTGGCTACATCCTTAGTTACCCTGACCCCGAGCTTGGCCAGCTTCTCCAGCACCTGCTCGTTGTGCACCACCGCCCCCAGCGTCTCCATGCCACCACGCTCCCGAGCAACCCTCTCCAGGATGTCAATGGCTCGCCTCACTCCGAAGCAGAAACCTATCTTATCCGCTTTTTCTACTTTCATGCTCAGCCGCTTTCCCCTGCCCATAATCTCCCCGATATTCCGGGGGCAGAAGCGCAGCGATGTGCTCCATGATGGAGTGGGTGAACTCGCCAAGCTCCTCCCGCCTCAATTTGCCGTTCATCTGGGGCAGATAAAAGGGACAGCCGATGTTTACTGTTATCCGGGGGCGCCGAAATAGCCAGGCGATGCCCCTGATTTTCTCGGTTCCGGTGATGGCTACCGGCAGGATGGGTGCCCCCGTGCGGCAGGCGATGAGCGCCGGACCGGGGAAAGCCGCCCCCAGCCGGCCGCTCGGGCTCCTGCGCCCCTCAGGGAATAAAATCAAGGCCATACCCTCTTTAAGCAGCTGCTCTGACTTGCGCAGCGCCTCCTTATTCATGCCCCCGCGGCGCACCGGAAAGGCGCCATAATTGCGCACCACGTAGCCGATAACCCGGGAGCGGAAGAGCTCCTCCTTGGCCAAAAACACCGCCTTGCGCCTGATGCTGACGCCGATTATCGGCGGGTCAGCCAGATTAAGGTGGTTGACCACGATGAGCAGAGGCCCCTGGCTGGGTATGCTCTCCTTTCCTCTGACCTCGAAGCGGGTGAAAAGAAAGAGTAGCACCCAAGTCAGGTATCTACCCAGGTAGTAGAGCCAGTGCATCGCCCCGGTTCTTCCCCCAAGCTCGCTTTCTAGTTATTATAGCCTGCGGGCTTGGGGCAAGGCAATCAAACCGGGGTCATTTCCTCCTGGGCCACCAGCCGAAACGCCACCTAAGCTTCCGCCCCGGCTCAGGCAGCTCCTTCTCAATAATCTCGCCGGCGTCTTCCGGCTCGACCAGGCGGACATAGATGCTGTCAGCTATCTCCTTATCCACGGCGAACTGCGTCTCCCCGACCTTGAAAACATAGGAGGGGAAGCTCTGGATAAGGGTTATGGGCGCCCCGGGAAGAATGCCCATGGCCATCAATTTCTGCAATTTGCCTGATTCTGAGGCATAAACGTAAGCCACCTTGCCCATCTGCCCCTGAGCCAACTGGGAAAGAGAGGAAACAAGTTTGCGCGCCGGGGTTCGCTTCAGCTGACAGCACTTGCCCGGGGGTATGGGCTTACCATGGGGGCATATCTTGGGATGCCCGAGCAAAGCGCAGATGCTCTCGTCCAGCCCCCGGTCAAGCAGATGCTCAAACCGGCATGCCTTCTCATGGGTGAGCATGCCCCCGGTGCCCAGCACGTCAACCAATAGCCTTTCCGCCAGCCGGTGCCTCCTCACCACATTCCTGGCGATGGTTCGTCCCCGCTCGGTAAGCCTCACCCGGTCATCGGATAAGGCGATATAGCCGGCCTTGAGCAACTGGCTAAGCGGCTCCTTCTCCGCCTCGGCGATATTCTCCAGGGGCAAGGACTCCTCATTCCTCTCCTCAGTGCCAAGCCACAGGGTCTCAAGCAACTCTTCTGCTTTTTCCTCTAGCTCCATCATCCCACCTCCTCCAGGTTTTGAAGATTTTAACCAATTTTGGTTCCAATGGCACATCGTAGCCACAGTTAGGACAGCGCCGCCGCTGGCAATTCCTGGCCAGCGGGCACCCCTTACAGGCAGCCCTGCCCTCCTCCTCCCTAAACCGATGACCGCAGAGGGGGCACCTCACAGCGACACCCCCAGCCTGGTCAGAATTAGGTTGAGGACAAAGCCTATCAAAAAGGCAAAGGGGAAGATAAAAGCAGCAATGGCTAGCGCCGTCTTGGCCCCTCTCTCCTTCCACATCACCAAGAGCTGGGCAATGCAGGGGATAAAAAGGGTGAGGGTAACCGCCGCCACCACCAGCGGCACACCCATTAGCGCCCCCGCACTGTGCAGGTCATAGAGCCCGGCGGCACCAAAATCCCGCCTGAAGAAACCGTAGAGAAAGACCACCGCTGTCTCTGGGGGAAGCCCGATGAACTTGACCAAGGGCTCCAGCCCGCCGATGACCAGGCCAAATAGCCCGCTAAGGTCCCCAAGCCAGAGTAGCACGCTAGCCAGAATGAAAAGGGGCAGCACCTCAACAAAGTACCACTGCAGCCGGCTATAGGTCTTGGCCAGGATATTGGTCAGCTTGGGCAACCTCAGCGGTGGTACCTCCATATAGAAGCTGGCCCTCTCCCCAGGTATCACCTTGGAGGCCAAATAACCGACAAGGAGCAGCACCAGCGCCACCGTCACCGCCCAGATAAGAAGTGCCATCCCACTACCGGACAAAATGGCGAAGATAACCCCCAATTGCGCCGAGCAGGGAATGGCCAGCGCCAGCAGCAGGGTGGTGATAATCCTCTCCCGCCTCGTCTCCTGGGTTCTGGTGACGATGGTGGCCATGGTATCACAGCCAAACCCCAGCACCATGGGTATCACCGCCCGCCCGCTCAAGCCTATGGCCTTGAACACCCGGTCAATGAGCATGGCCAGCCGGGGGAGATAACCAGAGTCCTCAATTATGGAGAAAACGAGGAAGAAGGTGGCCACGATAGGCAGTATGATGGCAAAAGCGTAGCTCAGCCCCAGGGTGATGACCCCATAATCCCCGACAAAAAGGTCCTGGAGAACCTGGAACGGGATGAAACCTCTCACTAGCTCAGTGACCCAAGGGTTTACCCACTCCCCAAACACCGTGCCCTCGATGAAGTCAACCACCACCCCGGCGCCAAAAACGCCGACAAATTGATACAGGCCGAAGTAGAGGACGAGAAGCAAGATGAGGGAGCCGGATACGGGATGCATCATCGCCCGGCTCAGCCATTCGGCAAAACCGGGCCTTCGTTTCCCCCTCAAGGTCACCACCGCCGACACGAGGCGCCGAGCTTCCTGTTGGCGCCTCAGGGCGATGACATAGCTCAAAGGCTGATTATAGTGCGCCCGGGCCTGGGACACTATCTCCTGGAGCAAGCTATAGCTAGCGGCATCTCGTTTTTTAACCTCCCTCTCCATTTGAGGGTCCCCCTGGAGAAGGAGCAACCCCACCGCCCTCCTGGAGATGCCATAGTGGCCCTTAAGCAGACCGCCGATGCGGCTCAGCGCTGCTTCCAGGAACTCATCATACCGCAACGGCACAGCTTCGGCTTCTGACATATTCCGCTAGTCTCCTGCGCAGGGTCTCCATGCCACGCCCAGTAGTGGCCACGGTAGCTACCACTGGGATGCCAAGCTCCCTCTCCAGCCTCTTGACATCAATCTCTATCCCAGCCGCCTCCGCCTCGTCCATCATGTTTAAGTCCAGCATAACGGGAAGCCCGGCCTCAATCAACTGCAAAGTCAGGGGCAACATCCTCTCCAGATTCTTGGCATCCACCACGTGCAGCACCACCTCCGGCTTCTCCTGAAACAAAATGAGTCTCGCCACCCTCTCCTCCTCACTGATGGGGAGCAGCGAGTACATCCCCGGGGTGTCCACGATCTCTATTTCCTCACCATCAATCTTCGCCTTACCTCTGGAGATGTCAACCGTCGTCCCCGGATAATTGGAGACGGTAACGTAGGCGCCGGTGAGATTATTGAAGACGACGCTTTTGCCGACATTGGGGCTGCCCACAACCCCCACCTTCCTGAGCCGACCATCCCCCAGGCGCACTCCTCCCCCATGACAGCCACCGCGACCAAAACCGCGCCCGATTCTTGGCCAGAGTCTCATCTTACCGACCACCCCCGCTAACCGACTTACTTTTAGACGTGGCTTATCCCCTCTCCGCTGGGCGGAAGTAGAACCCAAGCGCCAGCGCCAGATAGACGAAGTAGGCCACCACCTCCACCAATGATGGGTTGCCATTATAGCCAGCGATGGCGGTCAAAAACCGTCCCACCCCTGACTTCTCCGGCAGGATGTGGTTGATGTCCCAGACATGCTCCACCACCGTGGGCAGAACCGCCGCCTCCTGGAGCTCATGAATCCCGTGGGCTAGTAACCCCGCGGCGAACACGACCAACACCAGGCTGGTCACATTGAAGAAAGCCCTCAGATTGAGCCGGGACGTGCCCTGATATATGCTGTAACCTATGCCGATGGCCGCCGCCAGCCCCAGGAAGCCGCCGGTGGCAAACAGGACCGCAGACTCAGCCATCCTGGTGGCGGCAAAGAGGAAGAGCACCGTCTCAATCCCCTCCCTGACCACGACGACAAAGGCCAGCACCACCAGACCCAGCGATGAGCCAGCGGTAACCACCGAGTCTATCTGAGCCTGGAGATGGGCTTTGATGTTGACCGCCTGCCGGCGCATCCAGAATATCATCCAGGTGAGGACGACGGCGGCAATGAACATAGCCAGGCCCTCAAATATCTCCTCGGCCGGGCTGCTGAGCTCTCCAGCGAACAGGAAAATGGCGGCACCAGCCACCAAACTCACCGCCACGGCCAGCGAAACCCCGAGCCAGACGGGTTTCAAACCCTGCCGATAGCCAATCCTGACCAGATAAGCCAAGATGATGCCGATGATGAGGGCAGCCTCAAGCCCCTCTCTCAGCGTGATCAGGAGCGCGCTGAGCATATCCTATACCTCCTTTTCACCCGGCAAACGTTCCCCACTAAATACAAATGCTTCTTATTTGCAATAAGCGGGAGTAAAAAATTATTTCCGGCTCCGGCGGCACTTGGCGCAATAGCCGGTCATGCGAACCTCGGTCTCGGTGATGTCAAACTCTCTGACCTCCGGGACCTTCTTCCTCAGGTAAAGAGACAGCGGGTAGTTGAATTCAATAACCCGGCCGCAACCAAGGCACACTAGGTGATGATGCTCCGCCTGCGGCTTCACCTCATAATGATGATGGTTATCATCAAAATGAAGCTCTTCAACCAGCCCCAGCCGCTTCAGCATCTGCAGCGTCCGATAAACGGTGGATAGACTCAAGCGTGGCTCCCTCTCCCGAGCCCGGCGGTAGATCTCATCAGCATCAAGGTGCCCCTTCCCCTGACGAATGACCTCCATGATCAGGGCGCGCTGAGGGGTAACCCTCTTGCCGGCTCTGTTCAGCGCGATACGGCTTGCTGCTGGCATCCTACTGGCTCTCCTTTAATTTTTGCTAATGCATATCATTTGCAATTATAATTATAAAGGATAAGCCCTTCCTTTGTCAACCATTCCTTTAGCCAGGGCTTTTAAGCTTGCAGCTTTCTTCTGATCTCAGGGATGGCGCTCTCCGCCGCCAGCTCCCCCTGCAAGATGCACTCCTGGGCATGATGGAAATCACCGGCACCGATATGCCCCAGTTTTGGCTCGATGACCACATCAGCCCCCTCCAGGCTGGAGCGCACCAAGGCGTAGGTGCCGATGTAGAGAGACTGCATGATGATATGGACGAGGTTGGGCTCCTTATGCCCTTTAGAGCCTTCCTTTATCCGATGCGCCCGCTCCACCACATCAGGGATGACGTTCACCGCAATGACGAAGTCAGCGCCCATCCGTTTCGCCAGGCTCACCGGCACCGGGTTTACCAGCCCGCCATCCACCAGGTATCGCCCTCCCCTCTTCACCACAGTAAATACCAATGGCACCGAGATGCTGGCTCTTATCGCCTCCGGCACTGAGCCACGGTCAATAACCACCTCCTCGCCAGTCTCAACGTCAGTGGCCACGCAGGCGAAGGGTATCTTTAGGTCCTTGAATCTTATATCGCCACCGATGAATGACGCCAAGAGGTCTTTGATTTTCTGGCCCTTGATGAAGCCGGTCTTGGGGAAGGAGGGGTCTACCAATGGGGCCAGTTTCTTCAGGCCAAAGCCCAAGGCCAGCTCTTTTATCCGGCCGGAGTCCTGGCTCCGGGCGTAGAGGGCGCCGACAGCGGCGCCGGCGCTGGTGCCGGCAATGAGGTCAATGGGGATACCCTCTTTTTCCAGGACGGCCAGCACGCCGATGTGCGCTAGCCCCCTGGCGGCACCGCTGCCCAGGGCCAGACCAATCTTTTTCCTCGGCAATTTCACCCTCCCACTAGGGCGCTAGCCCCACAATTCCTCAATATCCTTATCAGCCTGCTCCCTAGATTCGGCCGAGCCGCCAGAGACGAAGCTGCGGTAGGATTCGGGGGAGCCATATTCTCTAGTCCTGATGACCACCGGCATGGGCACGGCGTGACCGAAGATGAGCGCCTGCTGCTTGGATTCTAGGCGAGACAGGACTGATTTGAGGGCACTCTTGCCGGAGACACCGGCCAGGACACTATCAATATCCCGCTCGTTGTCCAGAAGACAGGTTATCTTCGTCCCCAATTGAGACATAACCTCGGCATCAATGCCACTGGGGCGCTGGTCAATCACCAGCAAGGTAACGTTATACTTGCGCATTTCCCGGGCGATGGTGCCGAAGATGGTTTGGCTAGCGACCTCGGGGTTGAGGAAGCGGTGTGCCTCCTCAATAGTGATCACGAGCGGCGTTGGTTTGGCTACATCCTCGCCCATTGCCTTCTCCATTCTATCCCGATACTGCGCGTGGATGCGGCGGGTGAGCAGATTGGCCACCAGGATATAAGCGGTAATATCGGTGTAGCGGCCAAACTCCAGCACCACGTTGATGCCCCGGTCAAGGTAGTCCAGAATGCGCTTCACCGGATTATCGGGAGCACGGGGCTCAATGAAGGGAAGCCGCCGAATGGTGGCCAGCCCCCGCCTTAGGTTCTGGAAGGTGCTCTCATGGATGCTGAGTTCCTTCAGGAGCTCCCCGGTCTCCTCTGAGTCAGGCAGCTCCAGCGCCTGCTCTAGCCAGCCTCGCCCGAACCTGCGCCGCAGTTGATAGATAGCCTCCACGGCTGGCTCGGTGAGGTTCAAGGTCTGGCGGAGCAGAACCATATCCTCCGGCTCGATCTCATCATAGCCAATTTTGACCACAAAATCGGTGCTCACCCGCCGGCGCCGGGAGCTCTCCTCGTCAAGGGTGAACACAGCCACTTTGGAGGGGAAAAGCTGCTTTAGCGCCTTGACTGACCTTCCCTCCTCGCTCGTCCCCGCCCAGCCATATTCATTGTGCATGTCAAAGATCAAATTCACCGCGGCGCTCTTCTGGAGCATGCCAATGAGCAGCATGCGGGTGAGGAAGGTCTTCCCGGTGCCACTCTTGCCAAAGATGCCGTTGGAGCGTTTGACCAGCTCCGGCAGGTCAAGGCAAATCTTGGTCTCCATATCCAGCGGCGTGCCGATGTAGAATCTCCTCTCATCCTCGCCGCCAAAAACCAACTCCACATCCCGCTGGGAGGCCAAGTTCACCACCGAGAAGTGGCTGGGCACCGTCTTCACCGGCTGGGGGCCCTCAATCAGGCTGGCCACATCGCCACCGATGGTGAGCATGGGCAGAACATGGAGCAC
>MTNR01000085.1 GCA_002011495.1 Dehalococcoides sp. JdFR-56 | reverse complement strand
AAAGAGATTATCTTCACCGCTTATCCCTGGGACCTCTTCCTTCCTGAAAATTATGCCCTGTTCTCACTCTATGATCTGTTTTCCCCGGAACTCCACCACGCCTGGAGAGCCGGGTTCCCACCCAAGGGCAGGGCGGCCCAGTGGTATAAGCTGGGCTTTGTCGCTGCCGGGGTACCCGGGGCGTTCAAAACCACCGATAGCCCGGCAGATGTGCTGTCCATGGCGAAATACAATACCCAGAATCTGCTGAAAATCAGGTTCGCCGAAGCTTATGCTAACCGGGGCGCCATGCTCAATAAGCCATCCATGACCGCCTTTGATGAGACCTTCATGAGGGGAAGAGAATTTGACACCGACCCCGAGACCCTCAGGGGATACGCCGAATTCCTCAAGGCTCATAGAGATGCTCTCAACCCCGAGAGCCTGCACAGCCTGGCGGATGTCGGGGTAGTCTTTTCCCTGCCTTCCCTCTTCTACGACAAATGGGCGCATATCAATTCATGGGAGGGGATATGCCAGCTTCTGGCCCATCTTCATGTGCCGTATGAGGTCATCTACGCGGGAGATGGAATACATGACGCCGATGAGCTTGAGGCAGAAGAGCTGAGCAAATATCCGGTGATTATCCTGCCCCATGTGCTTGCCCTGACCGAAAATCAGGAAAACGCCCTTCTGGATCATGTAAGCGGGGGCGGGGTAGCGGTGATATACGGCGATTTGGGAGAGGTGAACGAATACCAGCAGGAAGCGGAGAGACCTTCACTGAACACCATCCTGAAGGATGAAGTGAACTCATACGGCAAAGGGAAATTGTACTATTACCCGTCCCAAGAGCTCGGCTTTGAATACTACAGTTACACTGCCTATTCCCCGATTGCAGAAGAATTCGGAGAGGCTCCCGACCTGAGGGTCACGGAAAAAAGGGCAGATGAAATAAGGAACGAATTCGGGGAGTTACTCGCCGAGCTAATCGCTGAAAGGCAAATCGAGGGTTCGGTTCCGCAAAACGTGTTCGTTCAGCCCTATATCTCTGGGGATAAGCTGTACGTCCATCTGATAAATTATGACTATGAGCTGACCACGGATACGATTAGCCCCATAGAGAATTTATCATTGAGGGTGCGGTGTCCCTCCGGCTTTGTGCCGAGCAGTATCAAGCTCATCTCGCCAGATTTGGAGCAGGAGACTGAACTGGAATTCAGCGTGGCCAATGGTTACGTCAGCTTTGAGGTGCCAGCGCTGCTATTCTGGGATGTCGTGATAATGGAGCGCTAGATTTTCCTCAATAAGTTACCGACCCAACAAGACCAGTTCTCCCAGAACATTGGTTCTGGTGGCTTAAAGGAAAAAGAAGCAGAAAGCGGGATGCCACTTGCCGGGCTGAGGCTGCCCATATGGGAGAGGGGTTATTATTTAACCTCAATTTTCACCGGCAGCGCCCGCTGGGCGTGCGAGGGTAACGTCAGTAAGCCAGGTAGCCTGCCACTTACTTCCAAGGATTATAGGTAACCACTACCGTCTCGCCTATCACTTCCCTCCAGGCACCTTCCTCACCTCGTGCCGCCACGACATTGATGGTATTCTCGCCCTCAGTGAGGATGAGGTGGGTAGAAAAGTAGGATGCACCTTTTCTGGCCTTTCCCACGGGCACGATGGCATCATTGACCCACACCGTTGCTTTACTGTCCGAGACATACCCCCTAACCTCAACTTCCTCACTGGTTCGAGTACTACCCTGCGTAGGCCCTAGCATGGTCAAGGTCAGTGGCTTGGTGCAACCTGCCACCAACAAAACTAACAAAGAAACAACAATTAAAACCAGTACCCATTTCTTACTCATAATATCTCCTTTTTTATTTTCCGCCCCCTCTCCCCTATCCTGAAATATCTTGAATTTCCACCCCTTTCCATCTTCGCCTGACGAACCTTTCCTCTAAGAAGCTCGCAGGCAAAGACACTCCTAAACGTCCCTACATAAGGTCTGGTAAGTTCTTCTTATCTCCCAATACCCATTCTAAAATACTAGCCATAGCCATCAACTTCGCGGTAGCATGGCCTCCCGGCTCCCGCATCCTCCGCAGGTGCTCTTCCTTCAGCTTCTTCAATGCTTCCCTTATTTCCTTTTCCTCTCTCATTCCCTCTCCGTCCTTTCCGTCCCATGCTTTTAGCCTACGACGCGCCATTTATCCTGCATGCCGAGGACAACAGGCCTGAACGGTAACCTATCTTATCCCTACAACCTAACTATACCATATTTATGTATAGTATAACTAATGCCCGATTGCATGGCCTGAATACTTGGATTAGCTTCGTATTAACCGACCACCCAAAATATAAAAATTTTAACGATTCATCAGAATAGGTGACCATAGCTTGACGTAATAAAGCCCGCCAGGAGTCTTG
Organism: Dehalococcoides sp. JdFR-56; assembly: GCA_002011495.1. Classification (GTDB taxonomy): domain Bacteria; phylum Chloroflexota; class Dehalococcoidia; order Dehalococcoidales; family RBG-16-60-22; genus JdFR-56. The sequence goes on along the minus strand of MTNR01000085.1, from coordinate 51,094 downwards.
ACGTAGTCAATATTTTCGATTAGTATAAGATGCCATTTATTAATGGTATTTGGCCGCTGAAATAAGTTGGGGAGGTGCTAATATGAGGTGGAAGTATCTTAGTTTACTAGTTTTGATTCTCCTGGTTGCCTCCGGCTGCGCGGCACCATCAGCCGAGGCCCCGATACCACCACCCGAGACACCAACACCCACCCAGTTACCCGGCCCACCACCCCCGGGTGCACCACCCCCAAGCCCTGCTCCCACACCAGGCCCTCCACCCCCAACAGGTCCGCCACCGCCCCCGCCACCACCTCTAGACCTCAGCCTACAGCCCCTCCCGACGCAAACGGTAGCAATCTCCCTCAAGGTCCCCGAAACCACACCAGCCAATGCCGAGATAATCTTCGCCGCCACCTCCTTTAGAGGTGACTCATGGGCAGAAACAACCTTGCAGAGAGAGGGTGATAGGGCAACCGGAACCGTCAAACTGGCAACCAATGCCTTTCTTTACTACAAATACACCCTTAAACTCAGTGATGAAGAGGCGCCGATATGGGAATCAATCGGTCCTGACTCATTTGACCCCTTCCGTGTGGTCAAAGTTCACCCCAAGCTCAGCAAGATAGAGGACACCGTCTCAGGATGGAAGCGGCTGATACGCTATGAAGGCGCGGTTAACCTATTACGAGGCACGGTGAAAAGCGACCGTGGTGAACCGATCTTCAATGCGCTAGTTGTTGCCGGAGGGATGAAAACATATACTGGCGATGACGGCAGCTACTCACTCTACCTGCCTCCTGGAAAACACCTAGTCACCTTCTTCACCGAGCTGCATGATTTCAAGTCACTATCGAAGCAAGTTGACCTCTCGAAAGACAAGACGCTAAACGTATCACTGGAAAAGGCGCAAAAAGTCACCGTAACCTTCACCGCCGAGACCACTGAAGACCTCCCAGAAAAAATAAGGCTGGCGGGCAATACCTATCAGCTTGGCACCTTCATCTCCAATGGCCCGATGGTATATATGGGGCGCACCCCGGCCATAGACCGAGAGAAGGGTAACCGGTATACCACCACCGTTGAGCTGTATGATGGCCAGTATCTGGAATATATTTACACCTGTGCCGGGCTTTATCTCGGCGCCGAACCAAGGCACGATGGTGCCGATACCGAAATCAGAAGACTTCTGGTGACCCCAGAAACAACCCAGGTCAATGACGTCCTCTGGGGTTTCCGACGCAATCCCAAGCTCACCATTAATCTACAGACACCGCCGGAAACGCATCCCAAGGAGAACGTCTATTTTGGCACGATACCAATGTTCAAGGTAGGTGAAAACCGATATCAGCTAAAGGTGTTCGTGGAGCCAGGCCATGAGTTTGAATACAATTACGCCCATGGCATTCCCGGAGAAGGTGGCGAGGTGATTGACCCCACGCCACAGGAGCGCCGACGCTTCACCATGGGAACTTCAGACAAGGTGGTTGAGGATGTAGTGGAGAAATGGCCCTTCAGCGATTATGGCGAAAGAACCACAGAGATAAACACCAATCTAGTCATCGCGCCACGCTCCGAGTTTGCCATCGGACACAATACCCTTGACTGGTGGGCACCGAACTTCCTGACCAACTTTGATGGGCTCACTGATGATTTAGTCAGAGAAAAACATGATTACGTGGGGATATCAATGATGACCGATTACCTCAGGGTGGAGCCGGAACCAAGATTTCAGTTCTGGTTCACCCCGATGGAAGACCTAAAAGAAGCCGCCAGGATAGCTCACGCCAAAGGTCTTAAGGTAATCGTTTTTCAAGTGATTGGGGCTTGCGATGAATACCAAAAGTTCTTTGATGCCCGTGTCAACACCGGCATCAGCCCCGAGTGGTACCACGCCTGGTTTGACCAGATGGAGCACTTCTTCCTCGGTTTTGCCCAAGTGGCCCAAGAGGCAGGCGTTGAGGTGATACAATTCCCCTCGCCACCACCCTCGGTAACTGACCAGTACCTTGACTTAGTTGACCAGAGGATGAACCAGCTCATCACCAAGACCAGAGAGGTCTACTCGGGGAAGCTGTATTCACCGGTACACTACGGGATAGAGATGACCTACTTCTCCAACTTGGACTTGCTTGACCCAGGCTTCAGTCAAGAAGACCTAGGCGTCTCATCAGAGGCGAACGTTGCCGAGATGAAGGCAGCCTTTGACCGTCTGCTTGATAGCCAGGCCAAACAAATTTATGACCATTATCAGGTGCCACTGGCCATGTGGTTTACTTACAGCACGATAAAAGGCGCTGCCAGTGGCAAGAGTGTTAGCGAGCCATATCTGGTAGTGAAGAAATCGGAAGATTATACTATCGACCTCGGCGAGCACGAGCGCTTGGCCAACGCTTTTATGCAGTCAGTGGCCGAACGGGGCTATATTGAACTGGTTCTGGGGAGAGATTATAGCTATATTCACCTACCGAGCGACCCAGGGCCAGGATTCCGTTCCAAACCAGCCGCCGAGGTCTGGGGAGAATACAACCAGTTAATAAAACAGGCCATTCAACGGTAATCAATTAGTGAAGGAGACGGACCTGGCGCAGTAAGTCATGGAAATCGGAAAATCCATGGCAACTGACTGAGGCGCGGCCGAGTAAATTTAAGAGATGGCCGGTGGCAAATACATGGTCTGCCTGACGCGCCGCCTCCAGGTCTGAGAGCCCATCCCCGATGTAGATAATCTCTCCACCCCTTTGTTTCAGCCAGGCCAGATATTTCTGCTTGAACCCCTCGGTGACGATATTACCCTCAGGGTCGCGGTAAGTTACCTCAATGCCGTTCTCGGTAAATGAAGCTTGCCCACAATACAGTTCCAAGCCCAGTAAGCCAATATCCTCCAGCACGGGCTCGATGTAAAAATCCAGTCCGCTGCTGACGATGACAAATTGAATACCTTTCTCCTGACAATACCTGACAAACTCGACAAAGCCTGCCCTCAGCTCAACATGCTGGAGAACGAACTTCCTCAATTTCTCCTCAGGCTCCTTAATCAGGGCAAACTGCAGCTTATTGCTCTGCTCCACAGTCAGGCGGCCAGAAAGATAGTCTGACTCGATCTTCCGCCAATCGCCACGGGCGAAATTCTCCCGGAGCAGAATACTAAGGTTGTTCTCGATGATGGTGCCATCAAAATCACACTGGATAATCACCACTTGCACTCAAGATGCCCAGAATAAGAAAACAAAATTGATGCTATTCTCACAGGGCTCCGCCGCCCTGCGAGACAGGCTCAGCCTCACCGCCTCTGCGCCCCAGGTAGATATACATGTAGATCAGCCGGTAGAAAACCACCAGGTTGGTCAAGGCGGCGATGAGGACAAGACAGAGATAGGCCTGCCCGATGACCGCGCCGAGCATTATCAAGAGGAGCCTGACATCGCGCGAGGCCAGAGATTTGAGCCCTCTATCGAAGAGATGGCGATGATTTGGGCCAATGCGGGCCCGGGTATAGCTGATGCAGATGGTGCCACTGACCGCCAGGAGGCCAGCTAGCCAGATACCTGGGTATGTCTCATGTGATAGTGACCACAGGGTGAGTCCCAGCACTATCAGGATATCCGCGTACCGGTCAAGCACGGAGTCCAAAAAGCCGCCGAACTCTGAGGCCATGTTCTTGAGCCGGGCTAGCCCCCCATCCACGCCATCAGCGATGGATGATAGCTGGACCAAGATGCCAGCGATGATATTGTGGCCCAAAGTGAAACTGACAAAAGAGAGCAGCGCGATGCCGAAGGCCACCCAGGTCATCTGATTGGGCGTTAGCTTCGTCTTCGCCAGCAATAAAGCTATCGGCTCTGATATCCGGCGGTTGAGGTACCTGGAAACGTAGCCATCATACACAGCTCCCATCCCCTACCTCCCCACCAGGTCTAAATCTCCCTCGGTATCTAAGTCCGCCCAGAAGCAGCCAGTAACATCGCAGGTATCAAAACGGTGTCCCCGGCCCACCAGGAAGCGAATGACATCACTGACCTCAACATCGCTGCCACGCTCCTGAATGAGCTCCTCCAGAGCCTGAAAGAAGCTCTCGGTGAGAAGAAATACCCCGGTATCAAGGGCATCCCAATGTGCCAGGTCCTTGCCAATATCCTTGATACCACCATCCCCATCAATGACCACCTTGGTCGCCTCAGCCAGCTCATGGTGAAGCGCCGGCGCATAGTCAACGCAGAGTGTCTCGTTCAAGTTTTCTCTCCCCAGAAGACGCTTCACTATCTCCCCATCAATCAGGTGGTCTCCCATACACAAAATGACCGGCTCTCCCCGCACCCACTCCCTAGCTCGGTACACTGAGACGGCATTGCCTCCCAGATAATCGGAGTTATTGATGTATTCCAGGCTGACCCCAAAGCTGCTGCCATCACCCAGCGCCTCCCGCACCTTATCCCCCAGATAACCAACCACCACCGCGATATCGGTAATACCGCCAGCAGCCAGTGCCCTGATGGGATAACTGATCAATAGTGCTCCGTCATTCAGCGGCAGCAGAACCTTGGGACAGGTGATGGTCAGCTGACCCAGACGGTCACCATCACCAGCCGCCAGGACAATACCTTTCTTGACCTTCCCTTGAAGCGTTATGATGTCCCACCTCCTGATTTACCGAAACTCTGAAGTGCCACCTTTCGGGATTCCCTGTCCAGCCAGGGCTTGCTGCCGGGCCAGGGGCAGGCGGCTGATAGCATAGTAAGGAAAAGAGGCGGGCTTGTCAACCAGACACCGCCCTAATTAGCTCTTTCTTTTCACTTTACAATACACAAAGTAGCGGCACTGCCTTCGCCTCTAGTAGAGCTTAAAACAGTGCCGCTCCTTATTTGCTTGCGTCTTAAATTGTCCCCCTTACCGCGTTATCATCTTGCCCGGCAGCCAGGTGATGAGATCCGGGAAGAGCGTCAGCAGCACCAGAACTACCAGAACGATGAGAACATACGGGATGACGCCCCGGATGATGTCGGCCACGGTTACACCTAGCGATGGGTCGGCTGCGCCTCGGCAGATGTATATTCCCATGGCAAAGGGTGGCGTCATGAAGGAGGTCTGCAGGTTGACGCATACCATAACCGCAGCCCAGACCGGATCAAAGCCGAGCGTCTCAAAGATGGGGGTGATGATGGGCACCATGATGAAGAGGATGCCGATCCAGTCAATGAAGAAGCCGAGAAGGAAAACGATGAACATGATGACGCCGAAGGCACCCCACTTACCACCAGGTACGCCCAAGATGAACTCCGTCACCACCTCTCCTCCACCAGCACCCAGGAAGACGCCGGTGAAGGCGAAGGACATGGTGCCGACGAGGAAGATAAAGCCGGAGAGCCTCAGCGTCGTCGTCATCACTTCCCTTAAAACCGGCCAATTCAACCTGCGGTAGGCGAGGGTGAGCAAGGTGGCGGCGAAGGCGCCAACGCCGGCAGCCTCAGTCGGCGGTGCGATGCCGAAGAAGATGACCCCCAGCACGGAGAAGATGAGGATGGCTGGCGGGACCAGCGAGACAACGAGCATCCACGTCTTTTTGAGGAAAGGAACCGCTCGCTGCTCCACAGGCACCGGCGGGGCGATCTCCGGCTGGATGGCGCTACGTATGGCGATATAGGTGACATAGAAGGCGGAGAGGATGAAGCCAGGGATGAAGGCGCCGAAGAACATCTTGCCCACCGATACCTCCGCCATCGGCCCGTAGATGACGATCATGATGCTGGGCGGGATGAGGATGCCCAGGATACCACCCGCGGTGCAGGCGCCGGCGGCAAAGCTCTTGCTGTAGCCGCGCTTCAGCATCGAGGGCAGGGCCACCAAGGTGAGCAGCGTTACCGAGGCGGTGATGATGCCCACGGTGGCTGCCATAACCGTGCCCACCATGACGGTAACCACCGCCAGCCCGCCACGAAAACCCCCCAGCCAAAGATAGAGCGAGTCATAGAGCCGCTCTATTATCCCGGAGCGTTCCAGCATCGAGCCCATGAAAACGAAGAGGGGCACCGCCAGCAGCACGTAGTTCATCATCAGATGGTAGGTGCGCAAATAGAACATCTGGCCTACCGCCTCTTCCCAGACCACGATGCCGATGATCAAACCCAGAAACCCGATGACATAGGCCAGGGGAAAGCCGCTCAGAACCAAGACTAGGACGCCGCCAAGCATGATGATGGTGATCAGTTCAGGACTAAGGTCAATCATAGAGACCTCCCCTTCACCGCGTGATATACGCTACGGGTGAGCGTGACCAGGCCTTGCAGGAGCAGCAGCGTCCAGCCGATGAAAATCACGGTACGGAGCGGATATAGCGGCGGGTACCAGAAGCCCTCCACGCTCTTCTCGTGGATCTTCCAAGACCAGAGCATCCTATCAAAGGAAGCATAGGCAACAAAGGCGATGGTGGGGAGAAAGTAGATGAAGCCACCGATGGTATCGGCCAGTGCCCTCATGCGAGGAGGCATGTGAATATAGAAGACATCTACCCGAACATGGGAGCGGTGCCGCTCCGCGTAGGAGTAACCTAGGGCATAAAGTGCTGCCCCAGAAAAGAGGGCAACCTCATAGCCCCACGGCGTCGGCGCGTTGAGGACATAGCGCATGAAGACCTCAAAGACCACCACCAATATCATCACGAGGGATAGCCATCGCGCCGTTCTCCCCCCCCACTCGCTGACGTTATCAATGAACTTACAGACTTTTTTCATCTATTTCCGTTCTCATTGAATTTGAAGTCCCCTGCTTCGGGAGCTCCCGAAGCAGGGGACTTCTTGGGAAGACTACATGCGCTTCCAGGCGTCGCGGTAGGCTTTCTTGAAGTTCTCGATCGAGGTGTAGACCTTGTCGAAGAACGGGTCCTCCGCAGCGTACTTGGCGTAGAGGTCAGCAGCCCGCTTGACCATCTCGTCAGAGATCGACTGCGGGATGAAGGTTACGGTAACGCCCTTCTCCCGGAACTTCGGGATAGCCTCGAGGTCGCGCTGGGTCATGAACTGGTAGTACTCCATGGCGAAGGCCTTGCCCGTCTCGGTGATGAGCATCTTCAGGCTGTCGGGAAGCTCGTTCCAGGAGTCAGTGTTGACCATGATGGGCTGCCATTCGCATGGCTGGCGCTCCGGACCCAGGTAGACGTAGTCGATAACCTCGTAGGACGCTATCGACCAGTCATAGCCTGGAGAGCTGAGCTGGAAGCCATCGATTACGCCGCGCATGGCTGCCTCGTAGGTCTCCTCGGTGCTGAGCGTCACCACTGAGGCGCCCATCTGGGTGAAGATGGTGCCGTCATCGCCGGCGGTTCTGAGCTTCAGGCCCTTGATATCCTCAGGTGAGCTGAGCGGTTTCTTGGTATTGATGAAGATCTCGGGTACAGTGACGGTGCCGCCGACGAAGGTCACGTTGTAGTCCTTGGTCATCTCGCGGAGCAGGTCCATCCCCTCGAGGTTCATCCAGAAGAATTGCTCCGTTGGAGAAAGGCCGGCAATCTGGTAGGTGAACAGGTTGGCCGCGGGGCCAAACCGGTCTCTCCAGTACATGGTGCAGGTGCTGGCCATATCGAGCACGCCCTCGTTGATGCCGTCAAGCTCCTTCATTGAAGGAACGATCTCGCCACCAGAGTGCAGAGGGAGCTCGAGCTGACCACCGCTGGCCACTTCCAGGTTCTCAGTGAACCAAGTCCACCCCTTGTGGAAGGTGGAGCCAGCGCCAGCATGCTGCTGGACAACCCACTTGAATACCTCGGCTGGCTGAGCTGGAGCCGGTGCGGGTGCTGGTGCCGGTGCAGGTGCTGGCGATGGAGCCGGTGCTGGCGCCGGTGATGGTGCTGGTGCCGGTGCTGGCGCCGGTGCCGGTGCGGGTGCTGGTGCCGGTGCAGGTGCAGGCGCTGGCGCGGCACAGGCGGCCACCAAGCTCATGATTATGACCAGCCCTATCGTAATAATTAATCCTTTCTTCTTCACCTATTTACCTCCTCTTACACTAAGAGTCAAACCAAACCATCACAAAATCCGACTACGCTGAAATCGACCACCTCCTTCACCTTGCTTTTTTGGGCACTTCCCTTGGACTTCGAGTTATGCGAGAAGGGTAACAGAACCCGCCTCATCATACTATATTGTCAGCATGGTTTTGTCAAGACCATTACTCTCAAGGGCATTAGGCCGAGTATATCGGCCCTTTCCCCATTTTGTCAAGAGCGGGAGGGAATCTTTGATTGATTTATAGAAGTATATCGGCTTTCTGCAAGCCCTGTCAAGAGTTAAACTCCCCTAAGAGTGCGCCTGCGGAAGGTCAAGAAGACAACGAGGTAACAGCCCGCCCCGAGCAGAAGCGCCTGGGTAAACCCAAAACCTATGGCCACGGCGATGGTCAGCGCCGAGCCCAGCACCGAGCCCACCCCGTTGATGCCCCACATCCACGGGATGTGCCCCTCCATCTTCATCCTCCTGAGCACCCTGATCCCCAGGGGGAAGGGGAATCCCATGAGAAAGCCCAGCGGGACCAGCATGACCACCATCGCCAATAGACGCACGCCCAAGGCTGTCCCCAGAAGCTGGTTGAAGATGGGGGAGAGGAGAAAAGTATAGGCCGTTATCACCGCCACAATGGCCAGCGCGGCGCTGGCTATGCCTCGGGTCAGCCTTTCTGGAGCCAGGCGCCCGCTATAAATACTGCCCAGACCAGCCCCGACAAGGAGCGAGAATAAGAGGACAGCCATGGATAACACCGGCTGGCCAAGGTAGAGGATGAACTTCTGGATGAGCGATATCTCCACCAGCATGAACCCGATACCCAGCATGGAAAAGAGCACCACAAATTTGAGCAAGCCGGGACCAGAGCTAGGCACTTTACTCTGGCTGGTTTCCCCCCGGAGCGGGCGCCACCTCCGGTACAAGGGTGGGCCAAAGAGCACCAGCAGCATCATGGCCACCGAGAGCCAGAGGACGATAGCCACGGGTGTGGGCAGCCCCAGGCCAATTTTGTAGAAGAAGGGGCTGTTATCGCTCGCTGGGCTGATATCCAGTCCTAGCTCTCGGGCCATATTTCTGGCCACGTCAGTCAGACTCACCTTCCCGCGGCTCAAGGCCAAAAGCAACGGGTTCACCATCCCCACCTGCTCCAGGTAAGGGAAGTAGGAGAGCGTTGGGTCATAGCCTAGCTCAAGCATCTTCTCGTGTCTGGGCAATATCTCAGCCGGGGAAAAGGGCGTTTTCTTCAGCACGAAGAGAGGATAGATATTGGCCGAGCTCAAGCCCAGCATATAAATCTGCTTGAAGGCGGCGGTATTGCTGACGCCCCTCTCTTCAAGCGCCTTTAAGGAAATGGAAAGCAACTTCCACATGGTGACGTCATCATGGGCCACCACCACCAGACGCCCCTCGTCGGTCAGGTGCTCTAAATAGTCATTGATGGAATCGGTGGTAAAGAGGAAGCTCTCGGTGAGAGCGTATCCCTCCAGGCTCCGGCTGCTCTGGGTAACCGGGAGGCTGAGCATGATGAGGTCATACTTCTCCTTCTGGCGCTTGAGGAAATTTCTCCCCTCATCAACCACCACCTTCACATTGTGAAAGCCGGTGTAAATACCGCCATTATAGCTGGCATACTCCCGCACAATGTCCACTAGGTCTTTGTTCACCTCAACCGCCATGATCTGGTCAACCCCTCCCATCAGCGCCAGAAGCACGTCCCGGCCACCACCCGGCCCGATGATGAGGGCATTATCCCTTTCCTCCTCCTTCAGGAAAAAGAAGGGGAAATAGCCGGTAAAGCCAGTCTTCAGCCTTTCAACCATATCTCCCGGATTAGCCAAATCACCGCTGAACTGATACATGGGCGTTCCCGCGGTGCCGTCGATGTAAATATTCATCAGCTGAGGACGACCGGTGAACCCCACGAGGTCGGTGCGCCCGAAAGCACTCCACCTCGTCTCGATTATTCTCGCCGGAGAGCCAGGCTCGGATAGAGCCCGGCGGATCTCCTTATCTGGGCTAGCGCCAGCGATGGGCATATCCGAAAGGTAGCCAAGGCTCAGATTTGCCCCCAGTAGGGCGGCGACCACTAGAAAGCTAGTAATAGCTATCATCGCCCGCCTGAGGTTCTCCTTGAGCACCTTCACCGCGAAAATGAGCGCCGCCACGGCCACCACCAGACCGAGGAGAAAGCTGGCGTTTATCCCCCCTAAGGCATCGAGAAGAAGAATAACCCCGAGGGAGCCGATGGCAGCCCCAGCCAGGTCAGCACCATAAATCCGGGCGCTTAACTCGGGAAACATGCGGAAGACCTGGCTCAAGAGCACCCCAGTTAAGAAAAAGGGGATAAACAGGAGAAAGCAGTAGAGCAGGATGTTGTTTGCTGCGCTATTCAAGTAGCCAACCTGAACCATGAGTATCACGGAAACGGGAATGGCCAGCGCAGTCAGGCTGGCCACAAGCGCTAGCAAAGCAAACCGGCTGTCTCCGGTTGGCATCCGCGGCCAAAAAAGATGGACAAAGATGCCACCCACCCCCAGCCCGAGCAGGGCCAGAGAGACGACGGCGAAGACGAAGTGGTAAAGGAGCAACACCGAGAGGAGCCTGGCCAGGGTTATCTCAAAGGCGAGTAGTCCAAATGAGGTGAGAAAGACTCCGGCGAGCAAAAGCCCCAGCGTTCCCCGGCTTAAATAACCGTCTTCCTTCCCAGGCAAGGCAGCCTCTTCTCTATCCCTTCTCTTTCCCATATAAAGCAAGTCCCCAGCTTTCCCACCATAATAAATTACTATCTCCTCAAGCGTCAAACGGGGCTTCACTTGCAATGCCAGTAGCAATTGCCTACCATATAAAGGCTAGCCATGCCATACGCTAAGTTACCCAAGAGGCGAACCAAAATAATCTGCACCATAGGCCCGGCGAGCGCCTCCGCGGCCATTATCGAGCGTCTCATCAGGGCCGGGATGGACATCGCCAGGCTCAACTTATCCCACGGGAGCTACCGTGAGCATGCCCGCTATGTCAAAACCATACGGGAGATAGCCAAGCGTCTCTCCGCGCCGGTGGCGATCCTCATGGACATACCAGGGCCCAAGTACCGCATCGGCAAACTGCGCGGTGGCTCAGCGCGGCTCAAAAGGGGAACTGAGGTAACTATCACCGCAAGGCAGATAGAGGGTGATGACAAAGTAATGCCGGTAAATATACCCACCCTCATTCAGGATGTCAGGGTGGGGGCGAAACTGCTTCTTGATGACGGGGCGATACAGCTCAAGGTACTGAGCGTGAGCGCGGCTGAGGCGAGGTGCCGGGTGGTCACCGGTGGGGTGCTCGTTCAGGGCCGCGGCATAGCCGTGCCGGGCATAGTCGCTTCAACGCCCTTCATCACCGACCGCCTCCGGGAGCATCTTGACTTCGCCATTACACAGCGGCCGGATTACATCGCCCTCTCCTTCGTCCATGACCCGCAAGACGTGATGCAGACCAGGGCCATCCTAGAGGAGAAAAATTGCCATATTCCCATCATCACCAAAATAGAGCAGGGAAGGGCTGTGGCCAACTTTGATAAGCTGCTGCAAGCTAGCGACGGCATCATGGTGGCCCGTGGGGATCTGGGCGTTGACATTCCGCTGCGAAGAGTGCCCCTGATACAGAAGGAGATCATCAAGAAATGCAACCGGGTGGGTAAGCCAGTGATCACCGCCACCCAGATGCTGGAGTCAATGGTAAACGCCGCCCGCCCCACCCGGGCTGAGGTCACCGACGTCGCCAACGCCATCTTTGATGGCACTGATGCCATCATGCTCTCGGCGGAGACCTCCATCGGGAAATACCCGATTCCAGCGGTCAGAATGATGGCGCAGATCGCCCAGGAGACGGATGGGCAACTTCCCTATGAGGGCATGCTGATGGAAAGAAGTGCCTGGCTTGAGCCTCAAACTGATGAACTCATCGCCTACAATGCTTGTCTTAGCGCCAACCGGCTGGGAGCGGCGGCGATCGTCGCTTTCACCGAGTCTGGCAGCACCGCGCAGCGCGTGTCCAAATACCGCCCCCAGGCACCCATTCTGGCCATCACCAGCAACCAGACGGTATGCGGAAAGGTGCAGCTTTTCTGGGGAGTTCAGGCCTTCCAGATAGGCGCCTCATCCTCGGTGAACGAGCTCTTCAGCACCGCCGCCAAGCTGGCCAAGGAGCAGGGGTTGGCCAGACCGGGAGACCTCATCGTCATCACCGGCGGGATTCCCCTTGGTGTCGCCGGGACGACCAACCTGCTCAAGGTGGAAAGAATTTCCTAACGAATCAAACCTGGAGCTTTCAGGATATCACCTTGAATCCCTCTTCCCGCAGCCTCTCTATCACTTGGTTTAAGTCCTTGCCCTGCTTCTGGCAGCCCTGAGGGATGGTGGTCATCCTTCCCAGCGTTTGCCTCACCACTGGGTTGGCCACACCCAAGAACCCTAAGTCCTTCAGAATCCCGATAAGCTCAGGGTAGGCCTCGGTCAGCTCATAAACGCTTTTCTTCAGGTCAATCTCCTTCATCAAGCAGCCTCTTCTCCCCTTCCAGCTTTTTGATGTCAGTTACGTCCTGGGTAACCTCAAGCGTCCCGAGATAACGCCCATCCTTATCCCTCACGGCAAAGTACCTGATGTAGACCAGCCGCCCCTGTAAGTTCAGCCAAAAATCATAGCAGTCCTTTTTCCCCTCCTTGAAGGAGGTCAATATTTTCTCCACCACCTCCACACTCTGTGGAGGATGACAATTCTGCACCTTCCTCCCGATGACCGACCTCGTCCTGCGGAAGATTCTGCCCTTGCTCTCGGAGAAATACCTGACCGTGTCATCCTTATCCACAAAGGTCAGGTCCACCGGCAAGGTATTGAGCAGATACATTAACTCATTTAACCCTATCGTCCCAGTGGGGAAGCGAACGCCGTTATCCTGAAACACGGGCTCCTCCAGAAGCGCCCTCTCTAGGTCCTGCATCAGAACCTCGGTCTCCGCCGGCTTCTGGATGAAAGCGTAGCCCACCTCATCGCTCTCTCTCAGTATCTCCACCCAGTCGCTGGCGCTCAATTTCTCCAAGGAGGTGGGGAAGAGGATGTTCTCCTCCTTGAAAATCATCCCCAGTATCTCTTCCATCAGCGGATTTAAGGTTTTCTCGGTATAGGCCGAAAGCTCTTCTTCATTGGTGATGTCGTCAAGGGCGCCTAAAGCTGCCTTCAATAGCTCCCTGACCTCATTGTCCTTCCCCCACATCACCTTGGAGGGCCCCATGAACCCTTGTTTTTCCAAGAAGGGGAAGAGCAACTGCTCCTTCCGCTCATAGTGGGTCTCAATTCCCTTTAGTTTGACTAGTAGCTCCTTCAGCTTCGCCTTGAGCGAAGGTAGCTTATACTCCCCCCTCCTCGCCAACGCCTCCTTAAGCGAGTCAACGAGCTTCTCAATCTCCCGGTTTTCCTGTTTAAAAAGATATACCGGGTGAAAGGGGGACGTCTCCTCGGCAGCGGCCTTTTCCAGAGCCGATTGAAAGAGCAAAGCGTGCACGTTACAGAACTTCTTGATCTCCTCCGGGGAAAGCCCCTCATTGATGAGGGCCTGCTCTACCTCGGCGATCTCCGTTGAACTGATATCCCCCACCTCCCTCTCAAACCTCTCCTTTGCCTCCTCAACCGATAGACCCTGATGCAATCGGCGGATGATGTCCTTCATCACTTCCTTCTTCGCCTGCTTATCCAAACCTCTAGACATAACCCTCTCCACAAGTTAGTTAGTTTAACTATAGCATATTTCGGTGGTGGCATCAGCTCTAGAGAAACAGGCGCTCCAGAAGGGTCAATTGTAGTATAATCTAGAGGGCTAGAGACCAAGCCCGCCAAGGGCAAGATAAGGAGGGGAGAAAAACCGTGAAGACCTACCGCATCAGACCGCTCCCATTATTCAAAATGGAGCTGGACATGGGCATTCTCACCTACCGCCACAAATACGGCACCAAGCTCCAGGCCCCGGTCTACTGCTGGTATATTGAGGACGCTGAGCAAAATATCTTGGTTGATACTGGCGCCGATGCCGAGATGGCGATAAGCTACCGGGGCTTTCCCGCAGAGAGGATAATGTCATTTGAAGAGGCGCTGGCCAGCCTGGGCCTGAAACCGGATGACATTGACCTAGTTATTCAGACCCACCTCCACTGGGACCACTGCGCTAATACGCACAAGTGCCGCAATGCCAAGGTGCTGGTCACCGAGGAAGAATTGAAATTTGCCCTTTCCCCGCACCCTCTGACCGGCGCCAGCTATAAAAGGGAGCTGCTAGAGGGCTTAAATTTTGTCCTCATCAACGGCCAATATGAGGTTGCTCCCGGGATTGAACTTGTTCCCGCCCCCGGTCACTCGCCGGGGACGCAGGCGGTGGCTATCAATACCAACCAGGGCAAAGCAGTCATCACCGGGTTCTGCTGTATTATGGAGAACTTCACCCCTCCAGAAGAAGTCCGTAAATTCATGCCGGTGATCACCCCAGGCACGCACTTGAATGCCATTGACGCCTATGAGAGCGCCCTCCGCATCAAAAAATTGGCTGATATCCTCATCCCGATGCACGAGCCCTCCTTTGAGGAGGTTCAGAGCATACCGTAAAGCGCTTTCCCTTATGTTTATTTAAGGAGAACAAGATGAAGAAGACTATTCACATCCTTGAGCCACGGATTTATCACTACACCTTTGGGCCCAATGAGCCGGCGCTAATCGTCAGCAGCGGCGATACGGTGGTAGCCGCCACGCGCGACGCCGGTGGCTTCGATAATAAGATGGCACCCATGCCCGAGGCCCAGAAACCAAAAAGCGAGGCCACCCTTCTCTGCGAACGCAATCCCCTGGCTGGGCCAATCTATATTAAGGAAGCTGAGCCCGGCGATATATTGGCGGTAACCATTGAGAAAATCAGGCTCAACCGCGACTGCGCCTGGTCAAGGCATAGGGCCCGCTTCGGCTGCCTCACCGGGGAGGTGCCAGGCCAGGAGCTACTGCTTAACGAACCGGTGCCGGAGAGAAAGTTTGACTGGCAACTGGACTTGGAGCGCCAGGTGGGCATTCTGGAGCTTGAAAAGAGCAAACTAAAACGGATTGAGATTCCGCTGCATCCATTTCTCGGCTCCATTGGGGTGGCACCCCGCTTTGGCCGCGTTGAGCCATCACTCACCCCCGGTGAATACGGTGGCAACATGGATTGCGTGGAGACGAAAGAGGGCACCACGCTATATCTGCCGGTATGGGTGCGCGGGGCTTATTTTGCCTTTGGTGACGTCCATGCCGCCCAAGGGGATGGCGAGCTCTGCGGGGTGGCACTGGAGACCACCGCCGAGGTGACCATCAGGCTGGATGTGCTGAAAGGTAGAAGCATTGAGTGGCCCCGTCTGGAGGATGAGACGCACCTGATGACCACCGGCAGCGCTCGCCCGCTGATGGACTGCGTCCGCATCGCCCAAGTTGAGATGGTCAAATGGCTAGTCAGCGACTACGGTTTTGAGCGATGGGAAGCCTTTCAGGTCATCTCCCAGGTGGGGACGATGCGCATCGGCAACGTGGTTGACCCCAACTACACCGTCGTGGCCAAGTTCCCCAAGAGATATTTGCCTAGCTAGCCCTTAGCCAATTTTTGCCTTACCGTCTCCGCCAGCTGCGCTGGCGAGAGCCCAAAGCGACGTAGTAGCTGCTGGTATGTCGCCGAGTGGATAAATTGAGGGCGCCGTTCGCTATCCAGGGTGTTGATGGGCACGAGCTTGGTAGCGTCAATTGAGCCATTCGCCTTGAAGAGGATTTTCTGGAACTCAGACCAAATATAGCCGTTGTTCTGCTCGGCAATGACGAGCAATTTCCCTGAGTTATAGAGCTCAAGCAAAAGCTTCTCGTCAATGGAGGGCATATCCACCACCGCCACGGCGATGCCCGATGACTCAAGCTCTTTGGCCGCGGCCAGCGCTTCGTGAACCCCACGTCCGCTGCTGATAATCACTGCCTTATCAGCCGAGCTTTCCTTCAGGAAGTAACCCTTGCCATACTCAAACTGTAGGTCAGCATCGTAAATCACCGGCATGGCACCGCGCTCCATCCGCATGTAGACCAGCCCTCTATTTCCCTCCATAACCCACCGCATCGCCGCTATCAATTGATTGGGACAGGAGATATCAATAACTTTCAGATGCGCGATGCCGCCCAATATCAGGACGTCATCATTGGACATGTGCGTGGCGCCATTGGTGTTCTGCTCAAAATTGGGCACGGTGGATAAGAATGTTATGTCAAGTCCATGCCCTTCACTGAGCCATCCGTCCTTCATGGCCATCGCCTGCAGGCGCTCCTCATAGCCGATGGCGATCCTGCGCAGCACCCTCCAGTCAAAGAAGGGGCCGAAGGTGCTGCACCAGGCGTTGAAGCCCATGGCGGCAAACCCCTCAGCGATGGCCATCATGTTGGGCTCGGCCACGCCCACATTGAGCGCCCGAGTCATATCCACGTAGGCAACGCCAGCCTCAAGGCCGCTGCTTGAGGCCAGGTCAGCATCAATGGAGACCACCTTCGGGTCACGGGCAAAGACCTTCATCGCCTGGGTGACCACGCCGCTGCAGGCGTACTCCTTCCCCTTCTCCAGCTTGGGAAGCTCCCCAGCGTCATACTCCACCTTCTTGTTTCGGCTGGGGGCCCGCTTTGTCTTCACCGACACCGCCAGTGGTTTAACCTCACTGGCTTTGCCCTCTTTAAGCACAATATCCAGGTTCATCTCCTTGGCCGCTCTCAGCAGCCTCTCCCGAACCATGCCACCATCCTCCGCATCCCCTAGTCCAGCAAAGAAATCAAGAAACTCGGCCACCCGGGCCGCTCGCTTTCGCTCTTGCAGCGCCATCTCCTGTTCGGCCACCGCGTCTGGCATGACCACCTTGTGCTTTACCATAAAGTCTGAAGCCCCGCCAAAGCCCTTCCGCGTCCGGCAGATGATGACCGTGGGCTTTCCCTCCCGAGGAGAATATTTGAACTCCTCGAGCGCGGCCAACACCGGGCCATATTGCGTAGCATCCACGTTAAAGACCCGCCAGCCAAAGCAGGCAAACCTCTTATCCAGCTCAGGCAGGGGGTGAACCAGCTGCTTGGTGTCATCCAATTGTCCCGAGTTTTTGTCAACCAAGACGCAGAGGTTATCCAGCTTTTTATAGGCGGAGAACATGACCGCCTCCCAAATAATCCCCTCCTGCAGCTCCCCATCGCCGGTAAGACAGAAGACATCAAATTTGGGGCTCATCTTGCCCACCAGGGCAAACCCCTGGGCGACGCCCAACCCCTGGCCCAGCGGCCCAGTTGAGATGTGAACGCCGGGCAGGATTGGGCCGGGATGACCATTGAGGATGCTCTCCTCAGAGCGAGAGTTCTGGAGCACGGAGCGGTCAAAATAGCCCAAGTCCGCGTAAATAGAGGCCATAGACGCCACCGCGTGTCCCTTGCTCAGAACGAACATGTCCTGCCCGCGCCGCGTCGGGTTGGTGATGTCAAACCGCGCCATCCCGCCATAGAAAAGCGCCACCAGAGGAATCACCGCCGAAAAAGCGCCACCGATGTGAACGCCCTTATCCACCGCATCCCGGGCCTGACGCAGGGTCATGAGGCGAATGTCAGCATCTTTGATCTCAAGAAGCTTGATCAGGCCATCCCGGATGAGATATTGGCTTGTCTGCGTTAGAACCATGGCGTCATCCCCCTTTTAAAGTGAAATCCTGTGCCCGCCGATATCATGCAGCAATTGATACTTTAAGCGGATGAAGTGCCTTTGTCAAGGAACTGTCACGCCCGGTGAAATTCCAGCGTCTGGAGCGTAGTGGGCTCCACCACATCCCAGCAGACTAGCCTCGCCTCGCCCTTAAACTCTGCCACGACGTCAGCATAGATCTGAAAATCCCCCTGGCGCAGCAAATTATTGTCGAAGAACCACAGCCCTCCATCAGGTGCCGAAAAAGCACAGACGGTATGGCTGCGCCGCATCGGCCGGAGCATGGCTGTTAGCAGCACTGGTCTCGAGCTTGGCTGCCACTGCTCAAGCAGTGCCGCCGCCAAGATGGCAAACCCATCACAATCATCCTTTTTCTTGGCCCAGACTGTTTGGGGATAGCTGATGGCATCAAAGAGATGAAGGGGGCCGTCCATGGTCCAGGTTACCTGGGCTAGGTAAGCTACAATATCACTTAAAGAGCTGGGCGTGGGCAGGGTCTGCCTCAAATATTTGGCCTCAAACCACTTGCGCCGCAACCGGGACCACCGGTATCTGAGTTTTTGCAGCCACAAGCGCAGAAACCAGTCAATGATTCGACTCATCGCCAGCACCCCTTATCTTCATCTGGGATGGTAGGCGATGCATTCAATCTCAACCAGCATCTCGGGCCTCACCAGAGCCGCCACCACCACCGTGGAGCGTGAGGGGAGGTCCCCTCGGAAGTAGCTCTTATACACCTCATTCATCTTGGCGAAGTCATCAGCCCTGACCAGAAAGACGGTGGTTTTCACTACGTCATCCAAAGACGCCCCAGCCGCCTCGAGCACCCCCTTCACCTTTTCCAGAGCTGTTCTAGTCTGGGCCTCTATACCCTCTACCCTATTGCCCTTGACATCCACATGCCCCACCTGCCCCGAGACAAAGATGTAGTCTCCCGCCCTCATCCCGGGAGAATAGGGAATTCCAGAAAGCGCCCAGGGCACGCTGACCGCTTGCTTGGCCATGATACACCTCCTTCGCCCTCTGCTTAGTCATATTGCCAGACCGACGCCAAAGCCTTCGGCGATGGCATCGCGTATGGTTCGTGGCTTGAGGCAATCCCCAACACAGTGAACCTCAGCCACCTTGCCTTTGATCTCCTGATAAAGCCTTTGGTCAGGAAGTGCGCCCGCGGCCAGAACAATGGTGTCAGCCTCAATGGTTTTCCTCGCACCTTCCTTGGTGGTGACCACTACGCCACTAGCAGTAACTTCGTGATAGCTAACCCCGGGAAGCAGGGTGACTCCCTTCTGCGTAAGCCGATTTAGGAAGAAAGCCCTGAGGCTGGGCCCCACCCCCAGAGCCATTTCGGGCCCCCTCCGCATAACGGTGACCTGCTTCCCCCTCTCGGCGAGGAACTCCGCCGTCTCACAGCCCACGAGCTCCCCACCGATGACCACCACCTTATTCCCCACCGCTACCCTTCCCTCCAGGACATCACCCGCCTGGACGACGTGAGCTTTATCCAGCCCCGGAATCTCCGGAACCAGCGGTTTTACCCCGGTGGCCAGGATGACCACCTCAGGGGCAAACTCCTCAATCAGCGCCGCGGTGGCCTCCTTGTTCAGCTCCACCCGAACCCCCAGCTTCTCCAGCTGCGTCTTGAGGTATTCAACCAAGGGCGCGATGCGGTCCTTATGTGGGGGAATGGCCGCCTGAACTAGTTGCCCTCCCAATCGGGGCTGCTTCTCCCAGAGGGTTACCTTATGTCCCCGCAGCGCAGCTACCCTCGTCGCCTCCATGCCCGCCGGGCCACCGCCAACGACGAGGACCTTCCTGGGCCTCTTTGCTGGGGTAATCTCACTTTCCCTCTCCCTGCCCAGCGCCGCGTTCACCGAACACCTTATCCCCAGTACCTCCGGGGAGCGCAGGTCATCCCGGCATCCCATGCAGACGATGCACGGAGTTATATCCTCCAGCCTCCCAGAAGCTACTTTGTTAGGTAGTTCAGGGTCAGCGAGAAGCGCCTTGCCGATGGCAATAAGGTCAGCCTTCCCCTGCTCCAGCAGCCTCTCGCCAGCTTCAGGAGTGATCCTGCCCACAGCGATTACCGGGACGCTCACCGCCTGTTTGATTCCCGCCGCCAGCTCCTCAATAACCGCCGGGGTGAAGGTGGGTGAGGTAAGGTTGGTTGGCGCGGCGGGGCCCCAGCAGGAGACATGGATGGCGGCCACGCCAGCCTCCTGCGCCAGGCGCGCCGTCTCTTGGGCATCGGCCAGCGTTATCCCCTCATCCCTGCCATATTCCCGCCCGTCCATCCGAACCCAGACCGGGTAATCCTCCCCCACCAATTCCCTGACCGCCCTGATTACCTCAAGGAGAAAACGGGCCCGGCGGCGCACATCACTGCCGTAGCTATCTCGGCGCCTGTTGGAGAAGGGGGAAAGAAACTGGTCAATGAGGTAACCGTGTGCCCCATGGAGCTCCACGCCATCAAACCCGGCCTCTTTCGCCCTGAGTGCGGCTTGAGCGAAAAAGCCGACGACTTCGGCGATCTCCTCAATCGTGAGCTCCTTGGGCACTTCCCCACTCAATCCCGCCAGAGGCGATGGGGCCACTGGTGGCATCCCCGTGAGCGCTGATTTGGCCTCCCGTCCTCCATGGTGGAGCTGGATGGCGATTTTGGCCCCGTGCCGGTGGACCGCTTGCACCAGCTCGCTCATGCCGGGAATAAACCTATCCTCGCTTAAGCCCAACTGGTTGGGGAAAGCCTGCCCCCGCGAATGAACATAGGTGGCCTCCACGATGAGCAGCCCGGCACCACCCCGGGCCCTTGCCTCATAGTAGCTTTTGGCGCGCTCGGTGACCTGGCCATCGTCAGTGCCATACTGGGTCACCATGGGAGGCATCACTATGCGATTTTTGAGCTCCATCCGCCCCAAGCGAAAAGGTTGCCAAAGTCGTCCCGGCATAATTATCTCCTTTTGAGTGGTCTTTAAAATTTTTCTACTTTTGGGCTAGCAGCGGTAGCGCCCACTCAATACCCAGTTCCCCCAACTTACCCGGGGAAGGCACGCCGCCAGGCCAGCCCATCATATCGTAATAAGCCTCCTTGGCCTTCTGGAAAGCCTCGGGGTCAAGCGCCACTTTAAGCGGCCCTGAGGGATGGGGGCTGAAGAAGCGCGATGGCATGCTGTCATCCTCGGCGCCAAATCCTTCCCTCAGGTTGAAGACCCGCGCCAGATTGACCACTCTCTCCCCTACTTTTAACAGCTCAAAGAAAGTGGTATCCCAGCCAGTCACCGCCCTCACTAGCTGGGTCAGCCGATCGAACCCCATCAGCCCCAGCGACATGACAAAGTAGCAGCAGACGGTGCAGTTCAATAGATGGATGAACTCAGAATAATATTTGAGCAGCCTCACCTTGCCCGCGGAGAGGTCATCAAGAGGCATGGGCTCAAGTATGCCCACCGCCTTCATCACCTCCAGCATTGGCGTCATCTCGGTATAGGCGATGTCATGGATATTATGGCAGTGGTCCGCCCCCGTCGGGGAGATGGCGTAACCCACGCCCATCCCCTGCTTCCAGCGGGGCTCGTGCATGGGCAGCTCCTGGCCCTTGATGTGCAGGGCAAAGGCCTCCGCCCCAGAGCCTATCTGCTGCGCCGCCCGGGCCACCCCCTCCGCCAGGACATCTCCAAATCCCCGCCGCAGCGCGATCTCCTCCACCATCTGAAGCATGGCTTGAGCGTTGCCGAAGCGTAGCTCCACCCCTCCGGTATCCTTGGCGGTAACCAGCCCATTCTCAAAGCACTCCATGGCAAAGGCGATGGCCGCCCCGCAGGAGATGGTATCCAGGCCATAAGCGTTGGCCAGCTCATTGGCCTTGGCCAGAGCCTTGAGGTCAGTGATGCCGCAATCGGAGCCCAGGGCAGCCAGCGTCTCGTATTCGGGGCCTCCGTAGCGAGGGTCAACGAGGTAGGGCTCATCCACCTTCACCTCCCGCTTGCACTGCACTGCGCAGGCAAAGCAAGCCCTCCTTCTGGTGAGGATGGTGTCCTTCATGGTCTGACCGCTTATCTGCTCGGCGCCATCAATGGAGCCAAGCTGGAAATTGCGGGTGGGCAAACCTCCGGCGCTATTCAGGGCTGGAACCAGCCGGGAGGTGCCGAAGTCATGCATCCCCTTGAGGATTATCGGGGTATTATCCCTCACCCAGGTGCCGATCTCCTTCACCTGCTCCGGGTCAGCCAGAGACACACGCTGACGGCCACGGCAGGCCACTGCCTTGAGTTTCTTGGAGCCCATAACTGCCCCCATACCCGTCCGGCCGGCGGCGGCGTCCAGGTCATTGATGACGCAGGCAAAGCGCACCAGCTTCTCCCCGGCCGGGCCAATCTGAGCTACCTTTATCAGTGGGTCACCCAGCTCCTCTCGGATGGTGTTTTGACACTCCAGGGTTCTCATCCCCCAGAGGTGGGCGGCATCCCTGATCTCAGCCCCGCCATCTCGGATAAAGATGTAAACCGGCTTCTCCGCTTTTCCCTCCACGATGACGGCATCAAAGCCAGCCATCTTAAGCTCAGCGCCCCAGTATCCCCCAGCCTCAGCCTCACCGAATGCCCCGGTGAGCGGGGACTTGGCGCCCACGCTATGCCGTCCGCAACCACCCACCGGCACCCCAGTGAGCGGCCCAGCGGCGAAGATGAGTTTATTATCCGGCCCCAGGGGGTCAACACGAGGCGGGACCTCCTTGAGCAAAAAGTAGCCGGTAAAGCCCTCACCACCCAGATACTGGCGGTAAAAATTTTCTGGAAACTCCTCGGTGGTTACCCTCCCTGAGGAAAGGTCAACCCTTAAAATCTTGCCGATGTAGCCGTGTGGCATACTCTCCCTCCTATAAAAGAGCGAATTTCGCCCCTAGTATAAGGCATTAACCACTACCCTGCAATAGCTCCCCAAAAACCCGCGGTCCTCTTCCCTTTCCATCCCAAAAGTGTCAGGGTATAATGAAATAGCGCTCTTCGCCTCGGGAGGAAAAACCATGAGTATACTCAAGCTGCCGCAGCTGGCCTGGTACGGGAACAAGGTGCTGGAGCTACCCCTAGCCAATGGCTGGCAGGTGGAGATGGGTTATATGGCTGGCTATGACCGCCCGGCGCTAACCTCAGAGCAGATTAAAGCCGCGGTAACCCAGAACCTCATCGGCTCACCGCCCATCCGGGAGCTGGCGAGGGGGAAAAAGGAGGTAGTCATCATCTTTGATGACATGACGCGGGTAACCAGAGCCGCCGAAATTGTCCCCTTCGTGCTGGAAGAGCTGGCCAAAGCCGGCATCAGCGATGATAGCATCCGCTTCATCGCCGCCCTCGGCTGTCACGGGGCGATGAACCGCTTTGACTTCGCCAAGAAGCTGGGCGAGGAGGTCATTGCCAGGTTCCCAGTATATAACCACAACCCCTTCGCCAACTGCACCTACGTGGGCATGACCAACACCTTCGGCACCAAGGTCTATGTCAATGAAGAGGTGATGCGGTGTGACCTTAAGATCGCCATTGGTTCGGTGGTGCCCCACCCCAGGAGCGGCTTCGGCGGTGGGGGCAAAATCATCCTTCCTGGAGTAACCTCCTTTGAGACCACCGAGCACAATCATCGGATGTTCTTCAAGATAGCCCAGGAGCAGGGGCCATCGGTCATCGGCATGGGCGTCTTTGACCCTAATCCAGCACGCATTGACATGGAGGAAGCGGCCGCCCTCGCCGGCCTGGATGTGCTGATAAATTGCCTAGTCAATATGTGGGGCGAGACGGTGGCCATCTTTGCCGGGGCGCTGAAGCCCACCTATGCCGCGGCGGTCAAAGCGGCCAAAGCCCACTATCTCACGCCCAGGCTCAAGGATAAGGATATCGTCATCGCCAATACCTTCGCCAAGGCGAACGAGGCCTGGATTGGACTGCCCACAGCCTACACCGCGGTAAAGCCGGAGGGTGGGGACATCGTCCTCATCGGCAATGCTCCTGAGGGGCAGGTAACCCATTACTTGCTGGGACCCTTCGGAGAAACAATCTGGGGCCCGCTGCGGCGGGAGCGAAAAATCCCCGAGAAGGTCAACCGCCTCATCGTCTACACCGAATATCCTGACCTGGCCGGCCGGGCTTGGTTCGGAAGCACAGATAGGACCATGTTTTTACATAGGTGGGATGATGTTCTGGAGGTTCTGGCGCAAGCCCACGGCAAGGAGGCCAAAGTGGCCGTCTTCCCCAACGCCGAGATTCAGTATTGCCAGTAACTTAGCTCAATTGAGACTGCGTGAGCGGGCTAGCTTCACCAGATACCACCACCTGACGCGCTACCAAGGAGGCTCCTTCTGCTTCAGGGTCTCAATGAGGGCGTCAATGGTGATCGCGGCCAAGGTGAGGGTCTGGAAATTGCCCCGGGCGCTTAATCTGGTGGCCAGCTTGGCCATGACCTCATTGCTGGGCGCTTCCAAGATGTTGACAAAGTCATACTGTCCCAGAAGGGCATACTGGTCCAGAATCTTGACCCCCATGTACTCTACCTCTTTGTTTATCTCCCTGAGCGTCTCCGGGTCATCTTGAACGGCCCTTCTGCCGGTGTCAGTGAGCGTGGTGAGCATAACATAGATGGGCATGGCTACCTCCTTTGAGCTAGAACTTTCAAGCGTATTATGTAGGCGGTCTACTTGTTTGTCAATGTGCCGCGGCATTTTTTCTTAAGCGGCAAGTTATGGTATCATACTGTCAGCATGACAGAAAGGTTAAAGCTACTATCGGGGAATGAGGCTTTAGCCCTGGGAGCCTACCACGCCGGCGTGAAGGTAGCCGCTGCCTACCCCGGAACCCCGAGCACGGAGATACTGGAATCCATCGCTCGCTTTGAGGACATCTACGCCGAGTGGTCCACCAATGAGAAGGTAGCCATGGAGGTGGCGCTGGGGGCATCATATGCCGGGGTGCGGACATTGGTCTCCATGAAGCAGGTGGGGCTGAACGTAGCCAGCGACCCCTTTATGGCTGCCTCAACCACCGGCGTCAATGCTGGGCTGGTAGTCATCTCGGCGGATGACCCAGGGGCACACAGCTCGCAGGGAGAGCAAGATAACCGCCACTACGCCAGGCTGGCTAAGGTGCCCATGCTGGAGCCCAGCGATAGCCAGGAAGCCTATGACTTCATGGCTTATGCCTTCGACTTGAGCGAGAGGTTTGACACCCCAGTGCTGGTGCGCACCACCACCCGCATCTCCCACTCCAAATCAGTGGTGGAGATAAAGCGGAGCCGAACAGTGCCCACTGGAACGCCGGACTTTCACTATAACGTGCAGAAATACGTCATGCTGCCGGTCCACGCCCGGCTGAGGCATCCCCTGATGGAGGAGCGATTGATTAAGCTGGCCGAATACGCCGAGAGCACGCCATTAAATCAAGTAATCTGGGGCGAGCCAGAGCTTGGCGTGGTGACCAGCGGCGTTGCCTACCAGTACGCCAGAGAGGTCTTCCCCCAGGCCTCCTTCCTCAAGCTGGGAATGACCTATCCCCTCCCTCAAAATTTGCTGCGCAGCTTCGCTTCCCAAGTGAAGAGACTCATAGTTATTGAGGAACTTGACCCGTTTCTTCAGGAAAACCTCCAGGCGATGGGGATAAAAGCAGTCGGGAAAGAATTCATCCCCAGGCTGGGGGAACTGAGCCCGGATATTATTGAGGAGGCAGGCCACAAAGCCGGTTGGCTTGCGGGGGCTTTTCCCCAGCAAGCGCCGGCTATCCCAGAATTACCCAAGCGCCCTCCCCTCCTCTGCCCGGGATGCCCTCACAGCGGCATTTTCTTTGTGCTCAGTAGCCTTGGCCGGCGCGCCAAAGCCAAGACCCCCGATGACTACAGGCTCGTCATCACCGGGGACATCGGCTGCTATACCCTAGGCGCTTACCCCCCGCTCCTCGCCATGGACACCTGCGCCTGCATGGGGGCCAGCATCAGTCAGGCCCTGGGTATGGAGAAGGCCGGGATAAATAAAAAGATGGTCGCCGTCATCGGTGATTCCACCTTCCTCCACTCTGGCATCACCGGTCTAGTTGATGGCGTCTACAACCAGGGCCAGATAACGCTCATCATCCTGGATAACGGCACCACCGCCATGACCGGTCATCAGGAGCACCCGGGCACCGGTATCTCGGCGCAGGGTAAGGAAGCCACCAAGGTGGAGCTGGAGCCACTGGTCAGGGGCATTGGGGTCAGGGATGTCAGCGTGGTTAGCGCCTTTGACCTGAAGGCGCTAAGAAGTAGCCTGAGAAGCGCCCTGGATAATCCCGAGCTTTCCGTGGTCATCGTCCGTGGAGCCTGTTCCGTTCGGGTACCAAAGCGCGGTGAGCCGAGGGCCATCGCCCAAGAGAAGTGCAACCAGTGTGGCACCTGTCTTTTGCTCGGCTGCTCGGCGATTCAAAGAGAGGGTGAACAAATATACATTGAGGCCGCGCTCTGTGTGGGTGAGGGCTGTGCCGTCTGCCAGCAGCTCTGCCCCCGCCAGGCGATAGGCCCACAGTCCCAAAGTAGGTAAGAGCGCAGAATATGGAGAAGCTAGACCTGCTGGTTACCGGAGCCGGGGGTCAGGGGATCATCCTGGCCAGTGACATCATTGGTGAGGTGGCGATAGCCTCCGGCTATGATGTCAAGAAAACGGACACCATCGGCATGGCGCAGCGCGGGGGCAGCGTTCTCAGCAACGTGCGCATCGCCCCCAAGGTCTGGTCTCCCCTGATAAAAAGAGGGGCGGGTGACCTATTGCTCGCCCTAGAGAAGCTGGAGGGAGCCCGGTGGGCTCCTTACCTCAGAAGTGGGGGGATAGCCATCGTCAATGACCACGCCCTGCCACCCCTCTCGGTTAGTTTGGGCAAATCGCGCTACCCCAGTGATGAGGAGATACTGAATATCCTAAAACAGCGCACTGACCAAGTCTATTTCATTGAGGGCNCCCGCCACGTCCGGGAGCTGGGCAATATCAGAACGCTCAACATGTTCATGCTGGGATGTGTTTCGCTCTTTATGCCCTTTGAAGTGGAGATATGGAAGGATAGCATCTCCCGGCGCCTGCCACCAAACCTCCGGGAAATCAACCTCGCCGCCTTTGAGCGGGGGAGAAAGGAAATCCAAGGTGTCAATTTCTGAAAGGGTCCGCCGCAGCATGGCCTCGGGGTCCTGGATTCGGAAGATGTTTGAGGACGGGGCCATCTTAAAGCAGCGCTATGGCGAGGAGAACGTCTTTGACCTCTCCCTGGGTAACCCGATAGTGGAGCCCCCCGCCGAGTTTTTCCAAGAGCTGAAGAGACTAGCTGAACATCCTCAAGCCGGGATGCACCGCTACATGAGCAACGCCGGCTACGCTGAGACCAGAGCCGCGGTGGCCAAGCAGCTTTCGCTGGAGACAGGCATCAACTTCACCATGAACGAGATTGTCATGACCTGCGGGGCAGCAGGGGCCTTGAACGTGGTGCTGAAGACGATACTCAATCAAGGAGATGAGGTCATCATCTTCGCCCCCTACTTCGCCGAGTACGTCCACTATATTGACAATCACTACGGGGTGGCCCAAATTCTGCCCACCGATGAGCAATTCGCCCCCAGGTTGGACCTGCTGGAGGAAGCCATCAACGAGAGAACCAGGGCGGTGATCATCAATTCCCCCAACAACCCCTCAGGCGCCGTCTGCAGCGAGGAGCGGCTGCGTGGTCTGGGGGAAATACTCCGCAAAAAGGAGGCGGAGTACGGAACCCAGATTCTGCTCATCAGCGATGAGGCCTACCGTAGGATCATCTATGACGGCCTAAAATACCCGTTTCCCCTGCACCACCACCCCCAGAGCATCATCGTCACCTCCCATTCCAAAGACCTGGCCCTGCCTGGCGAGCGCATTGGCTACATCGCCATCCACCCTGATTGCCACCAGCGGGAGGAACTGATAAATGGCTTCATCCACTGTAACCGAACGCTGGGCTTTGTCAATGCCCCGGCCCTGATGCAGCACCTGGTGCGCCACCTCCAAGGGGTCAGCGTCTCCGTGGCTGAATACCAGCGAAAGCGGGATTTTCTCTATCAGCACCTCACCGAGATGGGCTATTCGGTAACCAAGCCCCAGGGCGCCTTCTACATGTTCCCCAAATCCCCGCTGGAAGATGACGTCGCCTTCGTCAGAGAGTTATTGCAGCTCAAGGTGCTGACGGTGCCGGGCAGCGGCTTCGGCACGTCGGGGTATTTCCGCATCGCCTACTGCGTTGAGGACAGGGTGCTGGAGGGTTCGCTATCGGGCTTCCGGGAGGCCGCCCGGAAATTCGGCCTGCGCTAGCCTCCAAGGCTGGAGACGAGAGATGTCAAGGCAAGAAGATAAGGTAGATAGCCTAGCTGAACTGAGAGCCAAGGCAGAAGAAGAGCCCATCGCCTCCTTCCTCAAGATGCGACTAGAGGAGCTCTCCCCAGGCTATGCCAGGGTAGTGGTCAAACTCGCGCCGGAGCACCAGAACTTCAATGGCCTCATCTTTGGTGGCATCGTCATGGCGGTGGCTGACCAGGCCTTTGCCTACGCCGTCAATTCGGTTAACCGCCCCAACATCGCCTCCCAGTTCAATATTCACTTCATCGCCGCGGCGAAGATAGGTGATGAGCTCATCGCCGAGGGGCGGGTGATAAAGAGCGGCCGGCGGGNGAGCATCGCCGAGATGACGGTAACCAATCAAGAGGGGAAGCTCATCGCCAAAGCCACCGGAACAACCATCCCAGTGGGCTGAAAGAAGCAGGGGCAAAGCCCCTCTTTAAATAACTCACCGTCTCCTTGCCTGAATTTGACAGGCCCACTTTCTTATGCTAAACTAGCTTCTCGTTAATTGGGCTTGATACCACCATGGAAAGGACTCACCAACGGCTGGGGAAATCCAAGTTCGTCTTTACCAAGCGCACCGGGGTGCGCTTGGGGGGACTTTTGAGATGACCGTCTAGCTAGAGGCAATTATTTAAGCCCTGAACCGAGCACCTCCCAAGCGGGAGGTATTTTTATAAGTTGAGAGGGAGAACTAGCGTGATGCCGATGGATAATTGCGATACCATCCCAAAACTTATCCGCCGCAACTATGAGAGATGGAGCCAGCGGACAGCGATGTCCATGAAGAACCTCGGCGTCTGGCAGCGATATAGCTGGGCGGAATACTACGAGAAGGTGAAATATTTCTCCCTGGGCTTAATCAGCCTGGGGCTGAAACCGGGGGACGTGGTCTGCATCATCGGCGATAATGAGCCAGAATGGTTCTGGGGGGAGTTTGCCACCCAGGCGGCTGGCGGCATCGTCACCGGGATCTTCGTTGACTCCATCCCCTCTGAGGTGAAGTATATCGCCGAGCATTCCGGTGCTAAATTTGCCATCGTCAATGACCAGGAGCAGACGGATAAGTTCCTGGAGATAAAGAACGAGCTGCCTCTGCTCAAGAAGGTTATTTACTGGGACCCGAAGGGTCTGCGCAATTACGATGACCCGATACTCACCTCCTTCATCGAGGTGATCAAGCTGGGCAGAGAATATGAGAAGGAGCACCCTGGGCTATTTGAAGAGAACGTGGAGAAGGGCAAGGGGAGTGACATCGCCTTCATCTACTACACCTCCGGGACCACCGGACTACCCAAGGGAGCCATGCTCACCCATCAGGCCCTGATCAACACCGCCCGAGCCTTCCTTGACCGCTACCCGCTCAGTGAGGATGATGATTTAATCTCCAACTTCCCGGCGGCCTGGGTGGGGGATAGTTTCTTCGCCACCATCCCCCACCTGCTCAGCGGAGCTAGACTCAACTTCCCGGAAGAGCCGGAGACCATCGCCGAGGACACTCGCGAGGTCGGCCCTCACTTTGTCATCTACGGCCCCCGTCAGTGGGAAAGCCTGGTCAGCGAGATTCAGGTCAAGATGTTTGATGCTCACCCCCTGAAACGCTTCGTCTATAACCTGTTCCTGCCCGTGGGCTACAAGATGGCCGATTTCCGCTTTGAAAACAAAAAGCCGAACCTGTTCTGGCGAGCTCTCTACGCAGTCGCCTATCTCTGCCTATTCCGCGCCCTCAAAGACCGGCTGGGTTTGAGCCGAGTCAGGTTCGCCGTCACCGGGAGCTCGGTCTTAAGCCTGGACACCTTCAGACTAATCCACGCCATCGGCATCGAGCTCAGGCAGAATTACGGCAGCACCGAGGCTGGGCTTATCTCCTCCCACTCCAAGGGGGAGATCAAGTTTGAGAGCGTGGGACGGCCAGCCCTGGGCACCGAGGTCAGGATAACCGACGAGGGAGAGCTCTGGGTGAGAAATAACTGCCTATTCAATGGCTACCATAAGGATGAGAAGAAAACCGCAGAAACTCTGGTCAACGGCTGGTGCCGCACCGGCGATGCCGTCAACATTGATGAGGACGGCCATCTCTTGTTCATCGACCGGCTGGAGCACATGGGACAGCTCAGCTCCGGCATCAAATACGCCCCCCAGTACGTTGAGGGCAGGCTCAGGTTCAGCCCCTATATTAAGGATGCCATGGTCATCGGGGGTAAGGATAAGGACTTCGTCTCAGCGATAATCAACATAGACTTCGCCATGGTGGGCAAGTGGGCGGAGCGCCACCACATCCCCTACACCACCTTCGTTGACCTCTCCCAGAAGGAGGAGGTGGCCAACCTGATACAGAAGGACCTGGCCCGGGTGAATAGCTATCTGCCGGAGCCGGCCCGGGTGCGGCGATTTGTGCTACTGCATAAGGAGTTTGACGCTGATGAAGCTGAACTTACCCGCACCAGAAAATTGAGGCGTGAGTTCATGGAGGAGCGCTACCGGGAGCTGATCCAGGCGATGTACAGCAATGGCCGGGAGGTGAAGGTGGAAGCCCCGGTAACCTACCGGGACGGGAGGAAAGGGGTGGTAAGCACCAGCATCAAGGTGAGAGATATCTAGAAGAAGGGATTTGATATAGATGGCTGAGTTACTGCAGTTCACCATTACCGGAATCGCCGTGGGCATGGTCTATGCCCTGATCGCGCTCGGCTTCGTCCTCATCTGGAAGTCCAGCGGTGTGGCCAACCTGGCGCTGGGGCAAATCGTCCTGCTTTCCTCCTGGTTTACCTACGCCATGCTGGTGCAGGCTGAGTTTCCCCTCTGGCTGGCCTTCCTCCTGGTCATCCTCTTCGCCCTGGGGCTGGGGTGGATGATTGAGCGCTTTGCCCTGCGCCCGCTCATCGCCCAGCCAATCTTAGCTCTGATTACGGTGACTTTGGGGATAGGCTACTTCATTGAGGGGGTAGTAATCTTCATCTGGCCCTGGAGCGTGGATGCACTGCCCAGGCTCTTCCCCAGGGAGGTCCTCCACATCGGCCCGGCGGTGGTATCACAAGAGTACGTCTGGGTGGTGGGCATCTGTCTACTCGTCTTTGCCCTTTTGACGTTGTTCTTCCGCTATCACAAGATGGGCATCGCCATGCGGGCCACCGCCGATGACCAGATGGCGGTTCAGGCCTGCGGCATCCCGGTGACCACCGTCTTCTCCAGGTCATGGATGTTCGCCTGCGTGGTGGCGGCCATCGGCGGGATATTGATCTCCAGCATCGGTGGCATCACCCAGGGTTTGATTGAGACCGGGCTTAAAGCTTTTTCGGTGGTGATACTGGGTGGATTAGACTCTTTCCTCGGCGCCATCGTCGCTGGGCCCATCATCGGGCTTGCCGAGAGCCTCGGCGGCGGCTACCTCACCCCCTACCTCTGGGCCGGCGTTAAGGATATCATCCCCTTCATCATTATTATTATCGTCATGATCATCAAGCCCTACGGGCTGTTCGGAGAAGTTCGCATCGAGAGGATATAGGCGAGATGAGTTTGCCCAGCGGAACCCGCAATTACACTTACGCCCAGGATATGGCCATCCTGCGCACCAAGACCCACTGGGCACTATTTATCGGCCTTCTGGTGCTCCTCATGGCCGCTCCGTTATATTTGAGCAACTACTGGCTGGGGGTAGCCAATCTCATTGGCATCACCCTCATCGCCGCCATCGGACTCAATATCCTCACCGGCTACTGCGGGCAACTCTCTATCGGGCATGCCGGCTTCATCGCAGTGGGTGCCTACACCGCGGCGGTGCTGACCAACCGTCTGGAGCTTCCCTTCCTGGTGGGACTGATCAGTGGCGGGCTTACCGCCGGCGCCATCGGGCTCATCTTCGGGCTGCCCTCGGTGCGGGTCAAGGGCTTTTACCTGGCCATCACCACCATCGCCGCCCAGTTCATCATCATCTGGGTCATCAACCACTGGTCGGTGACCGGGGGATTCGTTGGTATTAAGGTGCCCTATGCCTCCATCGGCGGCTTTGTCTTCCGCACTGAGACCAGCCAGTTCTATCTCATCGCCACCATCGCCGCCCTGTGCACCTTCTTCGCCAAGAACTTGGCGCGAACTAGAGTCGGGCGGGCCTTCATCGCCATCAGGGATAATGACCTAGCGGCGGAGGTGATGGGCATCAACCTCCTTTACTACAAGCTGCTCGCCTTCTTCATCGGCTGCTTCATGGCGGGAATTGCCGGGGCGCTGCTTGCCCACTGGATCGGCTTTTTAAACGCCGAACAGTTCAGCCTCACCGAGTCCATACTGTACATCGGGATGATAATCATCGGTGGTCTCGGCACCACCGTGGGCCCTATCTTCGGCGTGATCTTCATTCGGCTGCTTCAGCAGATACTGACTGTGCAGGTCGTCCCCTTCCTGGAGCGAACCTTCACCATGATGCCCTCAGGATTTGCCACCGGGGTCACCCCGATGCTATTTGGCCTGGTCATCATCCTCTTTCTCATACTTGAGCCGAGGGGGCTTGCTCACCGCTGGGCATTGCTCAAATCTGCCTACCGGCTATGGCCATTCTCATACTAGCTTGAGGAAGGAGGTTTGCGCTACAATGTAGTAACCTGAATTAAGGCGAAATACCCCGAGATGAAAGGAGGGAGGAAATGAAAGGTAAAAGGTTATGGCTAACGGCCACATTTATCGTGCTGGCCGTGCTGCTGGCGGCGGTGCCAGTGCTCAGCTCCTGCGCCGCTCCCGAGGAGAAAACGATAAAAATCGGCATGACCACCCCATCAACCGGCAAGGCGGCGGAGAAAGGGGCTCCCATGGGTCACGCCAACCTTGACGCCATTGAGTACATCAACGAGGAGCTCGGCGGCGTCAATGGCTACAAGATTGAGGTGATCTGGCTGGACAACGCCTACGATGCCTCCAAGGTAGTCACCAATGTCAAGCGCTTCATGGATGAGGGCTGCGTCCTGTTCACCACCGCCTCCTCGGCGATGATGGCAGCGTCAATGGAGATCGCCAATCGGGCAGGGTTCCCCGGCATCGCCTCCTTCACCTCGCCCATACTGTACCGGCCACCCCAGCATATTTACGGTCAGATGCCTGACTACGGCGATGACGCTCTGGCCTTCGCCACTTACTATATGCAAAACATCTGGAAGGGGCCGGGAAAGCCCAAGTTCGCCCTACACCTGCTCAATAACCCCACTGGCTACGGGGCACGGGACGCCTTCAAGGCCAAGGCTGACGAGCTGGGTATTGAGATTATCTCCGTTGATGAGCACAAGGCTGACACCACCTCAGAGATGGATTCCCTGACCCGGATCAAGGCGGCCAAGCCTGACGTCCTCTACATCTCCAGCACCCCCGCCCCGACGGCTGTTATCATCAAGAACGCCGTGGAGCTGGGGCTATACCCCGGGATAACCATTGGTCTGGGGCATGCCGCCATCACCAAGGCGCTGATTGACATCGCCGGCGCTGACATCGTGGAAGGGGTTTACGGCGTCTTCCCCACCGTGAACTGGGGAGATGACGTTCCGGGCATGGCCAAGATGACGGAATACGTGAGAAAGAACCATCCCGATGACGAAGGCAACATGGACTACATCACCTCCTGGGCGCAGAGCCTCATCGTGGCCGAGATCCTGAGGCTGGCGGTGGAGAACGCCGGCTATGAGGTGCTGGCCAAGGGAGGGCCAGAGGCCTGGAAGGCGGTTGAGGAGTATGGCATCAAGAAGCTGAAGAACTTTGACGTCGGTGGCCTGCATGGTCCGGTAAGCTATACCCCGGGAGACAACCGGCTGTCAAAATCGGTCAGGGTCTTCCAGATACGGAACGGGGAAATCGTGCCCATAAGCGACTGGATTGAGGCACCACTGGTCAAATACGAGGAATACGACTGGTTTGGCAAATAAATAGGTCACTTGAGGGGAGCCCCACCAGGGTGGGGCTCCCCCAGCAGAGCCGGACATGCTCAAACTAAATAACATTGAGGTCACCTATCTCAACGTTATCCGGGTGCTGCACGGCGTTTCACTCAGCGTCGAGGATGGGGCCATTGTCACCCTGCTCGGGGCCAATGGCGCCGGCAAAAGCACCACGCTCAAGGCCATCTCCGGCCTCCTCCACATCGAGGAGGGGGAGGTAACCGATGGCACCATCGAGTGGAACGGGGAGAGAATCGACAAAAAAAGCGCCGAGGAGATAGGCAAGCTGGGCATCATCCAGGCGCTGGAGGGACGCCGCGTCTTCGGACACCTCACCGCTGAGGAAAACCTGATGGTGGGTGCTTACCATCGCTCCGACCACCGCGCCGTAAAACGGGACCTGGAGATGGTCTATCACTACTTCCCCAGGCTGAAAATGCTCCGGCACAATATCGCCGGCTACCTCTCCGGGGGCGAGCAGCAGATGCTGGTCATCGGCCGGGCGATGATGGCCGCCCCCAAGCTCATGATGCTCGATGAGCCCTCGCTGGGCCTGGCACCACTG
This sequence comes from Dehalococcoides sp. JdFR-56, assembly GCA_002011495.1. Lineage (GTDB taxonomy): Bacteria > Chloroflexota > Dehalococcoidia > Dehalococcoidales > RBG-16-60-22 > JdFR-56. Next base: position 16,539 of record MTNR01000085.1, on the reverse strand, counting down.
CTCGTTGAGGAGATCTACGATATCATCAACCGCTTCAACATTGAGCAGAAGACCTCGGTGCTGCTGGTTGAGCAGAACGTGAGGATCGCCTTAAGCATCGCCCACTATGGTTACGTTATGGAGAACGGGCGCATCGTGCTTGATGGCTCGGCTGAGTTCCTCAAGAATAATGAGGATGTGAAGGAATTTTACATGGGGCTCTCCGCCATGGGGGCGAAAAAGAGCTACCGCGAGGTGAAGCACTACAAGAGGCGCAAGCGATGGCTGTAAAAGATAAAGGTGAATTTTTTGATGAGCTGGAGATAATGCCGACGGAGGCGAGAGCCAAATACCTCAACCAGCAGCTCTCCCAAACCGTAGCCCATGCCTACCATCATGCTCCGGCGACGAGGGAGATATTTGACAAGGCAGGAGTCAGCCCGGAGCAGATCCGCAGCATAAAAGACCTGGAGAAACTGCCCATCATCCGTAAAACTGACCTCATTGAGCGGCAAAAGAAGAACCCGCCCTACGGCGGGTTTCTCACCATCCCACTTGAAGACATTGACCGCGTCTTTCTCTCCCCCGGCCCCATCTACGAGCCCATCCAGCACGCCGGCATCAAATGGTTCGCCAAGGCGTTCTGGGCCGCCGGATTCAGAAAAGGAGACGTGGTGGTTAACACCTTCACCTACCACCTCTCCCCGGCCGGCATCCTCTTCCACGAGGCGATAAGGGATTGCGGGGCCACCGCAGTGCCCATGGGCACCGGCAATACCGAGCTCCAGATTCAGACCATGCGTGACCTGAAGGTTACCGGATTCGTCGGCACGCCCAGTTTCCTGATGACCCTGATCCAACGGGCCGAGGAAATGGGCTACAACTTCCGCCAGGATTTTGCCCTGCGGCGTGCCTGGTTCACCGGGGAGCCGCTAGCGCCATCCCTGCGCAAAACCTTTGAGGGAAATTACCAGATTGATACCTATCAAGCCTACGCCGTCACCGAGACGGGAGGCGCCCTCGCCTACGAATGCCGTCAAAAATCGGGGATGCACCTCATGGATGAATACGTCATCGAGGTGGTTGACCCGGCGACCGGAAAGCAGCTGGGGCCAGGAGAGGTAGGCGAGGTGGTGGTCACCCCGGTGCACAATAAAGTGTGGGGGCTGGTTCGCTTTGGCACCGGCGATTTATCCTCATATACCATCGAACCCTGCCCCTGCGGCCGCACCGCAAGTAGGCTCAGCGGCATCATGGGCCGGGCCAGCGATGCAGTTAAAGTGAGGGGTATGTTCGTCGTTGCCCGGCAAACGGAGCAGGTATGCTTCAGCTTCGCCCAAATTTCCCGGTACCAGATAGTGGTCAGGCGCCCCGAGCAGCGTGATGAGATGACCCTTAAGGTTGAGCTAAAGGGGCAAGCCGCCGAAGAAGAGAAGACAAAACTGGCCAGTGCTCTGAGTCAGAAGTTCCAAGATGTCTGCCGGCTCCGGCCTGACCGGATAGACTTCGTGGAGAAGGGAGCTATTCCGGAAGAGCAGCCCAGAATAATTGATGAGAGAACCTGGGAATAGAAGCTCAATGCTTTTCCTCCCCCAGGTAGGCGGCGATAACCTCAGGATTGGTTCTGATCTCAGCTGGCGTGCCCTCAGCAATCTTCCGCCCAAAGTCAAGCACCACGATCCGATCGGCGATGTCCATCACCACGCCCATATCGTGCTCCACGAGCACGATGCAGTTAACCCCGTCCCTGAGCACCGGTGACTGGGGATAGGTCTCCCCCTGCCCCTCAAAGATATCAATGATAAAGCGGGCGATATCCTCCTTCTCCTCCAGATTCATGCCAGCCATCGGCTCGTCAAGCAGTAGTACCTTCGGCTCTATGGCCAGGGCCCGGCCCAGCTCCACCCGCTTGCGCATGCCGTAGGGGAGCATGCCCACTATCTTCTTTCTGATGGGCTCGATCTCCAGAAAATCGATGATGTCCTCCACCGTCCTGCGGTGGGCGATCTCCTCCTCATGCGCCCAGCCGAAGTAAAGCGCGCTGCTCAGGAAATTCTGCTTCATCAGCACGTGTCTGGCCGCCATGATGTTGTCCAGCGTGCTTAAGCCAGTAAAGAGCTCTATATTTTGGAAAGTTCGGGCCAGCCCCAGCCGAGCCGCCTTATCAGGGCGAATCCGGGTTATTCTGCGGCCCTCAAAGTATATCTCGCCCTTCTGCGGCTTGTAGAAGCCACTGATGCAGTTAAGTAGACAGGTTTTCCCCGCGCCATTCGGCCCGATGATGGCCAGGATTTCATTGTTTCTTATCTCCAGGCTGACATCAATCAGGGCCTTGACGCCGCCAAAGGAAAGGGAGAGGTTTTCAATCTTTATCTTGACGTCATTTTTGTCGCTCACCTTGGGACTTTTACCTCAAATCATCCGATTGATTTCCCTTTACCGCCCCGCCGAGCTCTCTTCCTCGGCAAACAGCTTGTCCCGGTACTGGAGCGCCCGCTGACATAATGGCCCATCACACTTAAGCTGGCGCCCCAGCCTTTTGCTCTTCTTAGCTAGTTCCGCAGCGTTCCTACCTTGCTCGCGGTACTTGTCATAGTCAACGCACTTAACCGAGCCATCCTTATAGACCAGGATGGTCACCTCACTATCAACGCTATCGCAATAGAGCGTGGTTGCGGTTATTTGCCAGTTTACCATACCAAAACCTGCTTATAACCGCTATATCTTACTATTCTCCCGTCTGAAATTCAATTCTTGACATTGAGTTCGGCCCTACCTACAATGGCTTGAAGTAAAGAGAAAGGAGAAAGCCATGGCAGCGCTAAAGCACGACCACACCCACCTTACCAGCCCTGACCCGGAGAGAACGATTGAGTTCTACACCAAAGTCATGGGCGCCAAGCTCGTCAAGGAGCAGGAGAGCGGCGGCATTAAACTAGTAGACCTGGAGCTCGGCGGCATCCCCATCCGTATCTCTGGACAAACTGGGGCGGATAAGGCCTGGCAGGGACCCAGGTACGGGCTGCATCACCTTGGGCTCACCGTGGACGATATGGATGCCTTCGTCGCTGAACTCAAATCCAAAGGGGTGGAGTTCGTCGTTGAGCCCACCCAGGCCCGTCCTGGCCTCAGGTTCGCCTTCATCAAAGCCCCAGACAACGTGCTCTTCGAGATATTAGAGATAAAACAGAGCTAGCGGCTATCTCTGCTGGGCCAGAGATGCCGCCACCTCAATGGCCGCCCGCAGGTTGTTGGGGTCGGCGGTGCCTTTGCCTGCCTTGCCATAGGCGGGGCCATGGCTGGGCGTGGTGATGACGATGGGGGAGCGCACGAAGAGAATCACGATTTCCCCAAAGCCAGCCATCTTGAGAGCAATGTTCGCCTGGTCATGATACATATTGACCACGCCGTCAAACTGCCCTTTGAAGGCGCGGACATAGACGGTATCGGCCGGGATGGGTCCGGAGACGTCCAAACCCTCTGCTCTGGCCTGCTCAATGGCCGGGGTGATCTGCTCTATCTCCTCTCGCCCCACCATACCGCCCTCACCGGCATGGGGATTGAGGGCAGCCACAGCGATGCGCGGCGACTTCTTCCCGTAGAGGAGCAAGGCCTCATGGAGAAGCTGGATGGCCCCGAGCACACTCTGTGGGGTGACGAGGTCAGGCACCTGCTTTAAGGGCACATGCTCGGCAATGGTAATCCGGAAGACCTCCCCCACCTTGGCCACCGACTTCATCTCCGGAGCTTGTAGTAACTCCCTCAAAATCTCAGTCTCATCATTATATTTTCGCTCCCCGAGATGCAGGGTCTCCTTGACCAAGGGGCCAAAGACCACCCCACCCACCTTCCTCGCCATGGCCAGCTCGGCCGCCCTCACCAGTGCCTCGGCCGCCATCCGGCCGGCTTCAGGATGGGGGCGCGCCAGCGCCAAGAGTTCCCCACCCCCCTGCGCCAGGTCAAGCACCATTACCGGAGCCTCACTCCCAGCCACTTCTTCAATATCACGAAATACCGGCAAAGCAAAGCTAGCCCCCAGAGCATCAAAGCTGGCGCGCAGGACTTGGGCATCGCCAACCACCAGCAAACGGCAGTTGTCCGGTGGCCCTCCGCTCACCACCTTAACCAGAATCTCCGGGCCGATGCCGGTGATATCCCCCATGGTAACCGCAATCAGGGGTCTATCTTCGCTCATAAAATCTCCCACCTTAAAGTTAAATTAGCCGGAGCCAGCAAGGCGCCGGTGGCGCACCATGACAGCGGCCAGCTTGATTGACTCAATCAGGCTGGTGGGGTCGGCGGTGCCTTTGCCTGCCTTGCCGAAGTTGGTGCCATGGTCAACGGAGGTCCTGATGATGGGGAGGCCCAGGGTAACGTTGACCCCGTGGGTGATGCCCAGCATCTTGACGGCGATATGTCCCTGGTCATGGTACATGGCGATGGCGGCGTCAAACTGCCCCTCTGAGGTGCGCAGGAACACGGAATCGGGCGGCAGCGGCCCGGTGACGTTCATCCCCTGACGGCGCGCCTGCTCAATGGCCGGGGTGATGTACTTTATCTCCTCGTCCCCGAAGAGTCCTCCCTCTCCGGAATGGGGGTTGAGCCCGGCCACGGCGAGCCTCGGCTCAGCGATACCCATCTGGCGCACCGCCTCATCGGTGAGCCTGAGCACGGTGAGTATCCTCTCCGGGCGCACCCGCTTTATCGCCTCAAAGAGCGATACATGGGTGGATACGTGGCTCACCCGCAGTTTTCCTGAGACCAGCATCATAGCCACCTCAGAGGCCCCGCAGAGTTCGGCCAGCAGCTGGGTATGACCGTCATAGTGATAGCCGGCTTTATTCAGCGCCTCTTTGTTGATCGCCGAGGTCACGATGGCGTCACACTCCCCGGCCAGAGTCATTTCTGTGGCCAACTTGATATACTCATAGGCCGCCTTCCCCGCCATGGGGTCAACCCGCCCCCGGGTGAGCCGCTCAAGCTGGATATTACCCAAGTCAATGACCTCAATGAGGCCCTCCTGGAAGGACGCCTCGGCTAGCCCTTTGATTGCCCTCACCTCGCCAGGAGCACCGGTGATCTCCCGTGCCGCCTCCATGGTGGCAGCATCCCCAACCACCACCAGGCGCGCCACCGCCCTAACCTCCGGGTCAGCCAGCGCCTTGGTGATAATCTCCGGCCCAGAACCGGCGGCATCGCCCATGGTGATAACGAGCAGCGGTTTATATTCCTCGTTCATGATAAATTGCCCTTCTCCAGATATGATATGGACTTTACTAGCGCCTCTTCAGTGCCAAAGCCACCCGCCTTGGTCACCACCCTCATTCCCTGACAGGCGCCGCCAATCAGCTCCCCCGCCGGGACGCCCGGCTCCACCTCACCATGAACCCGAATGGCAGATACCCCGAGCCGCCGGCAGACCTCGAGCGCGATATCTCCTCCCGAGAGAAAGAGACCAGCAAACCTCCGGCTGGCCAAAATCTTGGTCGCTATCTCAGCCATAATGGCAGGTATGGTATGCTTCAGCTCCGGCGCGTACTGGGAAAAGGTGGAGGAGAGCGCCAGCCCCCTCCCCTGGATAAGTAGACGGTTGGCCTCAGCCACCAGGTAGGCGCTAGCATCCTCCTCGCTCAAGCGCTCGGTATCCAAGTTCAAGATAGGAAGACCCAGTTCATCTCTTGCTTTAAGCAATTGGTTTGCCGCCACTTGGTTGCGGGTGCCCACCACCACCAGCGCCGGCCCGGATGACAGATTTCTGGGCTTGGCTCTCTTGGCCCCGGGCGTCTTTCGGACGAGAAGATGCAGCTCCCGGGCCAGGCCACCCGAGCCACAGAGGAGCCACCGCCCCTCAGCCAGCGCCGCCGCCTGGGCGATACCGGTGAGATGAGACTCTTCAGTGACATCACAGACCACGATATCTTGTGGCATCTCGCTTATCCGGCAGTAGAGGGACTCCGGCCCAGCCTCGATATCCTTAACCGTGACAACGCCCACCTGGCGCCCGGTTGACCGCTCCAGCAGCGTGGGGATGTGTGACTCTTTCACCGGCAATATCGGGTCCTGGGCAAACTGGGTCTGCGCCACGGGAGTGCCGTTCACCAGTAAATTGCCCGTTACTGTGGTTCTGCCCACCACCGGGAAAGCCGGCGCCACGATGGTCTTCTGGCTAGCCAGCTCCTCTATGGCCGCTTCCAGCTCAGCGCCGATATTGCCCCTCAGCGTGGAGTCTATTTTCTTGTAAACCACCCTTCCCGCCAAGCTCCTCACCGCCTGTTTTACCCTCTTGCGGGCGATATCGGGGTTTTCGGCGCGGCTATTGGTGGTGATGACCACCACGTCAGCATCGGCGGAAAATCCAGGAGCCAGAACCACCACCGTGCCCCAGCCCAGGGTGGCGAAGTAGCCACTGCTGTCCATGGCCCCGGTCAGGTCATCGGCAACGATGCCCAGCGTCTGCGGCGTCACGCTTTTCGCCTTCATCTAGGGATAAAGGATGATCTTGCCCGCCTGCCCACTCTTGGCTAGCTCAATCCCCTTGGCGAAATCGGCCAGCGGCATGCGGTGGGTTATCACCGGCAGGGGGTCAAATTTGCCTGACTGCATCAGGTTCTGCATATCGTACCAGGTCTGCCACATGGTGCGGCCAGTGCTGCCAAACACCCTGGCCTCCTTGTAGATGATGTCCGCAGTGAGGTCCAACTCCACCGGTGCGCCGGGCAGGCCAATCAGGCTGACCCTGCCTCCTCGCCGCACCACACGGAAGGCCATCTGAATTGCCTTGGCATTGCCGCTAATGTCAATGGAGACGTCCACCCCACGCCCCTCAGTAGCTTCAAGGATAGTCTTGACGGCATCCTCTTTGGTCGGGTTGACCAGGACCGCCTCAGGGGCAAACTGGGGCACCATCTTCAGGCGAGTCTCCACCGGCTCCACGGCGAATATCTGGCTCGCCCCCCAGGCAGTGATGGAGCCCAACCCCATCAGGCCGATGGGGCCACAGCCAAAGACGGCGACAGTGCGGTTGTTTACCTCCCCTTTGAGGATGCCGTTAACCGCCACCCCCCACGGCTCCAGAATGGCTCCCAAGTCGGGGTTAGTATCCTTGGGCAGCTTCCAGCAGCAGACAGCGGGGATTTTGGCGTATTCGGCAAAGGTGCCATCAGTGTGCACGCCGATGATGGCCATCTGCTCGCAGATGTGCTGTAGTCCGGTCTTGCACATATAGCAGGTCTCGTCCGGGATGTGGGTCTCCACCGCCACCAGGTCACCGGGGGCAAAGTTGGTCACCTGACTCCCCACCTTCACCACCTCACCACAGCACTCGTGTCCGAAGACCATCGGCGGTTTGATTCTGGCCTGAGCATAGGGGCTCCACTCGTAGATGTGAATGTCAGTGCCACAAATCGCCACCGCCTTCACCCTGATCAATACGTCTCTCGGGCCAGGTTCAGGAACGTCAACATCCATGAATTTAGCTCCAGGAGCTGCCTCGGTTTTGACCACTGCTTTCATAACTGCTCTCTTGCCTCCTTTCTCGCGCTAACCCGATTATACACCGATGCCTCTCTGGCGGGCAAGGCTGAAATTTGAGGTAGAAACCAAACTCTGGGGCGGGTGCAGGCACTAGGGCTTTAGCTGATCGATTTAAGCAATTTCATCAGGTCAAAGAGGGCGTAGTAGGCAGCCCTCCGCCTCATCTGGTAGAGCCTTCCTGAGTAGCTCTGCACCTGGTGTATCTTTATTTGCTCGCTGTCAATGGCGATGTATACCGTGCCCGGCACCATGCCAGTGGCAGCTTCTGCAGCGCTCTCTCCTTCAATGCCGATGCCGATATCAGCCCCTAATTTAGAACGCGCTAAAGCCGCCATGGCTTTGGCCACCTCGGCGCTGGCCTTGCCGCTAACCAGCCCAGCGTCAAGGCCGAGGCTGACCTTGGCCTCATCAGTGGTGGCGATAAGCCCGCCCTTGAAGTAGCGTTGGCTCTCAGGGGCACTGGCCAGGATATTGGTGAGAAAGCCCCCAGTGAAAGACTCGGCCACCGCCAGGGATAACCCCTTGGTAGTGAGCAGCTTCCCCACCACCCCCTCCTGCGTCTCATCGTCCACCCCCCACACGGCATCGCCCAGAATCGCCCTGACTTCGGCCTCCCGCCGGGCGATCATCTCCCGCGCCTGCTCAGGGCGCTCCGCCTTGGCGGCGATGCGCAGGTAAATGCCATCCAGCTTGGCATAAGTAGCCAGGGTGGGGTTGGAGGATGAGGTTAAATCACTCAACAGCTCGTCCACCTTGGCTTCAGACAGTCCAAACGTTTTGAGCATCCGGGATAGAATGATGGCCCCAGTCCTCTTTTGCAGCCGGGGGAAGACCTCGTTCTGCCACATGAACTGCATCTCCCCGGGAGGGCCAGGCATGGCCACGATGATTCTCCCCTCCTTCTCCACCCACCAGCCAGGGGCAGTGCCCTGGGGGTTGGGGATGGCCACCGCGGAGGGGATGAGCGTCGCCTGGCGGATATTGCTCTGGGGCATCTCCAGGCCGCGGCGGGCAAAAAACTCCTCAATGCGCCGCTTGAGCTCCGGGTTCACCTCCAGCTTCTCGCCCAGAAGGGCGGCGATGGCCTCCCGGGTGATATCATCCTGCGTTGGGCCTAGCCCTCCGGTGGTGAGGATAAGGTCCGACCTCTGCCAGGCCCGTTGGAAAACTCCAGCCAGTCTATCCGCGTTATCGCCCACGGCCGAGGTAAAATAAAGGTCAATCCCAAGTAGAGACAATTGGCTAGCCAGATAGGGAGTATTGGTATCCACTATCTCACCCATGAGTAGTTCGGTGCCGATGGAAATAATCTCGGCTCGCATCTGAGAACCCTTTAACCCACGCTAGACCGCATCCAATTATACCAATAGCCCCAAGCCAGCCGCAACCGATAAACACACTAACTTAAGAGGAGACTAAGCCCCTCTTCTAAATTCTTCCCTCTCTCCTTATGATGAGACCAAGCAGTAGCATCCCTTGACACCAGATGTCGGCTGCGCTAACCTTGCAGAGGTAAAATAAATCAAGGAGGTTTTTCTTGGGAAAGAACGCAACCTACAACCTGAAATTGAGGCTTGGGGCCGGGGAGAAGGCCTTCGGGCAAATGGTAGGGCCTGGAGGCGAGCCAGCCAAAATAGTAAAGGCACTCAAAGATTTGGGTGATGATTTCATCCTCTTGGACACCGAGCACAGCCTGCTCAATAAGGAAACCGTTTTTGAATATATTCAGGTCTGCCATGAGATGGATATGCCGCTTCTGATGAGGACGGAGGATAAAGCCGCCTACTTCAGGTGCTACCTTGATGCCGGGGTAAACGGGCTGATGCTGCCCCTGGTCGACACCGTGGAGGAGGCCGCCCACGCGGTGAGCATGTCCTATTTCCCACCCATCGGGCACAGGGGGTATAGCCTCGGGATGAGCCCTTATCTAATCGACTTTCAGAGCCCCAATGAAGTTCCGGTGCTCACCCTGACCGAATACGTCAACAACAACACCATGCTCTTCCCCCAGACGGAGAGCCTGGAGAACATCAGCAACCTACCCCGTATCTTGAGCCTGGAGGGCATTACTGGCACCATTGTCGGGCCCTTTGACCTGGCGTTCAATATCGGTGGCATTGACCCCAAAGCTCTGGCCATGGACGTGGTCACCAGCCAAGCTGTGGAGGAGAAGCTGCGGGAAATCGTCAAGATATGCCAGCAAGCAGGTAAAGTGGCCGGCATCGGCGGTTTCACTCCCCAGGTTCTGGCCAGGTGGGCCAAGGAGGGCTACAACCTGCTCATCGTGGGCTACGTCCTGCATGGAAATGTGGAGGCGCTGCGCCCCCTCATCGAGGAGGCGAAAGCCCTCATCAAGTAGGCGATAGTCTCTCCAATCGCCTGAATTCAGAATGATTGAATAAGGCTTAAAACCAAGAAGCCAGGAGGAAAGCAGCATGACCAGGAAAGCAAGAATCGGCATTACCCGCGACCTTTTTGATGAAGAGGGAAGGTGCGTTAGCCCGGGCCCCGGACCAAAGCTGCTCGAGGAGATACCGGGGGTGGAATGGGAGATGTTCCCGGAATATACCACGGAAGTCAGCCCAGAACAAGTGCGCGGCTTCGACATGGTGGTCTCCTTCGCCCCTTACTGGACACCGCGCACCTTCGCCAGTAGTGACCAGCTTCTGGCCATCCTTCGCGGTGGAGTGGGCTACGATATGGTCAATGTCCCCGCCTGCACCGAGGCCAGCGTGGCCTTGTTCATCTGCCCCCCAGCGGTGCGGCGGCCGGTGGCGGTGGGCATTATGGCCTTCATCATTGCATTGAGCACACGCCTTCTCATCAAGGACAGACTGGCGCGAGGGGGAAGATGGGTGGAGGGCAGAAACCTGCCCGGCCAGGGACTAACGGGAAGGACGCTTGGCTCCATCGGCGTGGGCAATATCGGCCATGAGATGTTCCGGCTAGCCAAGCCCTTCGGCATGAGACACATCGCCTATGATCCTTATCTCAAAGAGGAGGACGTGGCCGATGTTGACGTCAAGCTGGTGGACATGGATACGGTGCTTGAGCAATCAGACTTCGTCAATATCAGCTGTCCGCTGAGTGAAAAGACCCGCCACCTCATCGGCGAGAAGGAACTGAAGAAGATGAAAAAGACCGCCTTCCTGATCAACACCGCCCGCGGCCCCATCGTGGATGAAGCCGCCCTGATAAAGGCACTAAAGGAAGGGTGGATTCAGGGAGCGGGGATAGACGTGTTTGAGCAGGAGCCTACGCCGGCGGATAACCCCCTGCTCAAGCTGGAGAACGTCATCGTTACCCCCCACGCCATAGCGCTGACCGATGAGTTCCACATTGTCATGTGGCAGGAAATTGCCAAGCAAGTTTCCCAGTTGATTCGCGGTGAAAAGCCAGGAACTCTGGTCAATGCCGAGGTCTGGGACAAGCCCGAGTTTCAGGCCAAGCTGAAGAAATTCCATGAGGCCATTAAATAATCAGGGAGGCGAGAATGAAGCTCTTTGACCTCTCCGGGAAAATCGCCATCGTTACCGGCGGTAGTCAAGGAATCGGCTTCGGCATCGCCAGAGGGTTGGCTATGGCCGGGGCCACTGTCATCATCGCCAACCGCAGAGCCGCCGAGGGAGAGCGTGCTGTGGAATCCTTAAAGAAAGAGGGGCTCAGCGCCGTGGCCATCCCCACTGACGTGAGCCGCAAATCTTCACTAGAGGCGCTGGTGGCCAAGGTTATCAGCGATTTCGGCAGAATAGACATCCTGGTCAATAACGCTGCCACCATCATCCGAAAACCAGCGGAGGACTTCACTGAAGAGGAATGGGACCAGATTTTCAATACTAATCTACGGGGACTTTTCTTTTGCGCGCAGCTAGTGGGCCGGGAGATGATCAAGCAGAGAAGGGGGAAAATCATCAATATCTCTTCCGTTCTCTCCCAGATGGTCCAGCCGGGGCGCTCGGTCTATGCTGTCGCCAAAGCCGGGGTTTCTCATCTTACCCGGGCGCTTGCCCTTGAGTGGGGGAAATACCATATCAACGTCAATGCCATTGGCCCGGGGCTGACCATCACCCCCCTCAATCAGAAATACTTTGAGGAAAATCCCAAGGAATTGAAGAATATCGTCGCCTCCATACCTCTGGGCAGGGAAGCCTATCCCCCAGATTATGCTGGGGCGGCGATATTCCTCGCCTCGGATGCCTCCGATTACATCACCGGACAGACGCTGCTGGTTGACGGGGGTATGACCCTAGCCTAGCCGCGCATCTAGGCATATACCTCAGGATTGATCGGATATTTCGGCCTTTCCCCCCGCAACACCCTGAGTATTTCCTCCGCCACGGTAACCGCCATCCGCCGCATGGCCTCCGCGGTCATACCAGCGATGTGGGGGGTGGCGATGAAATTATCCAATTTGAGCAAGGGATGGTCAGCCGGTGGCGGCTCGGTCACAAAGACGTCCATAGCCGCCCCGGCAATCTTGCCCTTTAGCAGATGGTCATAGAGCGCTGCCTCATCCACAATCCCTCCCCGGGAACTATTGACCAAGAAGGCATTCGCCTTCATCAAAGCCAGTTCCCTCGCCCCAATAAGGCCTGCGGTCTCCTTGGTCAAAGGAACACAGATGACCACGTAGTCCGCCTCCCGCAGCACCTCATCAAGCTGGTCCACCTTGGTGCAGCCCAGCTGCTCGGCTCTCTCCTTTGATACATACGGGTCGTAGGCGATGACATCCATGTTGAAGGCAAGCTGGCATTTGCCGGCAAGCTCAGCACCTATCCTCCCCAGCCCAACCAGCCCCAGCTTTTTATCCTTTATCTCCGTGCCGATGTAATCTTCCCGCCGCCTGAGCCTATCCTCCCGGAGCACCCGGTCGGAAACGCAGATCTTCTTGGCGAGAGAGAGCATCAGCCCAAGGTTATGCTCGGCCACTGACTCGGCGTTGGCCTGGGGGGTACTCACCACCACGATTCGTTTTTGAGTCGCCGTCTCCACATCAATGTTGTCATAGCCAACACCGTGCTTGGCGATGACCTTAAGCTTTCTCGCCCGCTCGAGCAAATCCCGGCCGATTTTGGCCACCCTGACCGCGATCGCTTCCGCCTCCTCAATCTCATCAGCCAAAGTTCTCCCAGGAAGCTCCGGCAGGTAAACCACCTCCACCTCCCCCCTCAAAATGGCTAACCCTTCAGCAGATATCGTCTCGGTGACAATGACCTTTTCCCCGGTCATGGCGCTCCTTTCTCTGGCCAGCCTACCCTATGCGGGCGAACTTCTGCACCGTTCTGGAGCCCCGGTCAATCTTGTTGTGCGTCCAGGAGACCTCGCCGACGTAGATATCTCCCCGTGAATCAACGGCGATGGCATGGGGAGCCAGGAATAGCGCCTGATTTATATCCAGCTCCTGCGTCCCCCAGCGTGTCAACAGCTCACCCTCGGGGCTAAAGATGCTCACCCGCAGGCACAGCTCCGAGACATACACCATGCCCTCATCATCCAGGCAGACATCAGTGGGGCGGAAGACATCCTCCCACTGGGTGAGGAATTCACCTTGAGAACTGAAAATCTGGATGCGGCTGTTCTCCCGATCGGCAATCCACACCCGCCCTTCATGGTCCACCCAGATATTATGAGGCAGCCGAAACTGCCCCGGGGCATAGCCGGGCTCACCCCAGGAGAGCAGCAACTTGCCATCAGCAGAGAACTTGTGCACCCTGGCGTTGCCATAGCCATCGGAGATGTAGATTTCGCCTGAGGGAGTTACCGCCACACCGGTCGGGCGGTTGAAGGGTGGGCCACCTTTGGTGATGGTGGTCAGGCTCCAGAAAAAATCAAACCACTCCTGCACATATCCCGTATCAGAAGGCTGGTCCTCACTGCCCAGCGTCATGAGCAGTTTGCCCTCGGGGGTGAACTTGCGCACGGTATGGTTTTTGTCATCAGTGCACCAGATAGCCCCATCCGGACCGGTGCAGCTGCCATGCGCCCGCTTGAACAACCCCTCCCCCCATGAGGTCAAAAAATTGCCCTCGCGGTCAAAGACCATCACCGGATGCTCGCTCCGGTTCAGGATATAGACCCTATCTTGGCTATCTACGGAGATGCCACCGATATCAAAGAATGACCACCCCTCTGGGAGCTTTGCCCACCCCTCAACCAGCTCGTAAGTGTATTTGCCCGTGCCGTATGGCATGTTTACCTACCTCCTTAAACGTCAGGAACTTCCTGCTTTTGGGGGGCTACCTCAGCGCAGCACACCCTAAGTAATATACGGCACGCACCCCTAGCCAGTCAAACTCGGGGCCTTGAGCTAACGCTGGTAGGTGCCGGTGAGCCGCCCTTGGGCCAGAATGTGGCCCTGCATGGCTTGAATCACTTGCTTCTTGGAAGCGCCTGCCGGCAAATTCAGAGGCTGGTCCAGGGCGTAAAGGGTGAACTGATAGCGGTGAGGCCGGCCCGGAGGCGGGCAAGGCCCGCCATAGCCAATCTTGCCAAAGTCATTCTTGCCCTGAAAAGACCCATCCGGAAGCTGAGCCTGGGCGGGCACTCCCTCGGGCAGGTTGCGGCTGATGGGCGGCAGATTGAACAGAACCCAGTGGGTGAAGACGCCACCGGGAGCATCTGGGTCATCCATGATGAGGGCAAAAGATTGTGTCCCCGCAGGTGGTTCACCCCAGGCGAGCGCTGGCGAAATGTCCTGCCCCTCACAGGTATGCTTGGCTGGTATCTTGCCTCCTTCCTCAAATGCTGAGCTAGATATACTGAGTATCATCTCCACCTCCTTCTGCGGCTCCTCCTCAGGCGCGCAACCAGCTAATATCAAGCTGGTAAGAGAGAGCGCCAGCCAAAGAGCCACCACCCGGAATATCTGGCATCGGTCTTGAAGAGAGCCTAGCTTCATACCGGTACCGCCCTGAAGCTCTTTTAGCATAGAAATCGTAGGGCAACGGTGGTTTGCTGTCAAGCTCTGCAAACTGGTTGACCAACACCGCGCTATGCCTTAAACTGGTGCGCAGGTGTCAGCACGAGGAACAAGTTTATGTAAAGTCACCTCTGGCTAAATCATGAGCAAGGAGAGAGCAATGTTTGACCTTATTATTCGTGGGGCCCGCATTATAGATGGCTCCGGGAGCCCGTGGTACCGTGGGGATATCGCCGTCCGCGGGGAGCAAATCGCCGCCATCGGCAAGCTTGAGCCAACCCAGGCCCGCCGTGTCATTGAGGCCGCTGACCGAGTGGTGTGTCCGGGCTTCATTGACATGCACACTCACTCCGATGTCATACTCCTTGCCAACCCGAAACATGAGCCAAAGGTGATGCAGGGAGTTACCACAGACCTTCTGGGGTTGGATGGGTTATCCTACGCCCCGCTATCCCCAGCCAACCTCAAGATGATGCGGCGCTATCTCTCCGGTCTCAACGGCGACCCAGATATCGCCTGGGACTGGAGCTCGGTGCGCGACTACCTCTCCCGGTTTGACCGTCAGGTGGCGCTCAACGTCGCTTACCTTGTGCCCCACAATGCTCTCCGGCTGGAGGCCATGGGCTTTGCCGACCGTGCCGCCACCGCCGAGGAATTAAGCCAAATGAAGGCTCTGCTGGCGCAAGGAATGCGGGAGGGGGCGGTTGGCTTCTCCACCGGCCTTGATTACTTTCCCTGCCGCTACGCCAGCACGGAGGAGCTGGCCGAGCTCTGCCAGGTCGTCGCCGAGCATAACGGCGTATCGGTGTGGCACGTCCGCAGAAGTGACCTTGGCCTGATTGAGGCCATCAAGGAGGCTATCCGCATCGCCGAGAGGACTGGAGTCAAAACCCACTTCTCGCACCTTGCCGCCTCCAGACTCGTTGACCATGGTAAGGCAGGGGAGATGCTGGCCCTGGTGGATAAAGCGCGCGAGAGGGGCCTTGACGTTACCTTTGATTCCTATCCCTACATCGCGCAGAGCACCCTGTTGCTTGCCTTCCTGCCCCGCTGGGCCCATGAGGGAGGCCCCAAGGCTATCCTGGAGAGGCTGAGCCAGTCGGAAACCAGAGAGAAAATCTGCGCTGAGCTGCGGGCGGCATCCCCTCCCTGGGATAAGTGCGTCCTCACCTGCGCCCCCTCAGAGAAGAACCGGGTTTACGTGGGGAAAAGCCTGCTTCAGGCGGCAAATATGGCCGGCAAGGAGGTTCCTGAATTTGTCTGTGACCTGCTGCGGGAGGAGCGGCTGGAAGTGGGCCACCTCAGTTTTCTGGGCAATGAAGAGGATATGCGACAGATCATGCAGCATCCCTGCCACATGGCCGGGAGCGATGGCATTCTGGTTGGTGACAGACCCAACCCGCGGGCCTGGGGCACCTTCGCCCGCTATTTGGGAGTTTACAGCCGCGAGCTGGGCATTCTGCGCCTGGAGGAGGCCGTCCGCCACATGACGGCGGCACCGGCCCAGCGTCTTGGCTTAAACGACCGAGGCCTGATAAAGGAGGGCCTGGCTGCTGACCTGGTCATCTTCAACCCGCAGACGGTCATTGATCGAGCCACCTTTGAGGAGCCGAAAAAGTACCCCGCCGGGATTGACTACGTGCTGGTCAATGGGGCAGTGGTGGTGGACAGGGGCAAACACACTGGAGCGCTGCGCGGCCGCGCTTTGCCCAGAAAGTAACCCCCGCTTGAATTTCCCCCAGATTTCGGCTAGAATAACCACGCTGCTCAAGCCTCCAGATTAACATTTATTGACAATTGTGTTAAAATAAGAGCTTAGAGTGAGGAGTGTAGCTCAGTTTGGTAGAGCAGCGGTCTCCAAAACCGCCGGTCGGGGGTTCGAGTCCTCCCACTCCTGCCAGAGATAATGCCGAGGTGGCGGAAGCTGGTAGACGCGCTAGCTTGAGGGGCTAGTGAGCGAAAGCTCGTGGGGGTTCAAATCCCCCCTTCGGCACCAATTGAATAAGATAAGCGGAAGTAGTTCAGCGGTAGAATGCCTCCTTGCCAAGGAGGAGGTCGCGAGTTCGAATCTCGTCTTCCGCTCCAGGGCGACGTAGCCAAGTGGATAA
>MTNR01000001.1 GCA_002011495.1 Dehalococcoides sp. JdFR-56 | reverse complement strand
AGCCTGGCCAGCCAGATGCTCATCTCATAGAGCACGACCAAGGGAATGGCGACCAGGCTCTGGTTTATCGGGTCAAAGGTGGGGGTGATGATCGCCGCCAGAATGAAGGCGAAGATGATCGCCGCCTTTCTCCGGCTGGCCAGCCACTGGGATTTGAGCACGCCCAGCCTGGCGAGGAAAGTGGTGATCACCGGGAGCTCGAAGATGATGCCCGTGGCCAGCAGCAGCCTGGTGACCACCGCGACGTAATTGCCCACCCTGATCTCCGGGGTGGCGATATTGGCGCCGAAGCTGACCAGGAACCTAGTGGCCGGCGGTATCAGTACAAAGTAGCCAAAGACAACCCCTCCCAGGAACATCAGCGCTATCCAGGGAAGGACGAGGTAAACGTACCTCTTCTCCCTGGGGGTAAGGGCGGGGAAGATGAACATGATGCCCTCGTAGACAAGGTAGGGCATGGCCAAGATGATGCCCGCGGCCAGACACACCTTCATGATGGTGCCGAGCATCTCCGTCATCTCAATGAAGACGAGGTTGATGCCCTGGGCGGGCAGCTTCAAGATGTAGAATATCCAGTCATAGAAGATGAAGGCGATGATGGAGGCAATGGCGATGGCGATCAGGCTTCTTAGCAGGCGGATGCGCAGTTCAAGCAGGTGGCTGAGGATGCTCGTTTTTTGGTCGCTCATTTTTCGGTCTTGTCTTCTTGGGTGGTGGGCTGACTTATCCCGGTGGTTTCGCCGCCTTGTGCGGGTGGGGTTTTCCTCTCCGGCTTATCCTTTCCCTCAATATCCAGCTCTCTGGTTACCTGGGAAGTAAAGTCATTGGCCGCTTGGCGTAGGACACGCACCGTTTTTCCCAGTGTCCGGGCGATCTCAGGGATTCTCCTCGGTCCCCATATGATGAGGGCCACGATGAGGACCAGTACTACTTCGCCGAAGCCTATGCCGAAAAAATCCATATCTACTATCTACCCTGCCTCGGTCTGGAGGCGGCGCAAAGGAAGAGGCTTGCCCAAGATTAACCTTGATGGTGGTGAAGATTAGCTTTTGGCTTTCTTGCGGGTGGTTTTCTTGGGTCTCTCTTCTTCCTCATCTTCGCCCTGCTGGGCCTTGCGGAAGGCGCGTATGCCCTTGCCGATGGCGCCACCGACCTGGGGCAGCTTTCCCACACCGAAGACGATGAGGATGATTATCAGGATAAGGGCTATCTCCCACGGTCCCAAGCGAAATGGCATGACACGTTCCTCCTACCTCATATGTTCCTCAATTTAGCCAATCTTCAAATTTTGGGTACGGCGGCCAGCAAACGCTCTTCGCCGCAGAAGGCGGAGAGGCGGTTGGAGCGAGCATAGCCGATTACGGTGATGCCCAGCTCTCTGCCCAGGGCGATGGCACGCTCCGTCGGGGCGCCCCGCGAGACCACGATGGGGGTCTGCATTCTGGCGGCTTTGAGCAGCATCTCCGAGGAGATGCGTCCCGTGGTCACCAGAATACGGTCTTGAGTTGAGAGTCTCCGCATGAGACATTCCCCCATAATCTTGTCTAGGGTATTGTGGCGGCCGATATCCTCGGCGAGCACCAGTATCTCCCTGCGGTCGCACAGGGCGGAGGAGTGAATGCCGCCCCCCAGCTGAAACAGCTCCTGCTGCTGATAGAGTTGCTTCATCAACCCGAGTATCTCTTGGGGCGTGGCCACCAGCTCTGAACTCACCTTTGGCGCCTTGGCGCCGAAGCTTACCCCACTGCCACAGCCCGAGGTCAGGGTGCGCCTCGGGGGCGCGGAATAGTCAGCGTTCAGCTTGACATCGGCGACTGGTTCATCCTCGCAGACCCGCAGGCTGGCAACCTGGCTGATATCATCAATGATTCCCTCTGAGTACAGGAAGCCGAGGACAAGGTGGGTTAACTTGGTCGGGGTGCACAGGATGGTGGCTATTTCCTGGCCATTGATGAAGATGCTGAGCGGCATCTCCCCGGGTACAGACACCACCTCCTCCTGCCAGGCTCCTTCGGAGAAGAAGTAGCAGTTCACCCGCGGGGTGAGGCCGCTGGCGGATGACTCATCGGCTGTCTTTTCCATGCTTCGGCGCATCTTGCTCCAACTGGCATAAGCGGTCGCACTAATATTATACTAGCGCGCCTCTGCCTTGTCTAATCTTAGGCGGTGATGGGGCTGGGTTACCAAAATAAAAAACTAGCGAGGTGGAGATAGTCACAGCTTCTGGGTGATTCTCGTTTGACACTCTTGGGGAGGAATGCTAGATTAGAGGTAGCGGGTGCCATGAACGTCGGGATGTGTAAAATCAACCTTCGCCTGCCGGAGAATCTATCGCTCAAAGGTAAGCGGCAGGTACTCAAGTCCATCACCACCAGGGTGCGCAACAAGTTCAACGTTTCCGTGGCCGAGGTTGATGACCACGACCACTGGCAGCTGGCCACCATTGGCATCTGCTGCGTGAGCAATGATAACCGCTACACCAACGAGGTCTTGTCCAAGGTGGTGGACTTTGTCATCAGCGGCCGGTTCGAGGTAGAGATACTGGATTATGAAATCGAGATTCTGCCGGTCTGGTGAGGAGCTGTCGTGGATACCTTGGCCTTCCTCCAGCATCTTCAGAGTCAACCTACCTACGCCGGCCAGATCGCCCACGTTGAGCATATCCCACCCCGCCGGGCCGCCCATGCCGAACTAGACCACCCCTTGCCCGATAAGCTTCAGGATTGTCTGCGTAAGCATCATTTGCTGCCGCTCTATACCCACCAGGCGGAGGCGGTGATTCATGCCCGGCAGGGGAAAAATGTCATGGTGGCCACCTCCAGCGCCAGCGGGAAGACCCTGTGCTACAACATCGCCGTCGCCGAGGTGCTTCTTGATGACTCAGGAAGCCGTGCCCTCTACCTCTTCCCGACTAAGGCGCTGGCCCAAGACCAGCTGCGTGGCTTACGTGAGCTCTTTTGCCCAGAGCTATTCGAGGCCGGGGAGCTGGCCACTTTTGATGGCGATACCCCTAAAGAGGAGCGCTCCGAGATAAGAAAGCGGGCCCGGATAATCCTGACCAATCCGGATATGCTCCACATCGGCATACTGCCCAACCATCAGTTCTGGGCGAGGTTCCTGCGCCAGCTGCGGTATGTGGTGGTGGATGAGGCCCACGCCTATCGCGGCGTCTTTGGCTCCCACGTGGCCGGGGTGCTGCGCCGCCTGCGCCGCCTGTGCCGCCTCTATGGCGCGGCGCCTCAATTCATCTGCTCTTCGGCGACGATCGCCAACCCTGGGGAGCATGCTCAGGCGCTGGTTGGGTTGCCTTTTGTGGTGGTGGACAGTGACGGCTCGCCGCATGGCGCCAAGGACTTTGTCTTCTGGAATCCTCCCATCATAGATAAAGCGAAGAGCGCTCGGCGCAGCGCCAACAGTGAAGCGACCAACTTATTTACCGAGCTAGTGAGCCACGGTGTCCGCACGCTCACCTTCGCCCGCACCCGCCGTCTCGTTGAGCTGATTTACCTTTACTCCCGGCAGAGGTTGGCTGAGACCGGACAAGCTAGCGCCGAGAGGATTAAACCTTACCGGGCGGGCTACCTCCCCGAGGAGCGGCGCCAGATTGAGCGGGAGCTTTTTGAGGGCCGTCTCACCGGGGTGGTGGCGACCAATGCCCTGGAGCTGGGCGTTGACATCGGTGACCTGGAGGCCACCGTGCTGGCAGGATACCCAGGAAGCATCGCCAGCACCTGGCAGCAGGCGGGCAGAAGCGGCCGCAGTCAAGGCCAGTCCATGAGCTTCTTGGTGGCGCTGGATAACCCACTGGACCAGTATTTCATGCGTCATCCTGAAGCTTTCTTTGGCAAAAACTTTGAGAATGCGCTGGTTAACCCGGCTAACCCATATATCTTGAGGGCGCATCTCCTATGCGCCGCCTGGGAATGCCCCTTAAGCCGTGAGGATGAGGAAATCTTCGGCGATACTCTTGCTCGGGAAAGGAAGGTGCTGGAGGAGGAGGGCTTGCTTAAGGAGCGCAACCAAAGGTGGTATCTTTCTCCAGCGCTCGCCTATCCGGCGCAGGTGGTAGGTATCCGCTCCACCACCGGGCAGAACTTCGCCGTTATTGACACCTCAACCAACTCAATGCTGGAGACGGTGGAGGCCAGCGTCGCCCTCTTTCAAATACATCCCGGGGCGATCTACCTGCATCAGGGAGAATCCTATTTAATCAAAGAGCTTGACCTGGCTGGCCGCACTGCCTATGCCGAGCCGACCACGGCCAATTACTACACCCAGACCAAGGAGCTTGAGGATTTGCATATCGTGAACTTGAGCCGAGATAAAAGCGCGGGGCGGGTGAAGGTGTATTTGGGCGAGGTTGAGGTCACCACCACCGTGGTTGGTTTCAAGAAGAAAGCCCAGTTCACCGACGAGGTAATTGGTGAGGAGCCGCTTGATCTGCCACCCCAGTGTTTTCCCACCATGGCGCTCTGGTTTGACCTGCCCCCTGAGGTGCTCGCCCGGCTGGAGGAGATGCAGCTTGATTTTGCCGGGGGATTGCACGCGGTGGAGCATGCCGCCATCGGTATTCTGCCCCTCTTTGCCCTCTGCGACCGCAATGACATCGGTGGCGTCTCCACCCCGCTCCACCCTGATACCGGCCGGGCTCAAGTTTTCATCTATGACGCCTATCCCGGCGGCATCGGCATCGCCGAGAAGGGTTTTGACATGATAACCGAGTTGTGGCAAGCTACCTTAAGGGCGATCAGCGAGTGCCCCTGCCAAGATGGTTGCCCGAGCTGCATCCAATCGCCCAAGTGCGGCAATAACAATCAGCCGCTGGATAAAAAGGCCGCTGAGGTATTGCTTGAGGGACTGCTAAATAGCTAGGGGGTGAAGTAAGATAGCTAACCTCTTGAAGCAGGCGCTGAAGCGCAGCCGCGAGACCTGGTTTGGGCGGGTGGTGCAGCTGTTTGACCGCCCAACGGTGGGAGATGAGGTCTGGGATGAGCTGGAGGAGCTGCTCATTGCCGCCGATGTCGGGGTGAGCACTGCGGAAAAGCTCATCGGGAGGGTAAAACAGCGGGTGGCCGAGGAGAAGCTCGACGGTGGCTCGGAGGTGTGGGCGGCGCTCCAGGCGGAAATGGTCAATATCCTCAAAGTTGACCGTAAGGAGGCACTGGGTGCGGTATCCTCGCCCAGGGTGACGCTGGTGGTGGGGGTCAACGGTGGTGGCAAGACCACGTCCATCGCCAAGCTCGCCCATAGCCTGAAACGGGAGGGCAAGAGTGTGCTGCTGGTGGCGGCGGACACCTTTCGGGCGGCGGCGATTGACCAGCTCAAGTCCTGGGGGAAGAGGGTGGGCGCCGAGGTCATCGCCCATCAGCCTGGGGCTGACCCCGGGGCGGTGGTCTTTGATGCCCTGCAGGCGGCGCGCGGCCGGAAGATTGAGGAGGTGATCATTGATACTGCCGGCCGACTGCACACCAAGTATAATCTGATGGAGGAGCTGAAGAAGATCAAGCGGGTGGCCGCCAAGTCTGATGCCGCTGCCCCCCATGAGGTCATCCTGGTGCTTGATGCCACCACCGGCCAGAATGGCCTGGCTCAGGCTCGGTATTTCACCGAGGCGGTGGGCGTAACCGGTATCTTTCTGGCCAAGCTGGATGGCACCGCCAAGGGGGGCATCGTGCTGGCAATATGCGATGAGCTTCAAATTCCCATCCAGTTCGTCGGCACGGGGGAGAAGGTGGAGGATATGGCCCCCTTTGATGCTGAAGCCTTTGTCCAAGCGCTCTGCGCCTGATTTCTTAAGAAAACAATGATGAACATCATAATTACCAGCACGGCAGCCTTTATCACAGGCTCCTTTGATATCGCCCTCACCGCAGCGCCGGTGTTCCACCCCCATTCTTGTGCCTTGGCTCCTCTGGGGGTGGCGGCATAATGCCTCGGAGATGGAGCCCGCCAAGGGTGTTCTACGGGTGGTGGGTGGTTGGCGCCTGCTTTATCGTGGCGCTGTATATGGGTGGCGTCATCTTCTATGGATTTACCGCCGTCTTTGAGCCCATCGCTGCTGAATTTGGCTGGAGCTACGCGCAGATTTCTCTAGCCGCCTCACTGCGTGGCCTGGAGGTGGGCCTGCTTACCCCAGTGGTGGGCATGCTGGTTGACCGCTGGGGGCCAAGGAGACTGATATTTGGCGGGGTGGTCATCGGCAGCCTAGGGTTAATGCTCCTCAGCCAGACCGGCTCTCTCGGCGTGTTCTATGCTGCCTTCATCCTGATGGCCATCGGCATGAGCTGTACCGGGAGCACGGTGATGATGACCGCCGTGGCCAACTGGTTCCGCCGCCGGGTGGCGCTGGCCACCGGCATCATGATCTGTGGCTATGGCTCGGGAGGTCTTCTGGTGCCGCTGGTGGTCCAGCTCATCGACCTCTATGGCTGGCGGATGATGGTGGTCATCCTTGCCCTGGGCTTGCTGACGGTGGGCCTGCCCCTCTCGCTGGTGGTGCGGCACAAGCCAGAGCAGTATGGCTATCTGCCGGATGGTGAGAGGGGCCAGATAGCGGGGGGTGATGGAGTTTCGGCCACCCCTCAAACTAAGGAAGTGGATATCGGCGCCCGAGAGGCGATGAAAGGCTCGGTCTTCTGGAAGATAACCCTGGGGCTGATGCCCAAATTCATCGCTGTGGTCACAGTGGTGACCCACGTCATGCCTTACCTAAGCAGCATCGGCGTCGCCAGGGCAACCTCGGGCCTGGTGGCCACCGCTATCCCGCTACTCAGCATTGGCGGCCGTCTCGGCTTTGGCTGGCTGGGGGATAGACTTGATAAGCGGCGGCTGGCGGCGGGCGCTCTGGGTCTGGTGGCGCTGGGGCTACTCTGTTTTGAGCTTACTCCCCTAGTGGGGGCTGAGCTGCTGGTTCCTTTCTTTATCCTCTTCGGCCTTGGTTACGGAGGCAGCCTCACCATGGCTGGGGCTCTGCCCAGGGAATACTTTGGACGGACTAGCTTTGGCACCATCGTCGGCTTCATCTGGGGGATAGGGATACTGGGCACCTTGGTTGGTCCGCCTCTGGCTGGCTGGGTTTTTGACCACTGGGGCAGCTATCAGGGCGTCTGGCTGGCGCTGGCTGGGCTTGCCATTGGAGGTGCCGTCATTATGGCGCTTTTGCCTCCCGCCGGCTCGGCTAAGAGTTAGGGCTTCTTAATACTACAATCTGTCCTTCAGGTTTCGGCGCAGGAAGACATGCCGCCAGCTTCCTGCTCGGGCGCGCATCTCCTTTATCCTGGGGATGTATTTAGTGGCGGGGAGAAGCAGGACGCCTATGGAGAAAATGACCAGTTCCAGGGAGTGGTATTTCAGCCAGGCGGTGAAGATAAAGGCGAGGAAGGCGAGGCTGTAGCTGAGGGTAGGGTAGCGCGTTATCAGCAGGATTATCCCGAAAAGGGCAGCGTAGAAGGGTATGCCCCAGGGGATGAGGTAGGCAAGGATGCCGATGCAGGTGGCGCCTCCCCTCCCGCCGCGGAATTTGAGGAAGATGGTAAAACCGTGTCCCAGCACCGCGGCGGCCCCGGCGAGTAACTGAACCACCAGCGGCGTGCCCAGCCAGCGGGCCAGGGCAACGGCCGCGGCGCCTTTGCCTATGTCCGCAGCCAGAACCAGGAGCCCTTCCCAGAAGCCCACCTGGTAGAAGACGTTCATGGCCCCCATGCTCCGGCTGCCCACCTGGCGGATGTCTACCCCTTTGCGCAGGCGGCCCATGATATACGCTGAAGGAAGAGAACCGATAAGGTAAGCGCTGATGAGAGCGACGGGAAACAGCAGTATCTGGCTATTCATGCCTGATAACCCTAAAAGATTTATTTTTAGGCATTGACCTTGGCGATGATGATAAAAAGTATTTTGCTGGTCATGCTCGAAATGACCTTATTTAGTTCTCTCCGCGGGGGCAAAGTCCAGGATATTGAGCCTGAGCCTTTCCTCCCCGCTCCACCGGTCTACCTCCAGATTATAGACGATATCAAGGGGCGAGGCCATCTGGGCTAGGTAACCGCCCAGCCCGAAGCCCACCGCGTCCCATATGGTGCTGTCCTGCTTCAGCTTCAGCCTCAGGTGCTCGCCATTGCCCATGGTGCGGCGGTCAATGACCTCCACCCTGCGGCTGAGGAAGGTGGGCATGGGATTACCCCGGCCGAAGGGGGCAAGTTGCTGGGCTAGGGGGAAGGTGTCACCCCCGAGGTCGGCTAGGCTCACTTCAGCATCGATATCAAGGCAAGGGCGCAGGTCAACTCCGGCAAGTTGTTCCGTGGCCATCTCAAGCAGCATATCCCGCAGGCGAGCTAGATTCCGGGTGGGCAGGGTGAAGCCGGCGGCCTGCGAGTGGCCACCAAACTGGGATAGCAGATGGCGGCACTGATTTAGGGCGGCGATGATATTGAACTCAGGGATACTGCGGCAGCTGGCGCTGCTCATCTTCTCGCCGGTTCTGATGACGATGGCTGGGCGGTAAAACTCCTCCGAGAGGCGGCTGGCGACTAGTCCGGCGATGCCTACCGGATAGTCCTTATCGCTAACGATGAGAAGCGGGGAGATTCCCTGGGCCAGCACCTGCTCTCTGGCTTTGGCTAAGGCGGCGCTGGTCAATTTCTGGCGCTCCGCATTTTTCTGCTCCAGCCACACCGCCAGCCGGTGCGCCTCCTCTGGCGAATCGGTGAGGAGCAACTTGTAGCTGCTGATGGCGTGCTCCAGTCTGCCGGCGGCGTTCAGGCGGGGGGCGATAATCCAGGAGATGCTCTCCGCATCCAGACTCTCTCTACTATTTAGTCCCGCCTGATTTAGGATTTCCCTGATGCCCAGCCGGGGAGCGGCGTTGATTAATTTCAATCCCTCCTTAACCAGATAGCGATTCTCCCCCAGTAGTGGCGAGATATCGGCAATGGTGCCCAGGGCCACCAGGTCCATGAGTTCATCCAGCTCCCCTTCCCGACCGATGCTCTCAAAGAGGGCCTGAAGCAGCTTGAAGGCTACCCCAGCCCCGGTGAGCTCGGAGAAGGGATAGTTTGAATTGGGCAGCTTGGGGTTAACCGTGGCCACCGCTGGCGGGATTTCGGCGAGTGGAGTGTGGTGGTCGGTGATGATGACGTCAAGCCCCAGCCTCCCTGCTTTCTTCACTTCAGCTAGACTGGTAATGCCGCAGTCAACGGTGACCACCAGGCTAATACCCTGCTGGCGCAGGCTTTCCAGAGCGGCTTTTTTCAGCCCGTAGCCCTCGGTCAGGCGGTGGGGGATGTAGGGGATGGCTCGGCCACCAAGAAAGGAAAGTCCCTGGACGAGCAGGGCAGTGGCGGTGATGCCGTCAGTGTCATAGTCTCCGTAGACGGCGATGTTCTCGCTGGAGAGTAGCGCCCGGTAGATTCTGGCCACCGCCTGGTGCATATCGGGCAGAAGGAAGGGGCTACTAGAGAGGCTCTTATCAGCGGCGATGAAAGCTGGTAGCTCTGCCGGTTCTCTGAGGCCACGGTTGTACAGCAGTTGGATGACCAGCGGAGGCAAGCCTGAGGCATTGGCCAGGTAGCTTTCCGGAGCCGGTGGCAGCAGATTCCAACGGTAGCGGCTCAAGTTCACGCCTCAGCGTATTCTCGAAAGATCAAAACCGAATTATGGCCGCCAAAGCCAAAGGAATTGGAGAGGGCGGTGGTGACCTTGGCCGGGCGCGCCACATTGGGCACGTAATCTAAATCGCACTCTGGGTCAGGGTTGGTGAGGTTGATGGTTGGTGGGATGATATCATTCTGGATGGCCAGGATACAGAATAGCGCCTCCGCGGCTCCGGCACAGCCGATGAGATGTCCCGTCATTGATTTGGTGGAGCTTACCGGAATCCGGTAGGCGTGGTCACCAAAGGCGCTCTTTATGGCTTTGGTCTCCATAACATCATTCAGTGGGGTGGAGGTACCATGGGCATTGATGTAATCAATTTCAGTAGGGGCGATCCCCGCCTTTTTCAGCGCCACCTGCATGGCTTTGGTGGCACCCTCCCCATTTTCCAGCGGCTGGGTAACATGAAAGGAATCGGCCGTGGCCCCATAAGCCAGAATCTCCGCCAGAATATCAGCATCGCGGCGCAGGGCGTGCTCCAAATTTTCCAGGACGAGCACGCAGGCCCCCTCGCTGATGACAAAGCCGTCACGCTCGGCATCAAAGGGGCGGGAAGCCAGCTGTGGGGCGTCATTGCGGGTGGAGATGGCCTTTAGGGCGTTGAAGGCGGTGATGCCCAGCGGGTTGATGATTGACTCGGTGCCGCCGGCGAGCATGACCTGCGCTCCGCCGTGTCTGATGATCTCATAGGCGGCCCCGATGGCATCCGAGCCGCTGGAGCAGGCTGAGGTGGTGCAGTAGTTTGGGCCTCTTAAGTTCAGGGCGATTGAGACCTGGGCGGCGGCGATATCGGCGATCATCATCGGGGCGAGGAAGGGGCTCACCTTATCTGGCCCTTTCTCCAGAAGCACTTTGGTCTGTTCAAACAGGGTGGTCAGCCCGCCGATGCCGCTGCCGATGATGACACCAATGTCATCGCAGTTAGAGGGGTTGATCTCCAGCCTGGATTGCTCCACCGCCTGGCGGCTGGCCGCCACCGCCAGCTGGGCGAAGCGGTCCATGCGGCGGGCCTCCTTGCGCTCCATGTAGTCAGTGGGCTCAAACCCCTTTACCTCACCGGCGAACTTGGTCTCAACGCACTCCGGGTCAAACAGGGTGATATAGTCAATGCCGGATTTGCCGGCGATGAGGCCCTCCCAGGTAGTGGCAGTATCCAGACCCAGGGGGCTGAGAATGCCCATCCCGGTGACGACAACTCGATTGGGGTAATTGTTCATCGGCTCCTTTCTATCCCTCCTGAAGCAGAAGCATTCAGTAGATGAGCACCAGCGCCAGCCTCATGCCGCAGGGGACATCTGCTGGCGATGTGGCGGCGCCGATGGGATAGATATCCCAGCCGACCTTGGTGGCCATGGTGTAGACATCCATCCCGGCCCCTTCCATAGAGGTCCTGGACTTGAGTGGGTATCGGCAGGGTTGCCCCGGGAGCAGGGCCTGACACTCAATATCGGGACAAAAGGTGCCTTTACACGAGCCGCTGGCAAAGGCCAGCGCCAGGTGGTAACCGTCATAGAAGGCCTCGGCCTCAATCTTGGCGGCAATTTCAGACAGTTTTTTGCGGTAGGGGTTAAATAACCCTTTATCTATCGCCTCCTGGCCAGCGGTGTGCTCCGGTGGCACCTCAAGCTTGAGGAATACGCCGTAGCTGAAGTTACTGACCACCTTTCGCACCTGCTCCAGGCTCATGGCGTGGGGAGGGCAGTTGGCGTTGGTGCCATAGCTGGGGCATTTGGGGTAGGTACATTTGGCCAGTACCCTCTCATCAATGATCACCTCATCGGTGGTGATGATCTTGGCGTCAGTTGCTCCCAGCTCAATGGCTCGCTGGCGGTATCTCTCCAAGTCCTGTTGTAGCTGCTCTTGGGGAATTCTCTCCAGAATTTTATGTCTCATAGGGGAAAACCTTTGCCGCGGATTTAACTACTTTTTTACCATAAATCCCGGCTATTTGCAAGCGAGTCTCAGCTTTGACCCTTGGGCAAGCTGGACAGTATAATGAGATTTGGAATGGGCGAAATAAGGCGAAGCAAGGTTGCCCTGGATAGCCTGGGCTGCAAGCTCAACCAGGCGGAGACGGAGCTTTTGGCCAGGCAACTAGCTGAGGCTGGGCACGAGCTGGTCTCCGCGGTGGGTGAGGCGGATGTTTATATCCTGAACACCTGCACGGTAACCCATATTGCAGACCGCAAGTCCCGTCATCTCTTGCGGCAGGCCCACCGGGAGAACCCTAGCGCCCGGCTGGTGGTGGTTGGCTGCTATGCGGAGCGCTCCCCCCAGGAGCTGGCTCGGCTTGAGGGAGTTGACCTTGTCCTGGGCAATGAGCAGAAGCAGGCTCTAGTGCGCCTCCTGGAGGAGCGCGGCTGTTTGCCCCCTCAACCTTTGGCTCAGGCCTGCCCATATCGTGGCTCTCGGACCCGTGCTTTCATCAAGGTTCAGGATGGCTGTCAGCGTTTCTGCGCTTACTGTGTAGTGCCCCTGGTGCGCAGGAGAGAGGAGAGCCTGCCCCCTGAGCGGGTTATCGCCGAAATCAGGCACTGGATATCCCTCGGTGCCAGAGAGGTGGTACTCACTGGGACCGAGATTGGCGCCTATAACTGGCAGGGTGCTGGCCTTAAGGAACTACTTGAGCGCATCCTGGCGGAGACCGATGTGGCCAGACTGAGGCTATCTTCCCTCCAGCCTCAGGAAATCACCCCGGAGCTTGTTGGGCTGTGGCGTGATGAGCGTCTCTGTCCGCACTTTCACCTTTCCCTCCAGAGCGGCAGCGACACTGTGCTTGCCCGCATGAAGCGGCGCTACACCACTGCCAGGTATCAGCAGGCAGTCTCTATGATTCGTCAGGTGGCGCCTGAGGCAGCCATCACTACTGATGTCATCGTTGGCTTCCCCGGGGAGACCGAAGCCGAGTTTGAGGAGAGCCTCGGCTTCTGCCGGAGAATGGAATTTGCCCGCATTCATGTTTTTCCTTACTCCCCCCGCCCTGGCACCGAGGCAGCCAGAATGCCCCAGCAGGTAGGGGATAAAGTGAAAAAAGAGCGCCGCCAGCGGATGTTGGCGCTGGCTGAGGAGAGCGCCAGAAATTTCCACCAGCGGTTTCTAGGTAGGACGATGGCGGTATTATGGGAGAAGCAGATGGGTGGCGTCTGGTCTGGCCTCACTGCGAACTACATCAAGGTCTATACCAAGAGCGCTGAGGATTTAACCAATAGACTTATGCCGGTAAAGCTGGAGAAGCTCAGCGGTGATGGGGTGTGGGGGGAAGCTAGGTGTTCGATTTCCTCACCGGTATCTTAAATTCGCAGGGGACCTTGGTCTGGCAGAGGCCGCAGCCGATTTCCTCCACCCCGTATTCCTCTTTCAGGTAGCCTATCTCGGAGTCAATGTACTCACTGCATTTTATTTTGTCGTGGCCGCGCTCGGTGATGGCCCCGGCGGGGCAGCGGCGGATGCAGGCCAGGCACTTATGGTTGACATAAAATAGGCAGTTTGAATAGTGGTTGCTGGCTGTTCTCGGGCTGGCTGGCAGCGCTAGGTTGGTGACCACGCTCCCACAACGGTGGGCGATGCCGCGCTCGGTGATGAAGCCATCGGAGAGGCTGAAGGTGCCCAGCCCGGCGGCGTAGGCGATGTGCCGTTCCGACCAGTTGGAGTAGTGCCCCTTTTCACTAGTGAAAGTTTTGAAGTAGGGTTGCAGCACCGGCGCTGCTGCTAGGTATCCCTTTTCGGTGAGAAGCTTCACCACGTGTTCCCGAAGTGCTTCGTTGAATTTTTCCCCATACCAGCGGGTGTATGCCCAGCGGCGGGAGGGGCCCTTCGTCTGCTGGCGGTTGGACTGCCGTGTCCGGCTGGTGATGGGCAGAATCCAGCTGATGACGGAGAGGTGTTTGGGCATATCATCGGGGTTGGCGCCGTAGGCTTGGGCCAGCGCCTGGCGGGGGGTGAGGTGGCTGGGGTTGACTACTTCATGATATTCAAGGAAGACGGGGTCATCACCATCGGCAAACTGCACCAGCGGTGGGTCAAAGATGAAGCCTTCCTCCGGCGCGGGCAGGCGGTTGAGAAAGCTGGTGCTGGCAAAGGCCTTAATGCTCTCCAGGACAAACTGCGCTGTCTCTTGGGCGGGCAAAGCTTTCTCCTTTCTGGGCTTCTTTCCCAGTTTATTCCGCCTCCAGGGCGTGGGTGAGCACTTCTCGCATGTGCTCGCCGGGCATGAGGAAATCCTCCTCGGAGATGCTTTGCCCGATCAGCTTCAGCCTTTCCAGCAGGGCGTAGAAATTGATGGCCCAGCCCAGGCCAAATACCTCAGGGGTGAAAATTCGGCTCTCGTAGGGATTCCAGTAGGCGTCTCTGAACTTCTCCAGGGTGGGGCGCCGGAAGTCATAGGGGATGAAGCCGGCGACTGTCCCATGCCACTTCCGCTCCTCCTTGGGCTTCTCAAGTTCCTGGCAGATGGCGACCAGGGTGAGGGTGATGGCAGCTGCCTGAACTAGTCTGGCGAACCATTTCGTGCTCATGATAGCTCCTCTATTTCCTCCTGCTATTTATCCCCCTCATATTCACGAGCCGCAGGCTCGTCTTCATTTTAAATTATATCATTAAGGGATTAGAGTTTAATAGCCCCCAAAGTGGTAAGAAGTTGACAAATATCTCACGATTAACTAGAGTGTTGTCAAAACAGGCACCGAAACAGTTGCAGACGGTTGAGGATTTCCAGTTTTCTGCTTCCTGGGAAAGCAGAAATTCGCGAAGGGGCAAACTTCCCTTCAATTTTATTAGGGCACTATACTTTACTAGGGAGAAGGGCCAGCGGTGACAAATCATGCCGTCCTGAAGAGGTGGGTTGAGGAGTGTGCCGAACTATGTCAGCCCGATGACATTTACTGGTGCGATGGCTCAGAAGCGGAGCGGGAGCGCCTGGAGAAGGAAGCTTTTGCCACTGGGGAGCTCATCCAACTCAATCAGGAGAAGCTTCCCAGGTGTGTCTACCATCGTACCGCAATCAATGACGTGGCCCGCACCGAGCATCTAACTATATCTGCACGCGTAAGAAGGAAGACGCTGGCCCCACTAATAACTGGATGAGCCCAGAGGAGGCCTACGCCAAAGCTGGTGCTATTTCAAAGGTGCCATGCGGGGGCGCACCATATACGCCATCCCCTTCTCCATGGGGCCGGTTGGCTCACCTTTCAGCAAGATCGGCGTTGAGCTCACCGATAGCATTTACGTGGTGCTCAACATGGTTGCTGCCACCATGGCCTCGGACGCACCGCGGCCCAGTACGGTAAGCTGGGGGAGGTGCGGCGTGACCCCATGGCCATGCTGCCGTTCTGCGGTTACAACATGGCTGATTACTTTGGCCACTGGCTTGAGGTGGGCAAGCGCCTGGCCAAACCACCCACAAGATATTTCATGTTAACTGGTTCCGCACCGATGAGCAGGGCCGCTTTCTCTGGCCCGGGTTTGGCGAGAATCTGCGGGTGCTGGACTGGATAATGCGGCGCTGCGCGGGCGAGGCTGAGGCTAAAGAGACACCCATCGGCTATGTGCCCACCCCTCAGGCGCTTGATTTGGATGGCCTAGACCTTCCCTCTGAAGCCATGCGCCGGCTGCTTGAGGTTTCCGCGGATGATTGGGTCGAGGAGCTCAAAGGGATTGGGGAGTTCTTCACCAAGTTTGGCGATAGGCTCCCCCAGCAGATGTGGGATGAATACCAGGCGTTTGGTCGTCGCCTGGGTAAGCGCACTTAACACTGGAGAAGTAGTGCCGGAGAGCGGGAAGGCCTCAGGAATTTATAATATTTTAGGTACTCTTTTCCCCGGATAGCGCTTTTCTAGCCATCTCTTTGGCTTCGTCGTAGACCTCTTTTAGGGGGATTCCCAATTTCAGCGCGATTTCCCGGCAGCTCTCGTATTCGGGGGAGATGGCTTTGACCTTGTTCTCCAGTCTACCTATCTTCACCTTTATCTCCCCGAATCTGGTCTCTACGGAGATGACTTCGCGGGAGAGTTTTCTCCTTTCCAGATGGTGCAGGCGGACGCCTAGGGTGGCTATCTCGTTGAAGATGGTAGCAAGGAGCATATCAAGCTTATCCGGCGTCGTCAGAACGCTGAGCATGGTTCCGGGACGGTTCTTCTTCATGAAGATGGGCGTCATGAAGACGTCAAGCGCCCCTTGTTTCAGGAGCACTTCCGAGGCGTGGGCCAGCAGCTCTGGGCTGGTGTCGTCCAGGTTCGTTTCCATGAGGATAACCTCGTCCCGTTCATATTCTCCCTCGTCGGCTTCGCCAATGTACACTCTCAATAGGTTTGGTATCTCCAGCTCCCGGCTCCCGGCGCCGTAGCCCACCTTCTCCAGCCGCATCTCCGGCATAGTGCCAAAGCTCCGGGCTAGGGTCCTGAGGAGCGAGACGCCAGTTGGGGTAGCCAGCTCCGCCTCTATACCTTGGGAGCGGATTGGTACCCCTTTGAGCAGAGCCAATGTGGCCGGGGCTGGGACGGGAAGCATCCCGTGCCGGCACTGAACAAAGCCGGTGCCGAGGTGAATCTTGGATACGTAAACTGCCTCAATGCCGAGCTTCTTTATGGCGACCAGGGAACCAATCACGTCTATGATGGAATCAAGCCCCCCGGCTTCATGGAAGTGTATTTCGGCAGCGTCTTTGCCGTGGATTTCCGCCTCAACCGTGGCCAGCTCCTGGAATACCCTCTTGCCTAAGGTTTTGATATCGCTGTCCAGGCTGCTCTGGTCAATGAGTTGGGTGATATCCTTTAATCTCCTCTCCCCGCTCTGCTCAGTTATCTCCATGCTGAACTTGGTGCCAGAGATACCCGCTCTTATTACTTTCTCCGCGCTGAGCTTGTATCCGGAGAGCTTCAGTTTATCTAGTTCCGCTTCAAGCTCCCGCAGTTCCAGCCCGGCATCAATCAGGGCGCCCAAAATCATATCGCCGCTGACGCCGGAAAAGCAGTCAAAGTAGGCTATCTTCATCTCTCCGCGCCCATCTGGTTGATGATGCTGGCAAAGTATCCGGCCCCAAAGCCGTTATCTATGTTCACCACCACCACGCCCGGTGCGCAGCAGTTGAGCATGGTCAGCAGCGCCGCCAGCCCCTCAAAGCTGGCCCCATAGCCGGCGCTGGTGGGGACGGCGATCACCGGTCTATCCACCAGCCCGCCCACGATGCTGGCTAGGGCTCCTTCCATCCCAGCGACAACGATGATGACATTGGCCCCAAACAGCTTCTCTTTGTGGTCAAAGAAGCGGTGGACTCCGGCCACACCGACGTCATAGAGCCGCTCCACCGCGTTGCCCATGGCCTCGGCGGTGACCGCGGCCTCTTCGGCGATGGGCAGGTCAGCGGTTCCGGCGCTGACCACCAGGATGGTTCTGGTCGCCATCTCCCGCTCTTTCCTGCCGACGACTACTATCTTCGCCATTTCATGGTAGACGGCATCTGGCCTTACCTTTTTCACCGCCTGATAAACGTCCTGGCTTGCTTTGGTGGCCATGACGAACTTGTTGCCCATAGCCAGCCTCTCCATGATTTTGGCCACCTGCTCCGGGGTTTTCCCCCGGCACAGAATCACTTCAGGGAAGCCTTTCCTTAGATCCCGGTGGGTATCTATCTTGGCAAAGCCAAGATCCTCGTAGGGGAGGGATTTCAGCATGCCTAATGCCTCGGTGACCTCGATTTTCCCCTCTCTCACCTTTTCCAGAAGCTCGGTTATCTTCTCCCTGTCCAAGGCTAACTCCCCCTCTTTAGTGGCTCGTTCATGCTGCCCATGCGGTAGCCCTGGATATCCAGCGTGATGTAGTTGTAGCCCAGGGCCTTGAACCGCTCCACGATTTTCCTGGCCGCTTTCTCATCGAGAAGCAGGGGCATGTCCTCCCTGGGAACCTCTATTCTGGCGATGTCACCATGGTCTCTCACCCTCAGCTGCCTGATGCCGAAGCTCATCAAAAACTCCTCGGCGAGCTCAACCCGGGAGAGCTTCTCCTTGGTGATGGGGGCGCCGTAGGGAAACCGGCTTGAGAGACAAGGCTGGGGTGGTTTATCCCAAGTGGGCAGATTCATCTCCCGGGAGAGCCTTCTGATATCCTCTTTGGTGAGCTTGGCCTCCTTTAACGGGCTCCTCACGCCAAACTGGGCGGCTGCCTTCATCCCTGGGCGAAAATCGTTCAAGTCATCATAGTTTGAGCCATCAGCCACATAGTTTAGGTCATATTGCCGGGCCAGTTCCACCAGCTTGGAGAACAGCTCTTTCTTGCAGTAATAACATCTCTCCGGGGGGTTGGAGGTGAAGTTGGCATCCTCCAGCTCGCAGGTATGGATGACCAGGTGTCTTACCCCAAGCATCTGGGCATTACGCTTGGCTTCCTCCATCTCCCTTGAGGGGTAGGTTTCTGAGCTGGCGGTTACCGCCATCACCTTGTCTCCGAGCACGCTGGAGGCTATTTTGAGCAGAAAGGTGCTGTCCATCCCGCCAGAATAGGCGATGAGCACGCTCCCCATCTCAGAAAGCAGGCCCTTTAAGGCCTCCAGTTTTGCCGAAAGCGTGCTATCAGCGCCTTCTGCCAGATGAGCTGACCTCTTCACCCAAATCACCTCCAAAATAATAAACAGTTTGGCTTACTTGAGAGCGGCCTTTGCTTTGCGCTTAATTATACCATTTCTGCAAAAGCGCAGGCGACCTTGGAGCGGTTCTCGCTGCGGAGGAAATCAAATGAAGAGAGGAAGTGAGGTATCTTTTGTGGTGAAGGGGTCTAGCTAGGGGTTGGTTAGACTGGCTCGGCGGAGAGCAGCCCGTGGGCAGCGAGCAAATCCTTATCCGCCAGAATCTTCTCCGCAGGGCCTTCAGCCACCACCTGCCCCTGGTCCAGGAGGACGATGCGCTGGCAGAGAGCCTGCATCATCTCAAGGTCATGGGTGGCGACTATCTTGGTCACGGCCAGTTTTTTGAGCAGGCTGATCAGGGCCCACTTGCCGGCGGGGTCAAGGTTGCTGGTAGGCTCATCCAGCACCAGTATCTCGGGGTCCATGGCCAGGACGGTGGCCAGGGAAACCCGCTTCTTCTCACCAAAGCTGAGGTGGTGGCAAGAGCGCTCCTCACAGCCCTTCATGCCAACCCAGTCCAGAGCCCTGGCTACTGCCTCTTTGACCTCAGATGCGGTATAGCCCATGTTGATGGGGCCAAAGGCGACATCATCAAAAACGGTCGGCGAGAATAGCTGGTCATCCGGGTCTTGGAATACCAGCCCCACCTTGCTTCTTATCCACCTCAGGTTCTTATCATCCACGGGCTGCCCCAAGACCTTGACCGCCCCATCATCTGAGCGCAGTATGCCGTTTAGGTGAAGCAGCAGGGTGGACTTCCCCGCCCCGTTGGGGCCGGCGATGCCCACTGATTCCCCCCGGCCAATGACCAGGCTGACCCCGGCAAGGGCCTGGTGGCCATCGGGGTAGCTGAAGGAGAGTTTTTCTATTCTGATGGCGTCGTCCATAATCTTGTTTGGCTAGCTAAATTAGGTTGATGAGGTTGCCCCAGATGACCAGCGTCCCGAGGCTCAGCCCAAAGTAGGCATCCGCCGGCTTGAATTCCAGGCGCTTCAGCGTCCGGCTTTGGCCGTCAAAGCCTCTGGCCATCATGGCGGCGTAAACCCTTTCCCCGCGCTCATAGGCACGGATGAAGAGGGTGCCGATCATATTGCCCACCGTCCGTATCTGCCACCAGCGCCGGCCACCGAAGTTGCGGCTGTCCCTGGCCTGCTTCATCCGCATCACTTCATCCACCAGCACAAAGATATACCGATACATGAAGGAGAGCACCATGACCATTACCCGGGGCATGTGCAGTTGCTCCAGCCCCCTCAGAAGGTCAGGCAGCTTGGTGGTTGAGGTGAGCAGAATCAGGCTGAGGACGGAGAGCCAGGCCCGAATCAGGATATTGCGCAGGATGATAATCCCGCTGTGGGTAACTGACACTTGCCACAGCCACAGATTGTAGCTACCGGCTATTTCTCCCTCCCGGAAAAAGGGGATGAATATGGCGATCAGCACCACGAAGGGGAGGACCACCAGGGAGCGCTTGAGAACGTAGCCGAGGGGCACACGGGATAGCATTAGCCAGATGGCCAAGATGGCCGAGTACAGGGCGTAAGACACCCATCCGTCAGGTGGCGTCAGCGCCACCGCGGTTATGAAGAGAAAGGTGCTCACCAGCTTGGTGCGGGGGTCAAGCCGGTGTATCAGGCTATCCCGGTCGCTATACTGGTCGAGGAAACTGTGCCTCATTCATTACACCTATGGGACTTGGTATCTGACTAGACAGTAGTTGTCCTTCTTCTTGATTTGATTAACCAAGCAAGACCGTATACGGCGATAAACAAAAGGATGGTGCCCAGCCAGCCGGCGATTATGGTGGCCAGCGCCTCATTGGCTATCCCCGGAAAGACGTAATCAGCCACAATCTCAAATGGCGCTTCCAATGCCAGGCTAAGGAAGCCATTATCCTCGGCCACCCTTTCCAGCCCATCGGGCGCTGACGAGGCCAAGGGCGATATGGTGGCCAGCGCCAGAGAGATAACTAGCGCGATTATCCACCATTTCTTGCTCATCTGTGTCCTCCCAAACGGCTAGATTTTTTGCAGGCGCATGAGGTCAGCTCTGGTGGCCAGCACCAGGCTGACCACGGCTGAGGTGATAAGCCCTTCACCGATACCAATAAGGGCGTGGACGCCAGCCATGGCGGGCAGAACCACCCCCCAGGGTGACGCCCCTGAGATGGCCAGCTCCACGGCACAGGCGATGGAGGCAAGTAACACCGAGCCCCAGCTAGCCGCGAAAACGCCGATGAGCTGCCCCTTGCCGCTATCGCCAAGGAGTGACTGGGCTAGGCGGTAGATATAATAGGCGCTGAAGCTGGCGATGATGGCCATATTGAAGATATTGGCTCCCAGGGCGAGGAGGCCGCCATCCTGAAAGATGAGGCTCTGGGCGATGAGCACCGCACTCATTATGATCACCGCTGCCCATGGCCCGAGCAAAATAGCTGCCAGCGCCGCGCCGATGAGGTGCCCGGAGGTGCCCCCGGCTACCGGGAAATTGAGCATCTGGGCAGCAAAGATGAAGGCGGCCAAAACTCCCATCATGGGCACCTGCTTTTCCCCCAGTTTCTTATTGGCTATCCTCACCGCGTTGGCCACCCCACCCACCGATATGGTGTAGGTGCTCGCCACAGTGGCCATGTTCAGAAAGCCATCGGGGATATGCATAGCTCATCCCTCCTTTTCCATTCCAGGCGATGGTTTTTACCGAACGGGGGATAGACATCATGACCGCGGCTAAACCAATTGCCTGGCTCTTTAAAAATTTTTTAAAGTTACTAGCCTTTGTCCCGGCACTCGGCGCAGAGGCCGCTCATCACCATGTGCTTGAAGTGGGCTTGAAAGCCATATTTCTTATCGAGTGCTCTCTCCACCGGGAGAAAGACGTCCTCATCGCAGTCAATGCTCTTGCCGCAGGCGCGGCACACCAGATGATGGTGGTGCCCCTCCTCAGCGTGGTGGTAGATGAATCTATCCCCGAGCTCGCTCTTGTACACGCAACCCAGCTCCTCGAGAAGCTCCAGGGTACGGTAGACGGTTGATTTATTTACCCCGGGCACCCGGGCATGGACGTAGTCAAGGATTTCTTCAGCGGTGAGGTGGCCGCCGGACTCGTGGATGATGTT
The DNA here is from genome assembly GCA_002011495.1 of Dehalococcoides sp. JdFR-56. Taxonomy (GTDB): domain Bacteria; phylum Chloroflexota; class Dehalococcoidia; order Dehalococcoidales; family RBG-16-60-22; genus JdFR-56. Next base: position 35,281 of record MTNR01000001.1, on the reverse strand, counting down.
TAGAATAAGCCTTCGCTGTGGGGTGAGTTTCAGCCCTTTGTTCTTTAGCGTAGTAGTGCAACTCATTGTTGGTGCAACCAGTTGCAATTATAAACCGGCTAACGCCATTTGTCAATAGTCTGGGGAGAAAAATCGGGGGATATTCTGTCAGCTTGCGCCGATGTCAATTATCCATCCCTGGGGAAGGAAAGGATAGCTTAGAGGCTGCGCCCAGCCTCTATGCGGAGGCGGACGCAGCCTTTGAAGAAGGCTTCAGCGGCGCCGGGTAGACTATCTGATAATCCTGGTGCCGGTCTTGCCCTCGAGCGCCTTCATCGCCGTCTCAGGGAGGGTTATGATCACCTCCCGTTCCCGCGATGGGTCTGGGCTTGTTTCCTCCAGGAACATTATGGCGGCCCGGATCTTGGGCTCCATGCTTCCCTTGCCGAAGTGGCCTTCCTCCAGAAGTTTCTTGGCTTCTGCCAGGCTCAGCTCCTCCAGCGCCTTCTGCTGAGGTGTGGCGAAGTCTCGATAGGCATACTCCACCGCGGTGAGAATAAACAGGACGTCAGCATCTATCTCGATGGCCAGGCGGGCTGAGGCGTAGTCCTTGTCAATCACCGCTTCAACGCCGCGCAGGTCGCGGTTAGCCTCCCTCACCACCGGGATGCCACCGCCACCGACGGCGATCACTATCTCGCCGCTATCTAGCATGCTCTTGATGATTCTGGCCTGCTGGATATTCACCGGTATTGGTGAGGGCACCACCCGCCGGTAACCACGGGCGCTGTCTTCAATGATCTCCCACCCTTTCTCTCTTCGCAGCTGCTCTGCCTCCTCGGCGCTGTAGAAGGGGCCTATTGGTTTGGAGGGGTGCTTGAAGGCGGGGTCATTGCGGTCCACGATCACCTGGGTTACCACGGTGGTGATATTGTGTGGGGCCCCTATCCGCCGCAGCTGGTTGGCCAGGGTATTCTGAATCATGTAGCCCATGAAGCCCTCCGTGGCTGCGCCGCAGATGTCCAGGGGCAGAGGGGGCACGATATCTTTGGCAGCCTCGCAGGCGAGGAGCAGATTGCCAACCTGTGGTCCATTGCCGTGGGTGATTACGATGCGGTTCCCGCTGCTGAGCAAATCCAGTAGCTGTTCCGCGGTGCGCTCTATATTCTCATACTGCTCTTCGGCACTTCCTTTCTGCTTTGCTCTCAGGATGGAGTTACCACCAAGGGCAATGACAAAGGTTTTGCTTCTGTTTCTCTCCATAGCTGCTATCTCCTCCTCGCCTGCTGCGCTGCGTTAAGTTTGTCCTCCTTTCTGCCTCAGCAGATGGACTAACGTCTTTTAGTAGCGTATGGCTCGGGCCACCTCTTCCTCGCTGGGAGTTTCGAAGATCACCTCATGCTTTGGCGGGTCTTGTTTCTGCGTTAGCAAGCTCACTGGCACCATCACCAGGAGGGAGACAACCGGCGGAATTAGTGTATCCAAACCGGCTAAATGCTCCGGGATGGTCAAGAACAAGTATAATCGGAGCAAAGACCCGATGACGACTGATGCCAGCGCCCCATACGCGTTTGCCTTTTTCCAGTAGATGCCCAGCGTCAGAGGCACCAGACACCCGGCGAAGACCACGTCAAAGGCGAGAACCAGCATGATGCCTGGCTCAGGTTTGACGTAGGCCAGGTAAACTGACGCTGCCATCACTGGTATTAGCATGAGGCGGGCCCACCAGAGAAGCCTGCGGTCCAGAACACGCCAGTCAATCCCCAAGTCTTCAACGCTCACTCCCAGCTTTCTGGCCTTTCTTCTGTGCATGGGCAGGACAATGTTCCGGTGCAGCATATTCCTGCCCAGCACCGCGGCTACAGCCAGTGCGCCACCATTGGCAGTGGATAGCCCGGCACCGATGACACCAGCCATGACGAATAGCCCGACGACCAACGGCATGGAGGTCGCCGCCAGCACTATGACTGACCTGGGGTCATCGATGTCCCCAAAGAGCTGGAAGGCCATCAGACCAATGAATGAAGCTGCCAGCCCCAGTATCAGGGTGAACCCAGCGCCCCACAAGCAGCCCCTGCGGGCAGTTTCCGGGTCTTTAGCGGCAAAGACTCTTTCCATGAAGTCAAGGGCAACCACGTCACCAATGCCGAGCGCCAGGATACCCGCCCAGTTCAGAAGTGCCCCGTTTTCTATGGAGTATAGGCCGCTAAGGTCAGCGTAGCCAGCTGGGATTGCCGCAGCAAAGTAGCCCCAATCGCCGCCACCGTAGCTGAAGAATAGCCAGATAGCGCCTCCAACGAAGGCTAGCAGAGCGGGGTATAGCTGCACTATGTCTGTGGCTGCGCAGGAGAAAAGCCCGCCGCTGAAGGTGTAGGCAAGGAGAAGGATACTCATTATGATCAGCGACGGGAGGTAGTCAAAGCCGAAGACCATGTGGATTATCCAGGAGGCACCGGCCAAGTTGCCCGCGACCAGGATGACGAAGCTGAAACACATGAGCAGTCCCACGGGGACTTCTACCTTGCGGCCATACCTCCGGAAGTAGAAATCGGCCAGCGTGATCAGGTTCATCCGGTTCAGGGGCTTGGCGTACCATATCGCGACGACAACAAGACACAGGGCTAGCCCCAGCGGAAACTGGAATCCAGCCCAAAACCCACCGGCATACACGCCTCCGGCATTTCCCAGCGTGGCGTTGGCGTCCAGCGCCTGGGCGAAGAGCATGGTGCCTATCAGGAATAAAGGCAGCCGCTTACCGGCGATGATGAAGCGCCGGCCGCTCCGCTGAACCAGGTAGAACATGGCCACACCGACCAGGACATACAACGCTACAAGGGAGATCAAACCGATCTGATAACCGTTCATCTTGCTTTTTTACCTCCTTTAAGGAAGCCTCATCCCCTCCCAAATTTCAACGGGGCGCCTCACCTTGCCAAGGCGCCCCGTTTCGTTGGTCGGTTATTAGTAGCCCGGGATCTGCTTCGGGAAGTAATCCTCCAGTTTGCCCTCTCGGTAGATGTCCAGCGTGGTGCAGTGCAGAGCACCGCCAAACGGGATCACCTTCTCGTAGGGGATGGGGATTACCTCGAAGCCAAGCTTGTCCAGCTGCTCGCAGTATGCCGTCTCGTGCGCCTCCACACAGACCGTCTTCGGGTCAATGGAGAAGGTGTTCATCGAGATCCATGACTTGCCCTCATACAGCCCGGTGAGGTAGACCTTGTTCTTGTGCACGTAGGTCGGCCTGGCAGCGGGAATCAGCTCCCAGTCATTTATCTTGAACAGTTCCCACAGCTCCGGGGTGCGTGGCTTCCAGTCTGGGTTGTACATGCACAGCCCCGGTCGCAACGGAACCAGGTTCACGTCAATGTGCCAGGGATGGTAGTTATCCGGTCGGTCCGGCGATGGAGGCCATGGGGTGTCAAACAGGACGTGGTGCACCCGGATGCCGAGCTCGGCGAACATGCGCTTCAGCCAGTCCATGCCGCTCTTGTTGGTCACGCACGACCCCTGGTGGAAAATATCCTTGCCGAAGCGCATGGCATCGGCAGCATCCCAGAGGGGCTCCTTCTCGGTCAGCTGGAACTCCCAGTTGTACAGCCGGTCCCGCTTCTCCTCATCAGTCCAGACGTTGTTGAAGTAGTAGTAGTAATTCTTGACGTAGGACTCGTCTGTCAATCGCGGCTTGGGGGCGGTGAACCACACCATCTCCGGGTCCTCTTTGAAGAACCGCTCAAAGTGCGGGCGCAGGTTCAGATACTCGTACCATCGGGAGCGGCGGCAGGTGGTGGCCTCAATGATATACTTGCCGTGAACCAGGAACACGTCCCGAACGTTGTTGACGCCATGGCAGTTCAGCTGCGTCCAGTCCGGTGTGGAGACCGGTTTGTTGTACATACAGGGATGGATTATCGCCCGGTCCACCTTGACCCCCCGCTTCTCCAGCACCGAGACGAAGTAATCCATCTGCTCATTGGCCGCATCCACCATCTCCTGTGGGAAAGGACCATACGTCGGCAGTGGGTACTCGCCTTCCGGCAGATCATACCACCAGGCTGGCTCTGGAGCGGGAACGTTTGTGCCCTCTGGTCTGCCGATGATCACGTGTTTTAGGGGGTCCCACTCGTTCCAGGAATTCACAATCTTTGCCATTTCGTGTTCTCCTTTCTAATTCAGGCTGTACCCGGCTCTCCTGGTAACCATTTCACTGCTACATAGCGGAAACACCTCCTTCTGCTTGGTCATAATACCGGCTTCTAGTCTTCCCGCTCGCCGTCACGCACCGCGGGCGGAATACTGAACCGCGAGATGATGAAGAATCGGTCCAGCAAAGCGGTATCCTCGTTTCCCAGCTCCGAGTGTTCATGCCCCTTTGGCACTCTTCATAGGAAGATTATGCGCCTTCCCGAACTCGGACAGTATCTCGTCCAGGTTTGGTGTCCCGATCTCCTGAAGCTCATAGTAAACCCGGGTATTCGGCTTCTTGATGTCCACCACCCGGCTTAGGTCAATGGGGGTTGCCACCACCACCGCGTCACATTCGGTCCGGTTGATGGTCACCTCCAGGTCTTTGCGCTGCTGCTCGCCATAGCCCATCGCCGGCAGGAGTTTGCCGATGTAGGGGTAGAGCTGGAACGTCTCGGTGATGCTCCCCACGGTGTAGGGCCTGGGGTCTACCAACTCGCTTGCCCCGTACCGCTGCGCGGCAACTGTGCCCGCACCGTAGGTCATCTCCCCGTGCGTCAGCGTGGGGCCGTCCTCGATGACCAGCACCTTCTTCCCCTTGATTATCTGCGGGTCATCAACCTTGATCGGAGAGGCGGCATCAACCACGGTGGCTCTGGGGTTCACCCTGGCGATGCTCTCCCGCACCTTCTGAATGTTCTCCGGATAGGCGCTGTCAATCTTGTTGATGACCACGACATCGGCGATGCGTAGATTGATTTCCCCGGGATAGTAGGAGAGCTCATGGCCTGGGCGGTGAGGGTCGGTAACGGTTATCATCAGGTCGGGCTTGAAGAAGGGGAAGTCGTTGTTGCCACCATCCCAGACGATGACATCGCAGCCCCTGGGGTCTTCCTCCACCGCCTTTAGGATGGCCGGGTAGTCTACCCCGGCGTAGATAACATTGCCGCGCACGATGTGTGGCTCATACTCCTCCATCTCTTCCACGGTGCAGTTGTGCTTCTGGAGGTCAGCTAGCTCGGCGAAGCGCTGCACCCTCTGAGCAGCTAGGTCGCCATAGGGCATGGGGTGGCGTACCGCGACCACTTTCAATCCCTTCGCCATCAGGATCTCAATGACCCTTCTTGAGGTCTGGCTCTTGCCGGAGCCGGTTCTCACCGCGCCCACCGCGATGACCGGTTTCTTGCTTTTGAGCATGGTGTCCTTGGGGCCGAGCATCATGTAGTTGGCCCCGGCGGCATTTACGATGGCCCCGATGCCCATCACGTGTTGGTAGGAAACATCACTGTAGGAAAAGACGCAGATATCAACGTTGAGCTCCTTTATCAGCTGGGCAAGTTCCTCCTCCGCATAGATGGGGATTCCTTCCGGATAGAGCTTGCCGGCCAGCTCGGGAGGATATTTTCGCCCCACAATACCGGGGACCTGGTGTGAGGCGGTGAAGCCCACCACATTGTACTCTTCATTGTCCTTGAAGTACATGTTGAAGTTATGAAAGTCTCTTCCTGCGGAGCCGATAATGAGAATATTTTTCTTCTTCATACCTGCTTATCCCTCTGCTTTTGTTTTGGCGCTTTGTTGCTTAAACTGGGGTTCAATATTAGAACCTCTTCAGTTTAAACAATAATTGTTTCCTGAATATGTCGAGCCGGTTAAATTTAGGTTACAAGATGACAAGATGGGAGACATCCGCATCTATATCGTTTGGTGACCTGATCTTGGCCATCCCTTTCCACGGTCTTGGGTCGTTATCGCTGTTTTTCACTATTCTTTCCGGTGGCAGCATCTTTGCCCTTTAGCGTGGCCCTAGCCGACTAATCGGCTTCACGCCCACCATTTTTGAATTTAAAAACAAATCAAAAACCCCCACCCTGTCTCCACCCTTGAAAAAAAAATACGGCAACCCATTTTAAAATGCACTTTTGGCCTTTGTCAAGAGGGTAAAAACCCCATTTTTGTGAAAAATTAGCTTGAAATTGCGAGATTTGGGGACTAATCTGGTTGATATCTGCCCAATTTTGGGAATTTAGGGGTTTAGACCGCTTGACATTTGCTTTGGCTTGTGGCGATAATAAAGCTTTAATTTCCCGGAAATGCCCAGGCGAGGGGCTGAAGTAAAAATCGCTGTCTTGATTTTCGGCTGGAAAAAGCAAATCAAAACTAAAAAATCAGGAGGTGCAAGATGGCTTATAATCTCAGAAACAGAAGCTTTTTGAAGCTGCTGGACTTCTCCCCCGGGGAGATACGCTTTTTGCTTGACCTCACTGCAGAGCTCAAGCGGGCGAAGTATGCCGGCACTGAGCAGCCGAGAATGGTAGGTAAAAACATTGTCTTGGTTTTTGAGAAGCCCTCCACCAGAACCAGGTGTGCTTTTGAAACCGCCGCCTATGACCAGGGAGCGAAGGTAACCTACCTTGACCCATCAGCTTCCCAGCTGGGGAAGAAGGAGTCTATGAAGGATACCGCCCGCGTGCTGGGCAGGATGTATGATGGGATTGGCTACCGCGGCTTTGGCCAGGAGATCGTGGAGGCCCTTGCCGAGTATTCCAATGTCCCTGTTTGGAATGGTCTTACCAACGAGTTCCACCCTACCCAGGTGCTTGCTGACATTTTTACCATAATGGAGCATACCCCCAAGCCATTGAGCGAGGTGAAGGTTGCCTATCTGGGAGACGCGCGGTTCAACATGGGTAACTCCTTGCTTATCGGCATGGCCAAGATGGGCATGGATTTCCGCTCCGTGGCGCCCAAGAGCTTGCAGCCACAGCGGGAGCTGGTGCAGAAGGCGGAGGAGATCGCCAGGCAAACCGGCGCCCGCATCAAGATAACGGACAACGTGGCGGAGGGGGTGAAGGATTGCGATTTTCTTTACACGGATGTCTGGGTATCCATGGGTGAGGGGGAGGACGTCTGGAAGGAGAGAATCGAATTACTTAAGCCGTATCAGGTGAACCAAAAGGTGCTGGAGATGACCGGTAACCCTGAGGTGAAGTTTATGCACTGCCTGCCCGCCTTCCACAATCGGGAGACGACCATCGGCGAGCAGGTCTATCAGAAGTTCGGCCTGGAGAGCATGGAAGTCACCGAGGATGTTTTTGAATCGGAGGCATCAATCGTCTTTGACCAGGCGGAGAACCGCTGTCACTCCATCAAGGCGGTGATGGTGGCAACGCTAGGTCAGTAGAGGGTAGTGCGCAGCACCGCGGCCTTGAGCCCGGGTTTATCAGCGAAAGAGTTTGGCGACCTCGCCGACCGAGTCAAAGATATAGTCCGGGAGGGCGACCGGGGACTCCAGGTCGCTTTCCCGGAACTCTCCGGTCTTTACCAGCGCTGTCTTGAGGCCAGCGTTCTTTGCCCCCAGGATGTCGGTGGCCAGCCTATCTCCCACCATGAGGATTCGGCTTCTCTCGATGTTCCCCATGGTATCCAGGGTGATATCGAAGATATAACGGTTCGGCTTGCCGATGTAGGTGGCCTTGATGCCGGCGGCATCCTCGAGCATTTTCCCGTATGCCCCCACCGTCAGCTCCATCTCCCCCAGGCTGCTGTCCACGGTTTCTGTGATCATGACGATCAGTTTGGCGCCCTTGCACAGGAGCCGGAGCGCTTTGTTTAAGTTCTGAAAATTGAAGTCCTCGCGAAAATCCCCGAGAACGATATATTCGGGGTCATCCGGATCATGCCGAAAACCGCTAAATTCCTCCAGCCCCTCCCTCTTGAGCATCACCCAACAAGACCTGGGATTAAGGGTCTCCAGATATCGAGCCGTGGCGAAGGAAGCGGTGACCACCTCATGCTCCTGGATGTTGAAGCCCTTGCTCTTCAGCTTCTCGGCACATGAGCGCCTGCTTTTTAGGGTGCTGTTGGAGAGGACCCGGATGGGAATCCCTCGGCTGCGTAGTAGATTGAGGAGCTCGATGGCTCCAGGATAGGCTTTCCCCTGGAACTCAAGCACCCCGTCCAGATCAAAGATGACGCCTTCTATCTCATCCTTCACGGTGCACTCCTTCCTAGAACTAGGGAGAAAATAGGACAAAATATAGGTTATTTGACAATACCATTGTATTACATTATTGTATAGCATTATCAAGACCCGGTGCCATCGCTGACGATTTAGGCACCTTTTTAAATCGGTCTGGGTTTTGCCGGAGGATGTTTGCTTGCACCACAAGTATGCAGAGCGAAGATACCAGCTGGAGGCTGGTTTTGGGGAGGAGGACTTGAAGGGACTTCACTCGGGTGGCTTGACTTTAAGGCGGGCCCGCGTTTCCGATGTGGAGGAGATTCTGGCGCTGGTCAATAGTTACGCCAGCTCCAACCTGATGCTGCCGAGGGGGCCAGAATACCTCTATGAGAACATAAGGGATTTTGTGGTGGTGGAGGCGGATGTGGGGAGGGCGCCGCCAAGGATTGTGGCCTGCGGAAGCCTTCACGTGCTCTGGGAGGATATCGCTGAGATTCGTTCGCTGGCCACCCATCCCCAGTTTCAGCACCGTGGCTTGGCATCGCAGATCGTCCGATATTTGGTGGGAGAGGGCCGCAAGGTCGGGATCAAGAAGGTGTTCGCCTTCTCCACAATGGGAGGGATTTTTGAGAAGCTTGGTTTTAAACCCAAGCGGAAGGAGGAGCTCCCCTCCAAGGTGTGGGGCGAATGCATCCGCTGTCCCAAGTATTTCTGCTGTGACGAGACCGGGTTCATCCTGGACTGCGCCGATTAAGCCAGCCGGTCTTTAAGTAGCTACCTTTTCCCGCTCCCCAGCACGCCTAGCAATATTCCCCCTCAAAGTGGTGCCTTAAGGTTATTGACAACCCGCCGCTGACCGCCTAGAATGGAATTGTACAGTATCTTTATCAACTTAGTCCACAATAGCCCGAGATGAAACTTTCCACCAAGCTAGAGTATGTCACCAGGGCGCTCTTGGACCTCGCCCTTTATGGCGGTGAGGAGCGGACTTTGTTGCGGGAGATAGCGCAGCGGCAGCAGATCCCGCTGCGCTATCTTGAGCAGCTCATCCGGCCGCTCTTGGCGGGAAGGATAGTGCGCAGCGCCCGAGGCACCAAGGGTGGCATCTCGCTGGCCCGGCCTCCCGAGGAAATCAAGCTGAGCGAGGTGATGCAGCTCATTGAGGGCTCATCGGCTCTTATGGAGTGCATCGATAATCCAGAGGTATGTGGGCGCTCCCCATCCTGCGCCACGCGTGAGGTGTGGAGCGAGCTGGGGGCGATGATAAGCGGGGTCTTGGATGGTATCACCCTTCGCGACCTGATGGAGAGGCAGAAACAGAAGGAGCAGGCCGAGGCCGTCATGTACTACATATAAATTTAGACCGGTTCGGGTAGGCTTACTGTTAATTTCAAGAAAATAAGGGGGAGAAATGGACGCCAGGCTTAGACGGGAAGCTCGGCAGCTGAAGGTGGACCTTGCTGAGCTGAAAAGCGGGGGCTTCATCAAGCAGACCCAGGAGAACCTTTTCACCGTGAGGCTTCGCTGTCCCGCGGGAAAGCTGAGCTCGCGGCAGCTGCGCAAAGCCGCCGAGATTGCTGAGAAATACGGGCGCGGGGAGGTTCACACCTCAGTTCGCCAGTCAATTGAGATCCCTTACGTGCACTACCAGCATTTTGAGGCGGTTACCGCCGAGCTGAAGCAGGTGGATTGGGCGGTCGCCTCCTGTGGCCCTCGGGTCAGGGTGCCCACCGCTTGTGCCGGGTGCACCTATAACCCCAATGGCCTCACCGACTCTCAGACCATGTGTCTTGAGGTGGACAAGCGCTTTTTTGGCACCGCCACCGGGCATCATAAGTTCAAGATAACCTTCGCCGGCTGTCCCATTGATTGCCCTGGAGCGAGGGACGCAGACCTAGGCTTTCAGGGAATGGTGGAGCCTAGGCTAATGGAGGAGCTGTGCAATGGCTGTGGGCTCTGCGCCGCCAACTGTGAGGAGAAAGCGCTCACCATGGTAAATGAGCTGCCGATGAGGGATGACAGCAAGTGCATCTATTGCGGGGATTGCATCAAGGTCTGCCCGGTGGAGGCCATGGTGGAGGCGAGGAAGGGCTGGCTGGCTAGAGTAGGGGGTAAGCACGGCAAGCATCCCCTCCTCTCCTATGAGGTAGCCAAGTTCGTCTCGGACGAGGAATGTTTCCCTCTCATTGAGAAGACCCTTGCCTGGTACCAGGCGAATGCTGAAGGTAGAGAGAGGATCGGGGCCACCATTGGGCGCCTCGGTCTGAAGAAATATCTGGAAGAGGTGGTCAAACCCCTCAACCTGGAGGTTATTGAGAGGCCAGAGGAGAGAAGAAGATACTGGATTGGGGGTAACCTTTATCCCTGATGGAAGCTCACCAGGGCGAAGGGAGCACCAAGGAGTATGGAAGCTAGAATAGAGAAGGAGCATGTGGGGAAGAAGCCGGACCATGTGCTCCGGGTTTACGCTGACATAACCGAGCTTGTGGCTGGTCCGGAGAACCCGACGCCGCTGGTGAGGCTGAACCGGATAACCGAGAGCCGGGATTTTCAGATTTACCTCAAACTGGAGAGATACAATCCCTTTGGTTCGGTGAAAGACAGGATCGCTTACCAGATGCTGAAAGAGCTTGAGGTGGGCGAGAGAACGGTGGTGGAACCATCTTCAGGCAACACCGGCATCGCCCTAGTTTGCCTGGCCAACGCCTGGGGGCTGGCGGTGGAGGTGGCCGTTCCTCAGCGGATACCCGAGGAGAAGAAGGTGATGCTGAGGTTCCTCGGCGCCAAAAAGGTGTGGGAGGCTGATGATTCCCTCTGCCCCCGCTTCCCCTCCGAGGGAGCCAGGGGGCTGGTTGACGCCCTGGTAAGGAGCCCGGCCACCAGAGATAAGTATGTCAGCCCGAACCAGTACGAAAACGAGCTCAACGTCCAGGCGCACTACTGCACCACGGGGCCGGAGATATGGAGACAGACACATGGCGAAATAAGCTACTTCTTTGCCGGCCTGGGCACCTGTGGCACCATCGTTGGGGCGGGAAGATACCTCAAGGAGCAGAATCCAGAGATAAAGGTGATTGGTGTGGAGCCCGCCGCATCTGAGCATAGACTACCGGGGATGAAGAGGCTTAAGGGACTAGCTCCGGAGTACATACCCAAGATTCTGGATAGCTCGGTGATCGATGACACCGTGGAAGTGTCTGACGAGGAGGCCTACCAGACCGCGGTTGAGCTGGCCAGGCGCGAGGGCATTCCCGCTGGCCCCACCACGGGGGCCATACTCCATGCCGCCCTGAATTACGCCCGCTCGCACCAGGGCCTGGCCGTGGTCATCTCGCCGGATGATGCCTTTAAATACACCAGCTTCTACCGTGACTACCTGGAGGGAAAAGCGGAAGAAAGCCGGTTTGAGGACAGAAAATGAGCGCGAGCTACGAATGTGATGTATCCGATCTCATCTGCCCCCTATCCAAGCTGAGGGCGACCGAGGCGATAAATAATCTTGCCGCTGGGGACACGGTGAGAATAATACTGGGCGATATGGAATCGGTGAAAAGCGTGGTGCAGGAGCTAAAAGGAAGGGGCATGAAGCCGGACTTCAAGCAGGAGGGCGAGAGCCGGTTTATCCTCACGGTGACCAGAGAGTAGTTTTGGCAGTAGCCGCCCTGAAAGAGGAGGAGCTTTAATGGCAGAGGAGAAGAAAAACGAAGTCAGTGCAGAAGCGGAACCCTGGGAGGGGTGGGAGGCAGGCCTGGTCAGGTGGTCGATTATCGCCGGCTTAATCGCGCTGGTGATCTTGGGGGCCTTGGTGAACATCTTCATACTCTAATCCCTCGTAGTGAGGAGAGAGATGAGCCTTGCCAAATGGTTTAAAGGAGCACGCAGCAGCGAAGACTGGTGGGCGCTGTGGATCGGCCTTTTCCTTGTGGCCATTGGCCTTATCGGCGCCGTAGCTGGGTTTGACCTCACCGGCTGGGCGGTGGCCTTCCCCAAGTGGGTAGACATAGGTAAGGCCCTCCGAGCTGCGCATCCCGAGCTAGTGAGCGGGTGGGCATCCCTCATCCTCTCTTATCTCATTTTCTCCGTGGTCACCTGCTTGGGCGCCAGGATAATGAGGTGGGACGTCCGCAGGTATTTTCTGGCCTGGACGGTGATCTTCTGGCTTACCGCCGTGCTCTACATCCTCTCCCGGAATGCCTATGTCCAGGGGACCGCGGTTGACCGGGAAAAGTATGGCATCGGCTGGAGCTTGTCCATAGGCGGGGCCCATTATATTGTGGCGCTGCTGGTGGGCCTGATTATAGGGAACCTGGCTCCCAAGAGATTCCGGGAATTTCTCAAGACGGCGGCGAGGCCGGAGTGGTTCATCAAGATCGCCATCGTCGCCCTGGGCACCAAGCTGGGCTTGAAGGCCATAGAGGCGACCGGGTTTACCATGGAGCTATTGGTGGCGGGAGCCTCGGCCACCATCGCCGCCTACCTCATCTTCTGGCCACTGGCCTACACCTTCTGCCGCAAAGTCTTCAAGCTGACCCGGGAATGGGCGGCGACGCTGGCTTCAGGCATCTCCATCTGCGGAGTCTCGGCGGCGATAGCCACTGGCAGCGCCATCAGGGCGAGGGCCATCGTGCCCATTATGATATCGGCCCTGGTGGTGGTCTTCGCCGTCTTTGAGCTTCTCATTCTGCCTTCGGTACTGACCTACAGCCCGTGGTTCAACGAACCCATAGCCGCCGGGGCCAGCCTTGGCCTCACCGTGAAGACCGATGGCGCGGATGCCGCCGCCGGAGCCATAACCGATGAGCTCATGAGGAACCGGGCCGCCGGCATGGGGGTGTTCTGGGAGGCGGGGTGGATTCTCTCCGCGGCGATAATGACCAAAATCTGGATCGATATGTTCATCGGCATATGGGCGTTTCTGCTGGCGGTGATATGGGTCTACCACGTGGAGAAGAGGCCGGGCGAGAAGGTGGAAAAGATGGAGATCTGGTGGAGGTTTCCCAAGTTTGTTATCGGCTATTTCATCGCCTGGTTTGTCGTCATGGGCCTCGGGCTCTCCGGCGTGATCTCCCCGCAGAGCCTGGAGTGGGGGCTGAAGCCCGTGGAGGGGGCGATGCGCCACCTCTTCTTCATGCTGACCTTCACCAGCATCGGGCTAGTCACCAACTTCCGCGAGTTAGCCAAGGAGGGGATGGGGAGGCTGGCACTCGCCTATGGCCTGATCCTCGTCGTCATCATCATACCCATCGGCTGGGGCATAGCCTGGCTCTTCCACCACGGCATGGTGCCGCCACTGGCCACGCCATGACCGGCTGGCGCCGCAGGGGCTGAAAACATCTCCCCGGGAAAATGCCAAGCGTCCCGTATTTTCCCTCAGGCGGTTTACTTAACCCCGGCCAAGCTCTCCTTGAGCGCTCCGGTGGCCATCATCTCATCCAGTGATGAAGCTAGCGCCGCCACCGTCCGGTCAACATCCTCTCTGGTGTGCGCCGCTGACATGACGAAGAACCTAGCCCCCATGGTGGCTATCCCGCGCTCCAGCAGCCGCAGACACAGCTCATTCTTTATCGGAATCATGGCCGGATTAATGATCTGCGCCAGGCTCCTTGTCGGCGGGAAGGCGGGGTCAGAGGGCTCATATTCTATTGGCCCAAGGTAGAGGTGGATGATGGTGCGGCCATAGAGACGCCCGCTTATCTTTTTCTCTTTGAGCATTTTATTTCCCTGCTCGCGGAGATAAGCGCCGATCTCAGCCGCTTTCTTCTGCGGCTCACCGTTCAAGTACAGCTTGCAGGCGGCAATGCCGGCGGCGCACTGAATCGGATTGGCGTTCCAGGTCCCGGTGTGCCTGATGCGCTTCTCCGCTGGGCGTTTGGGGTCCAGCACCTCCATGACATCAGCCCGGCCCACCACCGCCCCCACCGGGATACCCCCACCGACACATTTGCCCAGCGTGGTTAAATCAGGCTTGACCCCCACCAGTTCCTGCCAGCCACCACGGGACTCGCGGAAGCCGGTGACCACCTCATCAATGAGGAGAAGCGTCCCGTACTTCTTGGTGACTAGGGGAAGCTCGCGGATGAAGTCATATTCCCAGGGTATCTGCCCGGCCATGTGGGCGCCGCCGCCCTCAATCATGACCAGGGCGTATTCCCTGCTAGCCAGCTCCTTCTCCACGACGGCGATATCATTCATGGGGAGGAAGGTGACCTCCGGCATGGTGACCCCGGCGGAGCCCTCTGGTGCCACCTCACCCGCCCAGCCATGGAAGTTCTCCTCAAAGCGGATGATTTTCTTTCTTCCGGTGAAGGTCCGCGCTATCCGGATAGCCATCAGGTTGCCTTCCTGCCCGGAGGCGCACACCTCAATCCGCTCGGCCACAGGCATCATCTGGCTGATGAGCTCTCCCCATTCAACTTCCAGGGGCTGGTTCTCACTGTAATGCAGGCCTTTCGCCGTCTGCTCCTGTATCGCCTGGACTATCGCCGGATGGCCGTGTCCCAGTATGAGGGCGCCGTGTCCCATCCCGTAGTCAATGTACTCATTACCGTCAACATCCCATTTCTTTGACCCCTTGGCGTGCGTGATGTAGGGCCGGAAGGGGTCAAGAACACGGGCGCCGTGGGTTGCCCCGTCTGCCGGAAACAGCCGCTCCGCCCGCTCGTGCAGCTTTAGCGAGCCTGGGCGGGCCTGTTTGTATTGCTCGGCGATGTTTGCTGAAGCCATTTTCCTCTTTCCTCCATTTCTTTATTTTTAGCAAGCGACCAAGCCATTTACCCCTGGGCGATAACGATGGGCAGGTCCTTCATGGTAACTAGGCCTGGTGGCGCGGCGAGGACCCGGGGCACGGCGTTGACCACGACAGCCGCGGTGGCCACATCGCCATGGGTCCCGCCCTGGATTACGACCTCTAGATCAGGCCGGCCGCTGATATAGACCGCGTCGTAGGATTGCGGGGCATCAACCGAGGCGACAAATTCCAGGGTGATCACTTCCTCTCCCCCCATCAAGCCCCTGGCAATCTGTTTTACCCCGGAGGCCTGCCCCGGGGAAACGGTGACGAAATCGGTCTTGACCGGGGCTTTGGCCACCACCGGCTCAATGGTCTCGGTGATGTCATCCAGCCTCCAGCCCAGACCGGCGGCAATCATGGCGATCGATTCTGCCAGGCCAACATGGCGCAGCGTGCCCGCGGCCACCCTCTCCTGGAATTCAGCCAGGGTGCAGCCAGCCCCTATCTTCTTCTGGAATGGCCCCCGGCGGCTGGAGGCATTCTGGATTCTGACCGCCCTGATTTTCTTGACCTCCTGGCAGACGCCGGTCATGAACAGGGGCCAGGTATCCATGAGGAATCCCGGGTTGACTCCGGTGGCGAGGACGGTCACCTGGCTGCGCTTTGCCAGGGCACCTATTTCCGCGGCAAGTTCAGGCTCCCTCCAGTAGGGGTAGGCCAGCTCTTCACAGGTGGATACCACATTGATGCCCGCCTTGAGACAGGTCTCCAGCTGCGGGCGAGTGGCCTTCAGGGCCGAGGCGGTGGTGAGAAAAACGATGTCTGGTCTGGTTTGGGCTAGTACCGCTTCAGCCTCGGCGGAGATGGTCACCCCGAGCTTGCGGTCAAGGCCGGCCACCTCGCCGAGGTCACGCCCCACCAGTTCCTGGGCCACGTCAATGGCCCCCACAATCTCAATATCTGCCTTCTGCGCCGCGTATCTAGTGACGCCGCATCCAATTGGGCCGCATCCGTACTGCACCGCTTTCACTTTTGCCATTTTGGCTCTACTCCTTTCCCACTGCCTAGGCCACATCCGCCCGTTTGGGTCGGGGGGTCCTGGGCAGGTCAGTCTTGATTTTCATTATCCGGGCGATATTCCCGCCGAGAATAAGCTCCATATCCTGCTGGCTGATAAAATCGCAATACTTGGTCAGATGGGTGAGGGACTGCCGGTAGGTGCAATTTCTTTCCACATTGGGCATATCTGAGCCCCAGCAGAGCTTGTGAGCACCGAGCTCCTCGTATTGCTGCCGAATCAGTTCATTGGCCTCGGGGAAGGGGTAATCCCAGCCTGGCGGGCCGGCCTGAATCGGGTAGGCAAGTTCGGCGAACACGTTCGGTTTTTTGAAAATAGCAAAGAGCTCCTTCGGGTACTTAACCTTGCCTTGGTCAAGGAAGGGGCGGACGCAGAAGCCCATGGTGACCAGTGAGGGAATCTCTGGGAACCTGTCTGCCCAGGCGGCGAAAGCCCGCATCTGGGCCATGTAGTGTGCCTTGGCCGAGGTGAAATTCCAGAGAACCGCGATGCCTAGGTCGCTCACCTCGCGCCAGAAGCGGTCAAATTTCTTGTCAGCAAACCCAGCCGGGTTATCAGTCTCCACAAACCTGGTTGCCTCGTAAAATAGGGCGGTGAAGCCGAGCTGCTTGGTGATGTACCTCAGCTTGGAGATCTCCCTCTCCTCATCGGCGTGAAATTCGTCAATCTCACCTGTGCCGACGAATCGGTCAGGATATTTCCTCACCGCCTCAGCGAAGTAGTCATTTAGCTTTCCGTAGAGCTTGCAGTTTTGCAGGACGGCCATGTCCACGCCGGCATGTTCCATCTGGGCGAGGATGAACTCCGGCGGGGCGCTCTGCTCCTGCAAGCTGGGGGGCATGAACTGGCGGTAATACTCCACCCCGTCTTCGCTCCACTCCATCCGCCCGAACTTGCCCACCCTGAAGTTGATGTTCAGCTCGGAGGTCCAGAAGTCTGGCCTGGCCGCTGCCTGGGGCCGGGCGGCGCTGTACATGAACTTCTGGAGATAGTCCAGGTGTGCCTTCTGGCTCTCCCACCCGCAGGCGCCGCCCAGCCAGGGAAACACGTGCATATGACAGTCAATGATCATTTATTTTCCTCCCTCAGCTCATCTTTTAAGCTCCTGCTACTAGTGGCCAAAAATCATCCTGCGGCAAGCCCCACCAGCGATGGAAACCATAGCGCGATAATAGGGAAGGCGGTTAATATGGCCACGCCCAAGAGCAATATGAAGAAGAAGGGCGTTATGCCGATGACCACCTTGCCCAAGTCCTCTCCCGAGACGCCTTGAACCACGAAGAGATTGAGCCCCATCGGTGGCGTAATCATGCCGATCTCGGAGAGCACCACGGCCACCACCCCGAACCAGATAAGGTCGATGCCAAAGCCATTGAGTATCGGCAGAATGGCAGGTAGTGTAATCACCATTATTGAGCCGGGGTCTATAAAGCAGCCCAAAAATATGTAGAGGAAATAGATGGCCGCCAGTATCGGGATTTTTGACCAACCCAGGCTGGCCACGTAGATGGATATGGCTGATGGCACTCTGGTATCGGCCAGAAAACCGGCGAAGACGAAGGCGCCCATGAGGATGAAAAGGACCATGCAGCTGGTCTTCACCGCCTCAACCACGGACTCCCGGAATACCCGCCAGTTCAGCCGCCGCAGCATCAGCCCGATGACCATGGCGGCCACACTGCCCACCGCGGCGGCTTCAGTGGGGGTGAGAAAGCCGCCGAATATCCCGCCGAGCACCACCACCGCCATAAATAATAGAGGCCACATGGAGATGAGGCTGAAGGCCAGCTCTCTCCTTGAGGGGGGTTTTTCGCGCGGTGCCAGTCTGGGGTTCATCATCGCCCTGATGCCGATGTAAATCATGAACATTATGGAGAGCATAATGCCGGGAATGAGGCCACCGGCGAAAAGCGCTCCAATGGAGGTCTGGCTTATGGCACCGTAAATGATCATGGTGATGCTTGGCGGGATGAGAATCCCCAGGGTTCCCCCTGCCGCCACTGAGCCCAGCAATAGTTGAGTATCATAGCGGCGCTCCTTCATTCGGGGGATGGCCACGGTGCCCACGGTGGCGGCAGTCGCCGGGCTTGAACCGGAGATGGAGGCAAACATGGCGCAGGCGGCGATGTTGGAGTGGAGCAGACCTCCGGGAGCCCAGGCCAGCCATTTGCTGGCGCTAGAGTAAATCATGTCCGAGGCTCCACAGCGTCCCAGAATCTCACCCATGAGAATGAACAGGGGGATGGCGGTCAGGATAAAGCTGTTTAAGGTTCCGTAGGGGATAAGAGGGGTAAAGCCGGGGTCGCCCCGGTAGAGAAAGAAGCCCGCCACCCCGCTGATGAGCAAAGCCACGGCGATCTCCGCGCCGGCGAGGAGCAGGACAGCGAAGATGACAAAGGCAAGGATTACCGCGGCATTGGCGTCCAATTACTGACCTCCCTGCCAAACAATTGACCTAACGCATATAATTTAGAGCCCGGGCGGTATCCCATGCTTATTTGACTTCTCTAGCACTCACCAGGCCTCTTATTTTCTGAATCACTTTAGCCAGTAGCACCAGGGCGAAAATACCGGTGCCAATGGGGCCGACGGAATATGGTATCCACATGCGGATGTGCAGGGCATCGATGGAAACAGTCTGGTTGACATAATTCACCTTGACCACGCCAAACAGGATCCAGAGAAACCAAATGGCGAAGGCCAAGGTGATAATCAGGACGGCTGCCTCCACCTGCTCGCGCCGGTGTGGAGGCAGCCGTCGGGTTAGGATTTGCACCGTAACGTGTTTCCCTGACCACTCGCTGACCGCCAGGCCCAGGAAAACGATGCCAACCAGCGCGTACCCTGACGCGGCATCAGCGATGAGGGTCGGCTTGGAGAATACGCCTCGCCCGATGACATCTACCGTTATCAGCAGCGCCATGAAGACCAGGAGTAGCGCAGTGAGCACGGTGGACACACGGGAGCACCACTCCCCCAGCCTGTCAGGATAGCGCTTTAACCTGTTTCCCAGCATCGTTTTCACCAGTCTTTCAAGCTGATTTGCGCCGCCTGGCCGCCCTTACCAGAGGCCTTGGCTTATTTTATGCCGAGAACCTCTTTGGCCATTTCCAGCACTTTGGCATTGTTGGGGTCAGCCTTGGCGAATTCATCCCAGAGCGGCAGGGCGGCTGCCCTCCAGGCCTCCCTCTCTGCTGAGCTCAGCTCGTTCAGCGTCATTCCATGCTCTTCAAACGCAGCCAGGGCTTCCTTCACTTCGCCGGCCACACCTTGTCTAGCGGATTCGCCGTATTTCTCCCCCTCCTCAACCAGAATCTTTTGGTACTCTTCTGGCAGGGACTCAAAGGCCTTGGTGTTGACCACCAGGAAGCGCCCTCCACCCGGCAGACCAATGGGATAGAACTGAGTGCCGATCTCCCAGACTGGTATCGCCTCGGCGGCCGGAGGCCCGGTAATGAAGCCATCCACCACTCCGCGCTGCATGGCCATGTAAACCTCGGTAAAGGCCATATACACTGGGTCGCCATTAAGAGCAGCGATTAGCTTCTCCATGGCGGATTGCCATACCCTCACCTTGAGCCCATCCAGATTGGTCATGTCCTTAACTGGCTCCTTGGTGAACATCTCCTGGTTCCAGTCGCAGTATATCACCCCGGGGCTGAGGAGCTGGAAGCCATACTTCTTCATGGCAGCCTGGTCCGTCTCCCCCAGTGCTACCATCAGCTTTTCCCACTCTTGTGGCGTAACCGCCAGTTGTGGGAGCTGGTATACGCCCATATGGGGTATTATCCTCTCCAGAAGAGGGCTGCTGTGCTGAATCAGCTCGATGATGCCTGCCTGTGCGGCTTCATTGTAATTGTCTCGGTTAACGCCCAGTTCTCCCTCCAGTGCCACGTGGATCTTGAACTTGCCATTGGTGCGCGCTTCAACGTTCTTGGCCAGCTCCAGGGACTGAGGCATCGGCAGTGTCTCATAGTTTATCTGGAAGCCCTGCAGGTTCCAGGTCACCTCGGGCAGGGATGGCGTAGGTGCTGGGCTGGGGGCCGGCGCTGGGGCTGGAGCTGGGGCAGGTGCTGGGGCGGCACAGGCAACCAGACCGGCGGCCAGCACCGTCACCATAACTAGGGCCAAAATCGCTCTTCTGTCCATTTTCCCCTCCTATATTTGCAATGCTAGAGCGCCCGAAATTCCGGTTGTGGAAAGCCATCACCCCCCTTCCTAGTAGTTTAGGGCATTCCCTTCATAAATTTTGAAGGGAATATTATTGTCCAAATTCAGCCTATTTGTTGCAAAATATTAACGCTTTCCGCTATTCTAGAGGTCAAAATAGGAAATGTCAAGCCCAAAAATGCCAATTTTTAGCATACCGTGGTAAAAATATCGGGCAGGAGAGGTCGATAAGTGACAGAATATGCCAAATATTGACAACTTGATTTGGCCAACGTATTATTTACCAGATAGCACGGTAAAAAATTATCCAGAGGAAGCTGCTAGTTGGCATGGACCAGCTTGATGAGAAAATAATCTTGGATTTGGAGAGCCGGGGCGTTCAGAGATACGCCACAATGGCTGGCCAGTATGGCGTCAGCGAGAGGACGATTCGCCGGCGCATCAATAATATTTTCAGCACTGGCCTGGTGCGCAAGATCGTGGTTCCCAATCTGGTCTTGCTGGGGTTCCGAGCCTGGGCCAGGATTGGCATCAGGGTATCGCCTGGCTCCTTCCTCAATGTGGCGCGCAAGCTGGTCTCCAATCCCTCAGTCTACTTCGCCGCGGCGACTTTGGGCAGATTCGATCTTATGATAGCTGTTTTCTTCGATACCATTGATAAACTTGCTGACTTTGTCAATTCAGAGTTGACCAAAATCAGCGGCATCAACGCGGCGGAGACATTCCTGCTGGTGCATCCCCGAAAATATAACTTTCTCTCCTGGCCGAAGCCAACGCTGAAAAGAAACAAATCTTTTTATGACCTGGCGAATCTGAACTCATTCCATTACGAACGATATGAGATGGATAATACCGAGAGAACCATACTGGAGCATTTGCTCAAGGAGGGCCCGGCTCAGCCCAAGGTGCTATCTCAGAAACTTGGCTTGGGCGAGAATACGGTGCGGAAACGATTAAAAGCGATGCAGGCCAAGGGACTCTTCGCGGTGGAGGTTATTCCCATAACCAGGGAGCTGGAGTATGGGGCGCGAGCCACGATAGGCATTACCGTTTCCATACCCAATCCGCACAAGATTATTGATTCCATAATCGAACATCCGGCGGTTTCCATCGCCTCGGTGGCGCTGGGGAGGCATAATATTATACTGGTGACCCGCTTCCGGAACACCAATTTACTAGACCAGTTCGTCACCGAGTTTCTGGCACCGATACCCGGGGTAGCCTCGGTGGAGACCTTCCTTCACGTGAGGAGACTGAAATACTTTAACATCACCTGGCCAATTGATTAAAGTGGCGCTTTTTCAAGTAACTGGCTCTTGAGCCGATGGCCCCATCCAGTTTCTTATCTCCCTTGTGGTATAAAGTGGTTCTACGCACCGAGTAATTTATGGTATATTTTATTTAGTTTGGGTCTTCAGTTTGGCGCTAGCATGACGCGGTAAGGAGGTCTCCGATGCCACAGGCTAAAATCGGGGTTATTGGCGGGAGCGGGCTATATGATATGGAGGGCATAACTGATATCGAAGAAGTTGATATAAATACACCATTCGGTAGGCCGAGTGACACTATCGTTGTGGGCAAATTGGAGGGGGTGGGGGTTGCCTTTCTCCCCCGGCACGGGCGGGGGCACCGCATCCTGCCCACTGAGGTGCCTTCAAGGGCCAATATCTACGCGCTTAAATCGCTGGGGGTGGAGCGTATCATCGCCATCAACTCGGTGGGCAGCCTGAAGGAGGAATTCAAGCCCGGTGACCTGCTCATCCCTGACCAGCTGATTGACCGCACCCGCAGCCGGGCCAATACCTTCTTCGGGGAGGGTGTCGTGGTGCACATCCCCTTCGGCGAGCCCTTCTGCCCGGTGCTGAGCCAGGTGGTCTATCAGGCGGCCAAGGAGGCGGGGGCCACCGTTCACCAGGGGGGCACCTATGTGGTGATTGAGGGCCCTGCCTTCTCCACTAGAGCAGAATCATTTCTCTACCGCTCTTGGGGGGTGGATGTCATCGGCATGACGGCGCTGCCTGAAGCCAAACTAGCGCGGGAGGCGGAAATCTGCTACGCTATTATCGCCTGCATCACTGACTACGATTGCTGGCACAGAAAGCACGAGGCGGTCACCGCGGAAATTATCTTAAACACCCTGCGCCAGAATATTGACACCGCCAAAAAAATCATCAAGCTGGCGGTGGGCAGGGTGCCCCAGCGCCGGGACTGCCAGTGCGCCACAGCGCTCCAGACGGCGGTGGTCACCGCGTCGGAACTGATACCGGATAAGCAGAAGCAGAAGCTCGATTTGCTCATCGGCAGGTATCTGAGGAAGGGTTAGCCTGATGCCTGGTGTTGAATTCGGCTGCCGCGCGACGATAATCGGCAGCATGCCCCATATTCAGCCCGAGGTGGCGTGCGCTGAGATCACCCGCTACCTCAAGGACATCCCTGCCTGGCCACAGCTACCCAAGCGCTCTTTTCTGGAGAACATGTATGTCCAGTACAGCCAGGGCTTCCCTGGGGTGGTGGTCAGGGAGGATGAGAAGAAAATCTACGTTGACCGCTCCCAGGATTTGGATAGGCCGCTGGAGCAGCTCTACAGCGCTTACCTTGAGAATGACCTGGATAAATTCCCCATCAGCCCGGAATATGCCGCTGGTCTCCACCACTTCCTCGCTCTGTCTGGGCTCTCGCCTCTGGCGGTCAAGGGGCATGTCACCGGGCCGGTTACCTGGGGACTGACAGTAACCGATGATGCGGGCAAGGGCGTTCTCTATGATGAGGTGCTGGGTGATGCTGTGCCCAAGCTGCTCAAATTGAAGGCGGCCTGGCAGGAAAGGGAACTGCGGCAGATATGCCGGGACATCATCATCTTCATTGATGAGCCGTATATGTCCGCTTTTGGCTCGGTGGGCATGATGCTCTCCCGGGAGAGGGTGGTCAATCTGCTGGAGGAGGTCTTAGCTGGCTTGAGTGGGCTGAAGGGGGTTCACTGCTGTGGGAACACTGACTGGTCTATCCTGCTCAGCACTAGCGTGGATATCATCAGCTTTGACGCTTATAATTACGCGCAGTCGCTCAGCCTCTATCCCGCCGAGGTGAAAAGGTTCCTGGAGAGAGGGGGCAACGTTGCCTGGGGGATTGTCCCCAACGAGGAGGAGGCGCTGGCCAAGGAAACTGCGGCCAGCCTCAAAGACCGTCTGGAAGAGGCGATGGCTCCCTTCACCAGGGAGGGCGTCCGCTTCCGGCAGCTGATAGCACAGGGGCTGCTTACTCCTAGCTGCGGGCTGGCATCTCTGGCGGCTGAGGAGGCTGCCGCCCATGCCCTGGAGCTCTTGGCCGAGCTATCGGAGAAGATAAGAAAGCGCTACATGTGATGAGGAGGCTACAATATATGGAATGCCAGCTTGACGCCAACATGCTCAAGTGCACCTGCACCTATGAGCCCTGTTCCCGAAAGGGCAAGTGCTGCGAGTGTCTTGCCTATCATTTGAAGTATGATGAGCTTCCTGGTTGCGTTTTCCCTCCCGAGGTGGAGAAGACCTATGACCGCTCCTTTGCCCGCTTTGTGCAGGTCTTCGGCTCTAGGAGTGGCTGAAAAAAGATTTGGATTAGTTTATAAGCTATGAATAAGACGAGAAGGGTAGCTATCCTGAAACATCGGCGCAAGCGTAAGAAGCTGAAGGAGAGAAGGAAGGCGGAGCGGCAGCAGGCCCAGAAATAGCTGGCCGGAGCTTAGCATGAAGCCAGTTTATTTGCTCACCGGCCGGCCGGGAACCGGCAAGACCAGTCTGATCAAGCAGGCGGTGGCCGAGCTTGAGGTTGATGCGGGCGGCTTTTACACCGAGGAGATACGTGATAAAGGCACCAGGCTCGGCTTCAAGCTGGTTACCCTGGATGGCGAGGAGGTGGTGCTGGCGCATGTCAATATTCACAGCCCATATCGCGTGGGCAAATACGGAGTTGATATTGAGGGCTTGGAACGCGTCGGCGTGGCGGCGCTGCGCCGGGCCGCTGCTCGGTCTTGTCTGGTCATCGTTGATGAAATCGGCAAGATGGAGCTCTTCTCCGCCGCTTTCCGGGAGAGCGTCCTGGCCATAGCCAACAGCGGCAAGCGGGTTCTGGGAACCATCATGCTCGCCCCCAACCCCTGGGCGGATGCCATCAAGCGCCTGCCCCAGGTAAAGCTGGTTGAAGTCACCAGAGCCAATCGCGAACAGGTACGGGATGACTTAAGAGATTGGCTGGCCACCATAGCTAGCTAGAGCGATTTTCCTGAGCCAGAAAAAGAGGGGTATGAAGGCCGATGTCAGAGCTGCCGGAGCTAATTCAGGCGCTGCTTGAGCCCAGCGCCTATCCCCATCACCCCCGCAGTGTGGAGCTGGTGCAGACCCAGATGTCCTTCATCTTCCTGGCCGATGACTATGTCTATAAGGTGAAGAAGCCGGTTGACCTGGGCTATCTGGATTACACCACTTTGGAGAAGCGGCGGTTTTACTGCCAGCGGGAGGTTGAGCTCAACCAACGGCTCTGCTCTGATGCCTATCTGGGTGTGGTGTCTGTAGTCAACGAGAAGGGCCATATTTCTCTGGAAGGGCAGGGTGAGGCCCTGGAGTATGCGGTGAAGATGCGGCGCCTCCCCCAGCAGGCGATGATGAATGTTTTGCTGGCTCAAGATAGGGTATCTCCGCAGATGCTGACCAGGGTGGCGGAGAAACTGGCTGAATTCCACCGCAGCGCGCAGACCGGCCCTGCCATCAGCGCCTTTGGTGACCTGGGTACCATCACCGGAAATACTGAGGAAAACTTCAGCCAGACCGAGAAATATATCGGTAGAACCATTTCCCAGGAAAGGTATCAGCACATCAGGGATTATACCAACTCCTTTATTGCCCAAAATACGGACCTATTTCGCCGCCGGGTTGCCGAGGGCCGAATACGGGATTGCCATGGTGACCTTCACGCCGCCCATATCTGCTTCTGCGATGACATCTGCATCTATGACTGCATTGAGTTCAATGACCGCTTCCGCTACGGCGATGTCGCCTCGGAAGTCGCCTTTCTGGCCATGGATTTGGACCACTACGGGCGGGCTGACCTATCACGCCACTTCGTTAAGTCCTATGTGGCCCGAAGCCAAGATGAGGAGCTGATGAGGCTGCTCAATTTCTATAAGTGCTACCGGGCTTACGTGCGGGGGAAGGTGGAGAGTCTTAAACTGGATGACCCCTATATCACCCCGGAGGAGAAACGGCGGACCGAGGATATCGCCGCTAGCTACTTTGATTTAGCCCATGCCTACACCTGGTCGCGGCCAGTCCTCTTCATCACCGTGGGTCTGGTGGGCACCGGCAAGACCACGTTGTCACAAGCTCTGGCCAAGAGGCTGGGGCTGGTGGTTATCTCCTCCGATGTCACCCGTAAGCGCCTGGCCGGTATCCCTCTGACCGAGCATCGCCTTGAGGAGTTTGACCGCGGGATTTACTCGGCCGAGTTTACCCGCAGGACCTATGACAAGCTATTTGAGGAGGCCAAGGATACCTTGGGCCAGGGTGGCTCAGTAATACTGGATGCTTCCTTTATCAAGCGCGCCGAGCGCCTGCGGGCGAAGAGTCTGGCCGAGGAGATGAACGCCGATTTCATCATCCTGGAGTGCGTTTTGGATGAGGAAAATGTCAAACGGTATCTGGCGCAGCGGTGGCAGCAGGGCTCGGTCTCCGACGGGCGCTGGGAGATATACCAGTCACAGCGCGGGCATTTTGACCCGGTAACTGAGGTAGCAGATGCCGCTCATATCATCGTTGATACCTCGCTCCCTGAGGATGAGGTCATCCGTCATACTCTGGACGAGATTACCCGCCGCAAGGCGGAAAGCTAGATATTCTCTCCCTGGTAAGTTCCCTGGTATCCCTCTGTTTCCTGGCTTAAGCGCAGGAAAACCAGCTGCACGATTCTGGCATTTCGCTCTAGGCGGAACCCGTGGGGGTTATAGACCACTAGGAGTGATTGGGAGCGGCCGGAGTAGCCAGCATCCCAGACCGCGGTGTTCACCATGACCCCGCAGCGCAGCAAGCTCGACCGCGGCGTGGCCAATGCCATGATGTTCTTGGGTAGATGCACTATCTCATTGTAGGTGATGAGATAGGCGCCGGGCATGAGGTCAATGAATCCCAGCCCATCAAAGGCCAGAGGCGCCGGCTGAGCTAGCTGGCGCTGGCTGTTTGCCACCGCTATCCTGCCCGCTGACTGGAGCAGCGCCACCTCGCGCAGGGTGAGGTCAAAGCCATTGGGCTGCAGCTGCTGCTCAAGGTCGCTCCAGCCTTCAATCAGCGGTGGTTCCTGCTGGAGCAGGCGCTCAATATCAGGCCTTGATAGCACAGCGGGCATTTCCCGACTCCTTTAAAGGTCGTCTATCCTTAAGTATACACTTTTGCCAAGGGGTTTGTTTACTTGGCCCAGGCGGAAGAGGGCCTTCCTTTACAGCCAGCACCGCTTCGGCTACAATGGTATTGTTTTGGCTATAAGGAAGCTATCATGATCAAAGCTGTCTTCTTTGACCTTTACCAAACCCTGGTGCGCTATGAGCCTCCCCGCGAGGAGCTTCAGGCGAGGGCCCTGCGGGAGTTTGGCTTTGAGGTGAGTCCAGAGAGCCTGCGCCGGCCGCTGCTGGTGGCCGACGAATTCATCTATCAAGAGATCGCCCGCGCTTCACTGAGCCAGCGGCCGAGGGAGGAACAGATGGCCGTCTGGGCCCAGTACGAGAGGATAATGCTCAAGGAGGCAGGGATAGAGGCTGATGAGCGGATCATCCTCGGGCTACTGGGCAAGATGGAGCAGGCTGATATGAAGCTGGTGCTCTTTGATGACGTCATGCCAGCTTTAACTTCCCTCCAAGGCCGAGGGCTGACCTTGGGGCTCATCTCCAATGCCGACCGCGATTTAACCCCTCTGCTCAGTGGCCTGGGGCTGCTGCCCCTACTTCAGGTGGTGGTGACCTCGCAGGATGTCGGCGGTACCAAGCCGCAGCCGGAGATATTCCAGGAGGCGGCCAGGCGTGCTGAGGTCGGGGCTTCCGAGGCGGTGTACGTTGGTGACCAGTATCAGATTGACGTCGTCGGGGCGGAGCAGGCGGGGATGAAGGGGATACTGCTTGACCGCGATAACTACTTCGCCGAAATCACCGATTGCCCGCGGATTCAAAGCCTGGCTGAGCTTGCGGAGCACCTGGCTTCCCGCCCAAGCTAGCTTTACCCTGCACCCGGCCGGGTGAGGCATGATAGCCGCCTCAGCCAAGGCCTGTTCCCAGTTCTCCCCAAGGATAAATCAGGAGAAAGCGTAAATTTGAAGAAGAATCAGGGAGAATTTGGCTTTCTAGTTCGCTTCAGTGCTTCTCACTAGCCGTAAACCTGTGTTCATTGAGTTGCGAACGAAAGCTCATCTGAGTTATTATGTTTTTAGCAGTCTAAGAGTTAGAGTGCTAAAAATTGGAGGGTAAGCTAATCTATTTGCAGAAGGAGGACGGAAATGGCAGTCAAGTTGCAGCCGCTAGCTGACCGACTGGTGGTCAAGCCCATTGAGGCGGAGGAGAAAACGAAGGCGGGGATTTACCTGCCGGATACCGCCAAGGAGAAACCTCAGGAGGGAGAGGTGGTCGCGGTTGGCCCGGGCAGGCTGACTGAGGATGGCAAGCGGATAGCCATGGATGTCAAGGTGGGTGACATTGTGATTTACGCTAAATATGGTGGCACCGAGATCAAGGTCGATGATGAGGAGCTGATAATCCTGCGGGAGAGTGATATCCTGGCAAAGAAAGCGAAGTAGTGACCAAAATACAGCAAGGAGGAAAAAATGGCAAAGCAGATTATTTTTAGTGAGGAGGCCAGACATTCGCTGAAGAGAGGGATAGATATTCTGGCGGATGCTGTTAAGGTAACCTTGGGCCCCAAGGGCCATCCGGTGGCGCTGGACAAAAAATGGGGGGCGCCATCGGTGATCGATGACGGGGTGACCATCGCCAAGGATATTGAGCTTCCCGACCCCTTTGAGAACATGGGGGTGCAGCTGGTCAAAGAGGCGGCCAGCAAGACCAACGATGCCTGTGGTGATGGCACCACCACCTCAACGGTGCTGGCCCACGCCATCATTACTGGGGGCTTCAAGAACGTGGCCGCGGGTGCTGATCCCCTGGCCCTGAAGCGAGGTATTGAAAAGGCCACCGAGGCTCTGGTTGAGGAGCTGAAGAGGATATCCACCCCGGTGAAGGATAAGGAGCAGATCGCGCAGGTGGCCACCATCACCGCCAAGGATAGGGAGATCGGCAATCTGATTGCCGAGGTGATGGACAAGGTAGGCAAGGACGGGGTGATCACCGTTGAGGAGTCCAAGGGCATCGCCTTTGAGACCGAGTATGTGGAGGGGATGCAGTTTGACCGCGGTTACATCAGTCCCTATTTCATCACCAATCCAGAGCGCATGGAAGCGGTGATTGATGACCCCTACATTCTCATCACCGATAAGAAGGTATCAGCAGTGGCTGACCTCTTGCCGGCGCTGGAGAAGATACTGCAGGTGTCCAAGAACCTGCTGATTGTGGCTGAGGATGTGGATGGTGAGGCGCTGGCCACGCTGGTGGTCAACAAGCTGCGGGGCACGCTCAACGTCCTGGCGGTGAAAGCCCCTGGCTTTGGCGACCGGCGCAAGGCGATGCTGGAGGACATGGCCATTCTCACCGGCGGCAAGGTGATCTCCGAGGATGTGGGGCGGAAGCTGGATTCAGTCACGGTGGAAGACCTGGGCCGAGCACGCCGGGTGACTGCGGACAAGGACAAGACAACCATCGTTGAGGGCAAGGGCTCAGAGGAGGCCATCCAGGCGAGAATCAAGCAAATTAAGGCCCAGATTGAGGAGACCACCTCTGACTTTGACCGCGAGAAGCTTCAGGAGCGCCAGGCCAAGCTGGCCGGCGGCGTGGCCGTGATCAAGGTAGGTGCGGCTACCGAGGTTGAGCTTAAGGAGAAGAAGCACCGGGTTGAGGACGCTCTTTCCGCCACCCGAGCCGCGGTGGAGGAGGGGATCCTGCCTGGCGGCGGCGTCGCCCTGCTCAACGCCCTCTCGGCGCTGAACAAGCTGGAGGTCAGCGGAGACGAGGCCACCGGCGTTGACATCGTCAGGAAGGCGGTGGAGGAGCCGATCCGCTGGATCGCGATTAACGCCGGTAGAGATGGCTCAGTGGTAGTGGACACGGTGAAGAAGAGCCCGGTTGGGACTGGCTATGATGCCCAGGCCGATGAGTTCGGCGATATGGTGAAGAAAGGCATCATTGACCCGACCAAGGTGGTGAGGAGCGCCCTGCAGAATGCGGCCAGCATCGCCTCCATGGTGCTGATCACTGAATCGCTGGTCACCGATATCCCAGAGAAGGAGAAGGCTCCGGCCATGCCATCTGGTGGTATGGAGTACTAATTCTCTCCTTATTGCAAACGTCCAAAATAGCCGCGGACTTGGCTCCGCGGCTATTTTTATTTGCCATTGGTGGTGCTACCTCATAACTTTAGCAGTTCTTCCAGGGGTTCATCCTGTGGAACTGGCCCCACCACCGCCAGGCGGAGCCGTTCGCCCACCAGTAGCTCCCGCGCCAGCTCTTGCAGCTCTTCGGTGGTGATTGCCTCAAAGATGGCCACCACCTCGTCCACGCTGAGGATGTGCTGGGTCAAAATCTCTTGACCACCCATCCAGCCAGTCACATTGCGCGTATCTTCCATGCGCAGCAGCAGGCGGCCTTTGGCGAATTCCTTGGCCTTCTCCAATTCAGCTTCGGGGACGAGTTCCTTGAGTTTGCCCAGCTCCTCCAGGATAGCCTCAATGGCCACGGGCAGGTTTTTCGGCTCCACTCCGGCGGAGATGATGAGCGAGCCGGTGTCAAGGAAGTGGTCAACGTAGCTATTGATGCTGTAGGCAAGGCCGAGCTTGTCCCGAATCTGGGTAAACAGGCGGCTGCTCATCCCCTCGCCGAGGATGACGTTGAGCAGGTCAAGGGCGAAGCGTTTGGGGTGGAGGAGGGATAGTCCAGGCAGCGCCAGGCACAGCTGAACCTGCTCCGTTTCCCGGGTTTCCACCCGCAGCCGCTTAGCTTGTTTCTCCTCATAGGCCAGATAGCCGGGGCGGGGCTGTTGGCCGGCCCATTTGCCCAGGGCCTGATTTACCGCGTCCGTCACCTCCTCATGCTCAATGTCCCCGGCGATGGCCAGCACGGTATTGTCGGGGCGGTAGTGGCTGGCGAGGTAACCGAGCAGCATCTCTCTGGTGATGGAGCTCACCGACTGCTTGCTGCCGGCGATATCGCGCCCCAGGGGATGGCCTGGCCAGAGCAGCTCATCGATGAGCAGTCCCACCCGCTGGGAAGGGGTGTCATTGCTCATATTGATCTCTTCAATGATGATCTGGCGCTCCTTTTCCATATCGGCTGGGTCAAATCTGGAGTCAAGCAGCATATCAACCAGCACATCGAGCGCGGTCTGAAAGTAGGGCTGCGCCACCTTGCACCAGTAGAGGGTCAGCTCTTTGTCCGTGCCCCCGTTGAGGATGCCACCCACGCCCTCTATCGCCGTGGAGATATCTTTGGCGGTGGGGCGCTTTGACGTGCCCCGGAAGCACAGGTGCTCAATGAAGTGGGAGATGCCAGCTTCGGCCTCGGTCTCGTATCTGGAGCCGGCACCGATGAAGAAGCTGATGGCCACCGAGCGGGTGTAGGGCATGGTGGCGGTGATCAGGCGCAGCCCATTATCCAGGATGGTCTTCTGATACGGGTTATTTGACATAACATCACCTACCGAGGGCGCTCCATGGCCTTCCGGCACCGGTTTAAGATCGAGAGCACCTCAAAGGGCTGCTCGATCAAGGGGAAGGTGGGCACGCCCCTGGGCTCGAGGAAAGCCTTGGCCGCTTCCATGTGCTTCTTCTCAGCGCTGAAGGTGACATAAAGCGGCTTCTCCGGGTATTTTTGGGCTAACTTAACCAGAAAGTCCAGCGGTGGCACCCCGACCTCATCGGCGAGCATGAGGATGGGCACCACGGCGTCAATATTGGGGTCGCGCATCAGCGCCTCGATGGCCTCTCCATAGCTGAACTCGATGCCGTGTTCCAGAGCTGAGGGCCAGATATCCACCGGGTTGCGCATGCGGATGTAAGCCGGGCTTATCTCCTGCAAACGTTGCCGAGTTCTCTCCTCAAGCTGGGGAACGTCCAGGCCCCAGCGCTGGTGGCAAAGGTCAGCCAGGATGACCAGTATCGCCCCTGAGGGGGCGAGGAAGCTCACTCGGTTTCCCCTGGGCAGGGGCATGCTGGCCAGGGCCTTGGCCACCAGGAAGAGGTGCGAGTACTTATAGAGGCGGGTGATGCCGGCCTGGTTTAAGGCACCATCAATGAGGCGCTCGTCTGAAGCCATGGCGGCGGTGTGGGTGACCGCGGCCTGGGCTCCCTCCCGGGTGGTGCCTCCCATGAGCAGGAAGACTGGCTTAGTTCGGGTTACCTCGCGGGCAACCTGAGTAAAGCGCCTTGGGCGCTTGATGCTTTCCAAATACATGAAGATGGCCTTTGTCTCTGGGTCAGCGGCGTAGTACTCCAGCGCCTCGCTTTCATCAATGTCTATTTTGTTGCCCAGCCCAATGACCCGGGCCACGCCAAAGTGTTCTGCGGTGATGATGTAGCGCATGGTGTGGGTGGCGAAGTTTCCCGTCTGGGCGATGTAGGATATGTTGCCGCGGGGAATCTTGCCCAGAGGGAAAAGGCTGGAGGTGAAATTATGTGGTGTGGAGGTGTGTCCCGAGGTATTGGGGCCGATGACGCGGATGCCAGTCTCGGCGATGGTTTGGCTTAGCTCCCGCTGGAGGGCTTCTCCATCCTGGTCTACTTCAGAGAAGCCGCCGGCGGAGAGGACGGCGGCCTTAATACCTTTGGCGGCGCATTCTCTCACCGCCTGGATGGTAGACCTAGCGGGGATGACGATGATGGCTAGGTCAACGCCTTGAGGGAGACTAGTGATTGATGGGTAGGTCTTTAGGCCCAGAATCTCGCCGCCCTTGGGGTTGACCGGGTAGATTTTGCCCTTGTAGCCATTGGCTAGGATATTGCGCAGGACGATATATCCCGCTTTGCCCGGGGTGGCTGAAGCCCCGATTACGGACACGCTCTCGGGAGTAAAGAACTTGGTTAAATCTCCGGTTTTGGGAGGTTCCTCGGCTGGCTTTGGCGGAGGTTCGGGCTGGGGCCTGAGGCTAACCAGGGCGTCCACCGCCACCGGCTGGCCATCAGGGCGGATTTTGAGCGGGTTGATGTCAATTGACTGCACCTCCTGGTATTTAAGCCCAATCTCCCCCAGGGTTACCAGGATTTGTGACAATATCTCCAGGTCAACGCCAGCTTCGCCGCGGAAGGGTTCCAAAATCTTCTGGTGTCGAATCTCCTTTATCATTTCTTGGGCGTCCCAGGA
Source organism: Dehalococcoides sp. JdFR-56 (assembly GCA_002011495.1). Classification (GTDB taxonomy): domain Bacteria; phylum Chloroflexota; class Dehalococcoidia; order Dehalococcoidales; family RBG-16-60-22; genus JdFR-56. The sequence goes on along the minus strand of MTNR01000001.1, from coordinate 2,706 downwards.
GCTTAAGGGAGCCACCCGGAAGACGATGTCTTGAAATACCTCGGTCATGACGCCACCGAGGCCGAACATAACGCAGGGGCCGAACTGAGCATCCCTGATAAGGCCGCAGGCAAGCTCCCGCTCACCTTTGACCATCTCCTGGACCAGCAGAGCCTGGCTACCTGGAATCTGGAGCAGGCGGTGGCTTTCCTGTCTTACCTCTGCCTCGGTGGCGAGGCTTAAGGAAATGCCGCCCACCTCTGTTTTATGGAGCAGGTTTTCCCCGGACGCTTTCAAGACGACAGGAAAGCCGAGCTTCACCGCTTCAGCCACCGCCGAATCACTGTCATGGGCGACGGCCTCACGGCATACCGGAATGCCAAAGCGAGCACAAAACTGCTTGGCCTCATGCTCGCTCAAGTTCGTCTGGCCCCTGGCCAGAGCTTCCTTGATGATTTCCATAAGCCCCTGAAAATGGAGATAGACCTCTGGCATTATTGCATTACTGGCCCCCTCTTGGCAAGGGCGTTGGGGGGTCTCCTTGTTGTCTCTTGAGGCTAAATGTTACAATAAATTTTGTTAGAGAGGTGTTGAAAGAATGCCGTTGAACTCGATACTGGTCAAAGGGGCTAGGGAGCACAACCTGAAAAATATAGATGTCACCATCCCGCGGGATAAGCTGGTGGTCATCACCGGCGTTTCCGGCTCGGGCAAGAGCTCGCTTGCCTTTGACACCATCTACGCCGAGGGGCAGCGCCGCTACGTGGAGTCCCTCTCCGCCTATGCCCGCCAGTTTCTGGGCAGGATGGAGAAGCCTGACGTTGACTACATTGAGGGCTTGAGTCCGGCCATCTCCATTGACCAGAAGGGGCCAAGCCGAAACCCGCGCTCCACCGTGGGCACGGTAACCGAGGTCTATGATTACCTGAGGCTGCTTTTTGCCCGCGTCGGTCATCCTCATTGTCCCAAGTGCGGGCGCGAGATCACCACCCAGACCGTTCAGCAGATCGTTGACGCCATCGGCAACCTCCCGGATGGCAGCCGTATCTTAATTATGGCCCCGCTCATCCGAGACCGCAAGGGCGAGTATCAGACGGTGTTTGATGACCTGCGCAAGGCAGGCTACGTGCGGGTGCGGGTTGATGGCCAGATTCGTGACCTCTCCGAGGAGTTCCAGCTGGATAAGAACAAGAAGCACACCATTGAGGTGGTGGTGGACCGGCTGGTCATCGGCCAGAGCGGAAGTGAGAATCGGCTGGCTGATTCTGTGGAGACCGCGCTCAAGCTTGGGGCTGGAGTGGTTCTGGTATCCATTGTTGACGGTGAGGAGCTGCTCTTCTCCGAGCACTTCGCCTGCGTCTATTGTGGCATCAGCCTGGGGGAAATAACCCCGCGCACCTTCAGCTTCAATAGCCCTCACGGTGCCTGCCCGGCCTGTTCTGGCCTGGGGGTGAAGCTTGAGATAGACCCGGAGTTGGTCATCCCCAATAAGGAGCTATCCATCGCCCAAGGGGCGATTCATCCCGGCTGGTGGCTTTCCTGGCATATGGGGGAGCTCCAGATGCTGGCCCGGCGCTACGGCTTTTCCCTTGATACGCCGGTTAAGAAGCTGAGCGAGCACCATCTCAAGGTGATACTTTATGGGGAGGAGGGGGAACTGGTCAGGTACCGTAACCGCTATGGGCGGGTTAGGGAATATTTCACCGGGTATGAGGGAGTCATCCCCTACCTGGAGCGGCTGAGCCGTGATACGCAGTCGGAGAATACCCGGGCTGAGATTGAGCGCTACATGATGTCCACGCCCTGTCCGGTGTGTCAGGGTAAGCGGCTCAAACCAGAATCTCTGGCGGTGACCATCGGCGGGAAGAATATCATGGACGTCTGCGCCATGTCCGTGGTGCAGGAGCTGGAGTGGGTAACCATGATCAGCGAGCGCGTCCTCAGCGAGCGCGAGAGGATGATCGCCCGCGAGATTATCAAGGAGATACAGTCCCGCCTGGGCTTTCTCAAAGATGTTGGCCTGGAGTATCTCACCATTGACCGTCCCTCGGCTACCCTCTCCGGCGGTGAGGCGCAGCGGATTCGCCTGGCCACCCAGATTGGCAGCGGGCTGATGGGGGTGCTCTACATCTGCGATGAGCCCACGGTGGGGCTGCATCCGGCGGATGATGCTCGGCTCATCGGCACCTTAAAGCGGCTGCGGGACCTGGGCAATACTATACTGGTGGTGGAGCATGATGAGGCCATGATGCGGGCTGCCGACCACATCATTGATATGGGCCCCGGCGCCGGGGAACACGGGGGCTGGATTGTGACCACTGGGACGCTGGCTGAGGTTATGGCCTGTAAGGAGTCAATCACTGGCCAGTACCTCAGTGGGGCGAGACGGATTCCCGTGCCCCCCAAGCGCCGTCCCGGTTCGGGGGAGGAGATAATCATCAAGGGGGCACGGCAGAATAATCTCAAGAACATTGAGGTGCGCATTCCTCTGGGCAAGTTCGTCTGTGTCACTGGGGTTTCCGGCAGCGGCAAGAGCACCCTCATTGATGAGATCCTGTATCGGAAGCTGGCCCAGGTATTCTACCACGCAAGGGAGAGGGCGGGTGACTGTGATGACATCCTGGGTATAGAGCATATTGACAAGGTGGTCAATATTGACCAGTCTCCCATCGGGCGCACCCCGCGCAGCAACCCGGCGACCTATACCGGCACCTTTACCCCGATTCG